>SLPX01000040.1 GCA_007131745.1 Myxococcales bacterium
GATCTTCAATCCACCCTGGCAGCCATGGCCGAGCTGGACGCGCAGAAGCCGGTCCTTCAGTTCTTGAACCGATACCGATGTAAAGACGGTTCGTACCGGCACATAGAATGGCGCTCCCATCCTCACGGGTCTCTGATCTATGCGGCGGCCCGGGATGTAACGGAACGGATACGGGCCGAGGAGACTCTGTCCGAAAGAGAAGAGCGTCATCGGATTCTCTTTGAGCAGTCACAAGACGCGATCATGACTCTTGCTCCGCCCTCTTGGAAGTTTACTTCCGCCAACCCCTCAACCATCAGGATGTTCGGCGCCGAAAGAGCTGATGAGTTTCTCGCACTCGGCCCTTGGGATGTGTCGCCTAAACGCCAGCCGGACGGGCAGCTCTCCAGTGACAAAGCCAAGGGGATGATTGAGACGGCTATGCGGGAGGGTTCTCATAGATTTGAGTGGACGCATAAGCGCCTTGACGGTACAGAGTTTTCGACAACCGTACTGCTCTCCAGAATGCAATCCTCGGGAAGCACCTATCTGCAAGCTGTTGTGCGAGATATTACTGTGCAGAAGCAAGCAGAGAAATCACTCAAGGACAGTGAGGAGAAATTCCGTCAAATCGCCGAGAATATGGGAGAGGTTTTTTGGTTGCGCAATGCGGACAACTCCAGGATGCTCTATATCAGTCCTGCGTATGAAAGAGTCTGGGGACGTACTTGCCAAAGCTTGTATGATAATCCTGAGATCTTTATGGAATCCGTGCATGATGACGACAAACCCAAAGTGTATGCCGAGTTCGGCAAATACATGGAGGACGGAGTTTTTGATCTGGAATACAGAATAGTGAGACCTGACGGCGGTATTCGTTGGGTGCATGCCCGTTCATTCCATGTACGAAGCGATACCGGCGAAGTAACACGCCATACCGGAATCGCTCAGGACATAACTCAGCGCAAAGCCGCCGAGGATAGGCTGGAAAACAATTTGTCATTCCAGACCTGTGTTGCAGAGATTTCATCGCGATTAGTCAAAACAACGGAAGAGAGCTTTGATGCGGCTATAAACAATATGCTTGAAACAATCGGCCGTCATTTTCATGTCGACCGCAGTTATTTCTTTCTGTTCTCCCGTGATCACGAAACCATGACCAATTCCCACGAGTGGTGCTCCGGTGGCACAGTGTCCCAGATGAAACGAATCCAAAACCAGCCTGTTGACGATCTCCCCTGGTTCAAGCGGCGGATAATATCGGGCAAACCGATTCATATTCCCGATGTAGAAGCACTACCCGCAGAAGCAAGCGCCGAAAAAGAGGAGTTCACGAGTCAGGGCATACAATCCCTTCTTAACGTGCAGGTCGCAAGCGCCGACAAGATATGGGGGTTTATCGGATTCGACGCGGTCAAAGAAAAGCGCACCTGGAGCAATCACGAGATTCACAATCTGACGGTGTTGGCAAACATTGTCGGTGAGATTCTACTGAAGCTACAGTCCAGGCAGGAACTGCTGGACATCAACCTGGCATTGGCAGATGCCACGGCCCAGGCCAACGAGATGGCGATCCAGGCCGAAACGGCAAACATGGCCAAGAGCGAGTTCCTCGCCAACATGAGCCACGAAATCCGCACGCCTATGAACGGGGTGATCGGCATGACCGGACTACTGCTCGACACCGAGTTGACCGAGGAACAGCGTAGATACGCCCGGATCGTGCAAAACAGCGGCACATCTCTTTTAGGGCTCATCAACGACATCCTGGATTTCTCCAAGATCGAAGCAGGCAAACTGGATCTGGAAATCCTGAACTTCGACCTGGAAGTTCTCCTGGACGACCTTGCCGCAGGCCTGGCGCTCAAGACTTACGACAAGGGTCTGGAGCTGCTCTGCGCAGCCGACCCGGACGTGCCCACGCTGCTATCGGGCGACCCCGGCCGGCTGCGCCAGATCCTGACAAACCTCACGGGCAACGCCGTAAAGTTCACCCACAAGGGAGAAGTAGCGGTGCGGGTCAGTCGAGTGATGAATGATGAATGCGAAACACTAAATGATTCATGTTTGCTTCGTTTTTCCGTGTGCGACACCGGCATCGGCATTCCGGCGGACAAGATCGACAAGTTGTTTCAGCAGTTCACCCAGATGGACGCCTCCACCACTCGCAAATACGGCGGCACGGGCCTGGGCCTGGCCATTTCGAAACAGCTTGCAGAGATGATGGGCGGCGAGATCGGCGTGAAAAGCGTCCCCAACCAGGGCTCGGAGTTCTGGTTCACGGCGCGCTTCGGTAGGCGAACCGGGGTAAACCATGCCTATCCGGCCGTGCCGGCAAACCTTAAGGGTGTGCGGGTGCTGATCATGGACGAAAACGCCACGAGCCGCGAAATACTGATGACCCGCCTCGCCTCTTGGGGGATGCGTCCCAAGGAGGCCACGGACGGACCGTCCGGGCTGCAAGCGCTCTACCGCGCCCTGGGCGAGGATGACCCTTTCCGTCTGGCCATCGTTAACATGCAAATGCCGGGCATGGATGGTGAAGCGGTGGGCCGGCTCGTAAAGGCGGACGCCAAGGTCGCGGATACGCGGCTGGTCATGCTCGCCTCGCTGGGCGCGCGGGGCGACGTCAAACGCTTGCAGAAGATCGGCTTTGCCGCCTACGTCACCAAACCGGTCCGCGGTGAGGAACTCAAAGACGTGCTCTCCCAGGCGCTCAGTTCCGACGCTGAAGGCGCGACCCGTCCCATTGCCACGCGCCACACAGCCCGTGAGGCCTTACCCGATTTATCCCATCGCCAAGCTCGTATTTTGCTGGCCGAAGACAACATTACCAACCAGCAGGTGGCCCTGGGCATTCTCAGGAAGCTCGGACTAAGGGCCGATGCAGTGGCCAACGGGTACGAGGCGATCGAGGCCCTCAAGACCCTGCCCTACGACCTGGTATTCATGGACGTGCAGATGCCGGAAATGGATGGCCTGGAAGCCACGAGAAGGATCAGGCAAATGATGCTTGATAACCGCGGAATGCCGAAACCCGAAACCGCCTCCGATCCCGTCATCATCCATCACACACCATTGCGCATTCCAATTATCGCCATGACAGCCCACGCCATGGCTGGTGACCGGGAGAAATGCCTCGCAGCGGGTATGGACGACTACGTGATCAAACCCGTCTCCCCGCGGGTCATGGCCGAAGCACTGGAGAAATGGCTGCCGGCAAAAAATGACGATGTCGAAATGATGGATGACGAAAGTGGAACTATGCAGGCGGAAACAGAGTCATCTTCCTCACTGATCGCTCATCAGTCATCCTTGATCTGGGATCGCTCAGCTATGCTGGAGCGGTTGATGGGCGATGAGGATTTGGCAGCAAATATTCTCAAGATGTTCCTGGACGACACGCCCGAGCAGATCGAAGGGCTGCGGGACTATCTGGAAGCCGGTGACATTGCCGGAGCCACAAAGCAGGCCCACACCATCAAGGGAGCTTCGTCTACCGTGGGCGCCGAGCGCCTCCGGGTTCCGGCCTCCGAGTTGGAGGAAGCGGGCCGGGCGGGAAACATGGATGTCGCCAAGGAACGCATGAAGGAACTGGTCGCTGCATTTGAAGAGTTTCAAGCTGCATGCAAAAGCCGGTAATTGAATACGCTTTTTATACCGCTATTGCCGACAACAAAAATGCCGGTGAGGTAATGGCAAAAAACAAGTTGCGAGAATCGGCAATCCTGTTATTCGTTTTTTTTTCCTTATCTGTTAATTTCACGTTGACCTCGGCCGCATCATCGTCAAAATGGAGTGCCGTCACCAGGAAGAGTACGGCGATCCGTCCGGCACTGTCGAAAGCCTCGAAACATCGGCTTGAAAGCGGAAGCAAAAACCGTGAACTAGAACAGGAGTTTTAATGGCAGCCCCGTTTGATTTTGAAGATAAAGGTGAAGTTTTGGGAATCCTCGTTGGAGGCGGACCCGCTCCGGGGATAAACGGAGTGATCAGGGCGGCAACCATAGAGGCAATCAATTCGGGCCTCAAGGTTGTGGGATTGATCGGGGGATTCTACTGGCTGGCCAGGGGTGATAATTCAAAAATATGGGAACTCAAGATTTCCGATGTTTCCCGCATCCATTTCCGCGGAGGATCCATTTTGAGGACCTCCAGGGTTAACCCGGCGGCCACGAAAGAGACGATGGAAAACACCATCCGGGCTCTTGAAAACCTGGGCGTCAATTACCTGGTGGCAATAGGCGGGGATGACACTGCGTATTCCGCATATAAGATCGCCGAGGCGACCAACAACAGGATCCGCGTGGTCCACGTCCCGAAAACCATCGACAACGACCTTCCGCTTCCGGGAGACCGCTCCACCTTCGGCTACCAAACAGCGCGGCACGTGGGAGTCACTCTCACTCATTATATAATGGTGGACGCTCAAACCACGAGCCGCTGGTATTTCTGTGTTTCCATGGGCAGAAAAGCAGGCCACCTCGCGCTGGGCATCACCAGGGCCGCAAGCGCCACGCTGGCCATAGTGGCTGAAGAGTTTCGCGGCAAGAAGGTGCGGCTTGCGCATCTGGTGGACATTCTCGTGGGCGCTATCATCAAGCGCCGAGCCATGGGAAAGAACTATGGAGTAGCGATCCTGGCGGAAGCCCTGGCGGAAATCATAGACGAACAAGATCTTTTGAACTTGGATGAAGTAGAACGGGACGATCACGGTCACGTGCGTTATTCCGAAATTCCACTTGGGGAAATAATAAGAAACGCTGTCCGGGAGCGACTTCAGGAAATGAAAATCGACGCGCGAATCGTCGCCAAGAACATAGGCTATGAATTGCGATGCGCGGACCCGATACCTTTTGACTGCGAGTACACGCAGGATCTGGGCCATGCTGCGATACGCTACCTTTTGGAAGGCGGATCCGGAGCGATGATCACGCTCAAATACGGTGAATGGATGCCCATTCCCCTTGAGGAACTCATCAATCCGGAAACCGGGCGCATGACAGTGAGGCTCCTGGACGTGGACAAAGATTCATACAAGGTTGCAAGAAAGTACATGATCCGGCTTGACGCTGAGGATTTCAGAGACATCAACCGCCTGACCCGCCTGGCGCGCACCGCTGGGATGACCGGAGAAGAATTCAAGAAACACTTCGAATACCTCGGTGAACCGTGGTAACCTTTGCATGTCGGTAATCGATCGTCCCATTGCGGCAGCCATGCAAGGAGTATCTTGAAATGACTACATTTTCCGTTCAAACGAAATACTGCAAAACAGTAACCCTGATGGTTGCATTGATCCTGTCGTCGTTCTGCTTATCACTGTCGGGATGCGACGACAACGGCGATAACGGAATCGAGGAAGACGCATCCGTGGACGGAGATATCATCGATGGCGATATCTACGACGGAGACATTCATGACGCGTCCGAAACAGACGCTGAAAACGGTGATCCGGACAGTGGAGTGGACCCGGACGCGTATGTCCCCATATCCGACCAGGATCTCATGGCAAACGTCTATTACTTGTCCGATCAACTAACACCTTCCACTTCGGCCGACGGAGATTATGCGGTAGCGGTCTGGACCGACTACCACAGCATGGATCTGGACGGCAGCGCGGTCGTATACCGGCTTTTCAAGGCCAACGGGGAGCCGAGAGTCAATGCCGACACCAGCTATGATTTCGAAGCGCTCGCCAACACGACCTATCCCGGAGATCAAACTCAACCCGATACAGCGGTGGCGCCGGATGGATCTTTCGTAGTCGTGTGGACCGATGCAAGCGATGAGGCAAACACGGGAACGAACATCCGGGGAAGATTGTTCGCCGCGGACGGAACACCCAAGACAAACGAAATCACCGGTACGGACGAAGAGTTTCCGGTAAGCGGCGCACTGCCCGGAAACCAGTACGGACCAAAGGTTGCCATCTCCGAAACGGGCAACTTCATGGTTGTTTGGACAGACGCCGGCGGAAACGGCGACGACACCCAGGGCACATCGATAATGGGCCTGGCATTTGACTCAAGCGGATTGCCCCTAACCAATCCCGACACCGGCGACAGTGAACCTTTCACCATCAACTCCAACCATCCGGGAAACCAGCATGAACCTTCTATCGCTTCAAACGTCGGTCCGGGAGGCGACTATGTCGTAGTATGGACGGATGGAAGCGGCTGGCATGATTCCAGTTCAACCGGAATAAGCGGAGCAGTCTTGAATCAAAACGGAGCCAATGTCTCTGGTGGAGACATTGAAATCAACTCCACCAAGCAACAAGCACAGTCCAATCCTGCAGTAGAAAGCCAGGGGTGGATTGGGTTCGTGGTTGCCTGGACGGACGCAAGCGGAGTGGATGATCCATCGTTCACCGGCATTCGCGGACGTCTTTTCGACGAAAGCGGCCTGCCTCGCATAAACGCTGTTACCGACGATGAAAATGATTTTCAAATCAACACACTGACGACAGGGCGGCAACAGTCGCCCGATGTCGCTGTTGATCCTGCGACGGGGGGAATCGCGATCGTATGGCAGGATGGAAGCGGAACGGACGGTAGCTTTTCCGGTATAAGGGCCCGGCTTTTCCTTGCAAACGGACTGCCGCAGACGAACCCTGTTTCGGAAACAACGAATGATTTCCAGGTAAACACCACCACGCACAATCCGCAATTGCTCCCCGTGGTATCCATACCGGGTCCGAATATCCTCTTTTTCTGGGAAGACGAGAGTCACACGCCTCCTGACACGGAAGGTTTTTCCATCAGGTACCGCGTGATAACCCACTCTTTCTAAACCACGCTCACATCCCCCCACTTCTCAACCAAAGATCGCCCTGAAGAAATCAGCAAAATACAAAAGCCCCATCAAGTAAATGAGCCTTCCGATAAACGTCAGCACAATGAACCTGACCAAGCCGAACCGGGTCGAACCGATCCCCAGGCTGACCACCTGGATCGGCAGAAACGGTATGACGTTTGATACCAAAACTATTATTCCGCCCCAGTTTTCCATCGCGTTTTCGGTCTTTTTGAAAGTCTCGGCAGCAAAACGCAAGAGGGTGCGCTCTCCCACCATCGCGCCCATCAAGTAGTCCGCGGTCAAACCGGTAACCGAAGAAACCTGCATCACTGCAAGCACCACCCAGGGATTATAATCCAGGGCAATGTAGTAGAAAAACACCGCCTCCAGCGGAATCATTATAAAAAACAACGCCCCGAAAAACCCCGCGTACGCAAGACCCAGCAAGGTGTTGTTGGAAAGGTGTCCGGATATATGGGTGTATATAGCCCACGTGACCGCATTCCTGCTCAAAAGGTCGATAATATCCTCTTTGAACACTGAAAACGTTATGACCAGGGCAAGTCCGACCACCGCCCACACGGCCAACTTCTTCATCTTCCTCTTGACCCTGAAACGCAAAGACTCTTTGAGCTCCCCTTCCATGAGCTCTTCATATTCTTCATATCTCTTTTTTTTCTTGGGTCTTGGAAACTCACCATTTCTTTTCTTCCCGCCCGGCACCACCGCCATAAGGGTGCGCCTGAACCTGTGACGGGAACTTTCCTTGACTCCGATGTCTTCGAAAACATCCTCATAATCATCGCAAATCGGATCTTTGGGCCGCATCATCTTCCATCTGCGGCTCCTGGGATACACCTTCCCTACGGTCAACTTCGCCCGGAACTTGAGACCATGAAAAAACGCTCTTTTCCTGGTGTATCTCCGACGAATCTTCCGTCTTCCACCGGACCGCCCGCTCGTATCGACGATGTCGCTCTCCTCCACGCTACCGTTGCAATCTCCGTCCGGATCCATTCCCATTCCATCTGTTTCATCGTTCAGAAGCCGCCCGCGTTTCGACTTTCTTCCGTTGTCATCTTTCATCTATTCGGGTACCTCTCTAATGATGAATGTTTAAAGATCCGGACTGCGCCGGTTCAGGAGAATAATCAACGCGTACCAAAGAAGAAAGAGCTTTTCCATTTAAGCCTTCAACCACTTTACCGTCCAAGGAGTAAAACCGATGTCCTTGTTTGTACCCGTTTTACGATCATCGATTTCAACTTCAACCCGTTTTTTACGAATAACGACGACGGCCGCGTTCATTATTCTTTTTACTGCATCCTGCGGACGGCGCTCCCCCTCGGTCGAATCAAGAAAAACGGATGAAACCCGCTCCGCAAAACAAGAACCCAAGCCAATAACCGTCCCTCCATCAAGCTCTCCTCCCGAGCCGGCCCGAAGTTCGTACGATCCCGATGCGGATCCCCAAAATGTCACGGGATATGATCTCACCGCAAGCAGGTCACCTGAAGATCCTCTCGACCGTAAAAAGAAACCCTTTTCAATCACCGCGCTGTACAAACTGAAAAACGTCGGTTCACCGGCCATTTCCCCCGACGGCGACCGCATTCTTTTCACCGTGACCTCGCACAACTTGAAATCCGGCCGCTCCAACAGCGAGATATACATGGCCCGTTTCGACGGATCAAACCTCAAGCGCATGACCCGCCGGGAGGGCGGCGACATGAACCCGATGTGGGGACCGGACGGCCGTTTCTTTTATTTTGTTTCCACAAGGTCCGATCCACCCCAAATCTGGAAGATGAACACCGACGGAGGCGAACCCGAGCAGGTCACCCGTTTTCCCCTGGGTATTTCCAACCCGGCAATCTCGACCGATGGAAGCAAAATAGCATTCACCGCAAGGGTTTATCCCGGCATTGAAAAGGATCCCCAAGCCAACAAGACAAGGGCGGAAAAGCGAAGAAAAAGTCATTTCAACGCGCACATCGCTGAAGAGCTGTTGTTCCGCCACTGGTCCTTTTACAAGGACGACACGCGGACCCATACATTCGTTTTGGACCTCAAAACCGGACAAACAACGAATGTCTCTCCGGGGGACTTCGATTCGCCGGCCTTCAGTGTCAGTGGCGGAGGAATCGCAATTTCCCCGGACGGCCGCGAAGTCTGTTTCATGAGCAACCGGGAAGAACCCGATGCAAGAGCCTGGACCACGAACAAGGATCTTTTCGTCGCTCCGTCCGAAGGAGGATCGGCCCTGAATATCACCGAGCCGAACAAAGCTTTTGACGGCTATCCAAGCTACTCGCCCGACGGCCGACACGTGGCGTTCATCAGGCAGGAAATTCCCGGCTATGAGTCCGATCGCCCTCGTCTTGCCGTCTACGAGAGGGACACGGGGAAAACCCGCATCCTGACCGAAGATTTCGACTCGTGGGTGATAAACCACAAGTGGCATCCCGACGGCCGTTCCATCATTTTCCAAGCCGCGGTCAAAGCTCGTTTTCCTCTTTTCAGGGTCGACGTTGAAACAGGTGAAATCCAGCGGATCTCCATCCCGTCGGTCCGGGAATTTGCAGTGGGAAAAAACGGAAAAATCGTTTTCACCTTTTCAAGGATCGGTCTTCCCGAAGAACTCTATTCGCTGCTACCCGGAGAAAACAAGGTCCGCCGGCTGACCGGGTTCAACGATGCAGTGATGAAAAAATACGACATACGGCCCGCTGAAGAGGTAAGCGTCAAAGGAGCGGATGGAAAACCGGTCCACATGTTCATCGTCAAGCCGCATGGTTTCAGAAAAGGAAACAGGTATCCTCTCATCTTGAACATTCACGGCGGTCCTCAGTTCCAGTGGGCCGATACGTTCAGGGGCGACTGGCAGGTTTATCCCGGGGCCGGCTACGTCAAAGCCTTTCCCAACCCGCACGGATCAATAGGTTTCGGCCAAGAATACACCCGCTCAATTTCTGAAGATTGGGGAGGCAAGGTCTACGAAGACATAGAGAAAGTGACCGAATGGCTCGCGGATCAACCCTACGTTGACCCCGAAAACATGGGCGTAATGGGCTGGTCCTACGGCGGCTACATGGTGAATTATCTCCTCGGCCGCAACCAGC
>SLPX01000093.1 GCA_007131745.1 Myxococcales bacterium
CCGGCAAAATGCTGGTTTCGGCATCAATCGACGGGACCGCGCGCCTCTGGCATGTCCGCGAGGAAACCTCTGCAGCCGCCGAGGTATTGAGAGGTTATCCGAGAGGTGTCACCTCGGTTCGTTTCAGACCGGATGGGCAGGTGCTTGCAATGGGAAATCGTGACGGCGGATTGCAACTCTGGGATTGGGAGAAACGGCGTCTCGTTCAGAAGCTTGCAGGCCATGAAATGGCGATCGGATCCATTGATTACAGCCCGGACGGGAGCTTGTTGTCAACAGCGTCTTACGATCGGACCGCAAAGCTCTGGAGGCCCACACCGGAAGTTGCAGCAACCGTTTCCGCGGGACACGAAGGACTCTTGGTGGGCGCGGATTTCGACCCGGCAGCGCGGCTGGTCGCCACCGCGGGTGAAGACAGGGAAATACGCATCTGGCGGGTGGAAACAGGTGAAACCGTGCAAATACTCAGGGGGCACGAATCCGCGGTCTACGACGTCAAGTTCAGCCCCGACGGAAAACTGCTGGCATCGGGTGGAACGGATGAAACCGTGCGGCTGTGGAACTCCGACGACGGCTGGTCGCCGGTGATTATGCGGGGGCACAGCGGTGCGGTATCGAGCGTTGGTTTCAATGCAGACGGCGCTCTGCTGGCATCAGGAGGTTACGACAACAAGGTATACGTGTGGGATGTAAAGAGCAGAAAGCAGGTCGGAGTTTTGTCGGGTCATAGCGGGCCGGTTCGAAGTGTGGTGTTTCATCCTTCAAAAACAAACATGCTCGCGACAGCCGGTATGGACGGAGCGATCCGGATCTGGGACTTGGTAAATCAAAAAGAGCTGAAAGTGTTGAGCAACGGGGGGGGGTGGATCATGGGAATCGCTTTTTGTCCGGAGGGAAAAAGGCTGGTTTCAGGCGGCGCGGATCAAACGGTTCGCGCGTGGGACCTGGATAAAGGCAGCCAGGAGATCCTCGGCCGCGCCAATGGCCGCGTGTATTCGGTTGCTTTCCATCCGGAAGGGAAAATCGTGGGTTCTGCAGGAGCAGACGGAGTCATGCGGCTCTGGGACATTTCTTCGGGAGGGGTGCGCGCTTTGCACGGGCACCGAGGTGAAGCGAACTATGTAAGTTTCAGCCCCGACGGAAAAAAGGTTGCAACCACGGGCGACGACGGCACCCTGCGGATCTTTCATGTGGATTCAGGAAGGCCTGCCTGGAGAGCGCCGCTCATTTCAGCAAAGCCGAAGGTATTGTTCACGCACCAGGGGAGGATACCTTTGAACGAAGAAAAGTCCGTGGATGTGGAGCTGAAAGCATGGGAGATCGCGGTCCAAGACAGGGCGTCGAGGGCAGCGATGTCTCCGGACGGATCCTTGCTGTGCATCAGCGATTACGCGGGACGGTTGGAGATATGGGAGCCGGTAGAGGACCGGATGCTTGCAAAACCCCATGAACCCGGCCTGGAAGAAGTGCTCGCGTTTCCTTTCGGTTGCGTGACCTTTTCCAAGGAGCGGGATTCGGGAGCAGGCACTTCCACCCGAAGTGGAAGGGTAAAAATCTATGACAAGAAGGGGGCTTTCAAGATCCTGGAAGAAAACGCGGTCGCGGTGGCTCAGGATCTGAAACAAGGAAGGATCTTGATCTCGACCGACCGTGAAATACATGTGTATAACGAAAAAGGAACCCGGGAAAACGCGTATCCGGCATCCACCGGCGTAACCACTGCGGCTTTGATTTCCGAGTGGCTTGTCGTGGGGTTTCGAGACGGCAACATAGAGTTGTTTCCAACCGAGCCCGGCCATGAAAAGCCTCTTTTCGAGTTCGAAAATGTCGGCCCAAGCGAGGTGACCCGGCTCATGGACGGCCCTGAAGGAACCGTAATCGCGGGGTTTGCCGACGGTGGAGTGGGACTGTGGAGTTTGGCTAACGGGGCCCGCCTTGAACACGGCAGACTTCACGGCCCCGTGTTGCACCTGTTGCCGGACGGGCGCACACTACATGGAGCGAGCGAATTGGGCACGCGACTCAAGTGGGACCTGGAAGGATATTACATGGGATACTGCGAACTCATGAACAGTGTCTGGCAAGAAATACCATACACCTGGGGAGAAGGCGTTCCCAGGATCTCGCCCAGGCCGGCTGATCACCCCTGCGCTGTGAAGTAGGAATAGACCATCTTCCGTCAGTTCGGAACAACCATGGCAGGTGAAACAGCGATCTCTCGCTTGTCGTTGTTCCAGGGATCGTTAGGCAGGTAGGGTGAAACCTCGATGCCGAGAGCGTTTACATTACCCTCTGTTTCAAGTATCCCCAGATCAATAGCTTCAGAAATGCTTTCCACGCCGACTTCCTGGACCGCGATCGGGGTTTCAATTTCATCGATGAATTCGTTGTTTTTGACCGAAAGGAATTCCACTGCATCGGCCAAGATGCTTATTCGTTCGTTCGACTGGAAAGTCATCGATTCGATCACGGCCACGGAACCCATCAAGAGTTGAACCGCGTCTCCCTGCACTACTGTTCCGCCTTCCGTGAAAACGCTGTCCGTGACTGTGCCGATCACCGACCCTCCGTTCATTCTCACGTCGTAGTTCCCGAGCACGCCCACGCCGACCTGCTTGTTGTCCGAAACATGGTTATCATGTATTTCCACCATGTCGGGAACTTCCGGGCGGAAGCTCTGCATCCAAATACCGCGGCCTCCGTGCATGGCCACCGCGTTTTGACTTAAAACTCCGGAAGTAGCGTGAAGAAACAACCCCATGTCCGCTCCACCGGACAGGGTGTTTCCGATAAACTGCAGGTCTTCCACTTCAACGACTTCCACCGACCTGCTGATTGTGTGAATGCTTTCCGTCAAGCTGTTGGTGTCGGTGACTTTGTTGTCCAGGACCGAAGCAATGACCCGCCAGAGCAGAATGCCCACGCCTACGTGGTTTTCAACCAGGCTGCCCTCGATTGTCACCGATGGACGGGGCGGAACACATCCATCCGGGGAACATGCGGCCGCTATTCCGTAGCCGTCATTGCTACGAAATACTGAACGACTTACTGAAAGGTCTCCTTCGTAACTGATCAGCCCGCTGCCCATACAGTTTTCTACAAGTGAATTTTCGACCGAAACCGAGCCTGCGCCTCTTTGCCTTATGCCGACACCCACATCACCTGAAGCATCGGTGGCGGGTTTGACTCCGGTGACCTGCACCTGTCTGATCCGAATACCCACGGAGTTTCGAATGTCAATTCCCAGGCCGAGCGTATTATCTACCGCCGTGGATTCGATCCTGAGGTTCTCAGCGTTTTCCACTACAATCCCCGGGGCGGTTCCGGTGAGCAGCACTCCCCTTATCAGAGCGTTTTCCCCGCCGTTTACACCAATCGCTGTAGAGGTGTTTGCAATCACCTTCGATTTGGCGCTTCCCTTGCCTAGCAAACTGACCGACGCAGGGAGTTGAACCGGGGAATACTCGCCCGCTGCCAGAGCGATACAAGCTCCCGAGTCGGCTGCGGTCGCGGTCACGGCCGCCGGCAAATCCCCGAACGGAGACTCTTGGCTGCCGTTTCCTCCCTTTGCTCCTTGTTTTACATAAACAATCGACGTACAAGAGGTTGTTCCCGTTTCATCGACATACCAGGTCTCCGAACCAAGCACTTGTTTTTCAACGCCCGCGCAAATACTCTCGTTTTCATGGAGCGGTTCACAGCGCGTCGTGGTTTTCTTCTCGTTTTCCTCCCTGCAACCGCAGAGCGAAAGAACACAAAAAAACAAACCGGCTGTTTTAAAGATCCTGCATGCAAGAGTCCTCGACCGAAGATACCATGAATTGCTGCATATTTTTTTCCGCATTAGCGCTATCCACCTTTCATGGTTGCCGCCCAGACAGCCTGTCGTCGTATATTCCATACTTCTCGAAAAAACCTTAATTAACATGAACTCCATTAACGAATGTCAATTCTACTATCATAGGCATGGGTGAGTCAATCTCGATTCCGCGTTGGGTAAGAATCCGAAAAGGCGCAGAAAAAAACCGTACGAAAACCACTACAAATCGACATGGTTCACCGAATCGTCGCCATAACGTTGTGGAATTTTCTTGCAGTTGCAAAACAGTAATGTAATAAGTTAAGATGTGGTAAGGATGGTACTAGAGTATGGAAGGAGAAGTATCATGTCGACGAAAATACTATCTTTTTCAACATTATGTTTTTTTGCGGGAACTTTTTTGATGGGATGCGCGATTACCGAGAGCGCAAACGGAGACAATGACAACATTAATACCAACACCAATACCAACACCAATACCAATACCAACACGAACGAGAACGGAGTAGGGCCGTGTAAGAATTGGTGTGTGCAACCCGACAAGATATGTGTCGGACCGGACGAAAGAAACCAGACATGCGCTGACAGGTGCGAGGATAATTTTTGTCCCGCGCCCGATACATGTTGCTACGGGGGGTGCGTCAACCTTCAAACAGATGACAATAACTGCGGGAGTTGCTGGAATGCGTGCGGTGACGGAGCGCAGTGCATCAACGGGCTTTGCGTGGATGCTTGCAACAACATGTGCGTTGACGGGCAGAAGTGTTGCGGCGGTGTCTGCACGGACGTCATGACCAATACATTCAATTGCGGAAGCTGCGGCAATGCGTGTAACGTTAGTGGGCCGGAACCCACCGCATCGGGGTGCACGAACGGTTACTGCACATGCGGCGGAAGCGCTGAGTGCACCGACGGCAGGGTCTGCTGCGGAGCGTCGTGCAAGAATCTTCTAACCGACCCCACGAACTGCGGAAGTTGCGGAAAGCAATGCGCTCAAGGGGAGAGTTGCAACAACGGAGTCTGCGAGTGTTCGCCGGGTGTTTCCTGCGGTACAAACGAAGCATGCTGCAGCGGCTCGTGCTACAACATCAACAACGATAACAACAACTGCGGGGGCTGCGGCATCCAGTGCACGGGCGGCAACACTTGCAATAACGGACAGTGCAATTGCAACGGGGAAGTATGCTCGGGTGGCATGTTCCCAGGACAGGACCCGATCTGCTGCGGAGACGGGTGTGTCAAATATAACTCTGATCTTACGGATCCCGAACTTATTACCGGGATCCGGAACTGCGGATCATGCGGGAATCACTGCTCTCCAATGGTAATGTGCCTCATGGGTAGTTGCTCTGATTGACAGCGGAGTTTTTTCGTTGCGTTCCGGGCGTGTTTTATTCAACGGGAGGGCGCTGAAGCCGTGAGTCCGGTGAATCGACCTCTTGACGCGTTTCGGCGCGAAGTTCTGAAAGAAGAAAAGGGGCGGCTGTTTTCACCTGCTGAAAACAGGTTTCTCCTCGGATATCCGGGCGGGTACAGGGAGGCCATGTCATCTCTGGGTTTCTTGTCTATTCTTCGCTTGATAGACGAGACTCCGGGTTGGTGTGCCGAGAGGGCCGTGTTGGAAAGGGATGTGCCGGGGCCTTTGAGAAGCTTGGAAACAGACAGGCTGGTCCTGGATTATTCGGTGATCGGACTTTCGGTGGGTTATGAGTTGCAGCTTGGAGAAGTCGTGGATTTTCTCCAATCGTGCGGGTTGTCGCCGCTCGCGGAAACGCGGGCCGAAGAAAGAAAGAAGTCGGTTCGCTCTCATCCGCTGGTCGTCGCAGGAGGGCCGCTTACCCGGATTAACCCGAGACCTTTGGGAGCGTTCGTGGATATCTGCGTAGTAGGCGACGGAGAAGGAGCGTTGGAACGTCTTCTTGGCTTTTTGGCTGAAAACCCGTCCTCCGGGGTAGATGAGGTTATTGTTCAGGTTTCAGGATGGGACGGGTTTTACGTGCCTGCCGTTCATGGAGACGAGACTCCGGCGGCTGTCAACGCGGCCACTGAAGATTTGCCGGCCTGGGCCCCGATCAGGACGGAAAAAGCTGAGTTCGGGGAGATGTTTCTCGTCGAAGCATGCCGCGGCTGCTCGATGAATTGCAGGTTTTGCGTGATACAAAGAGAGCTTTCAAAAGGAGCGAGGTTCGTTTCAGCGGAGAATATATTAGAGCTGATACCGGATGGGGTGAAAAGAGTCGGACTGGTGGGGGCCGCGGTCGGATACCACCCGGAACTCGGGAAGTTGCTTCACGCACTGGCCGACCGGGGGCTTGGAGTCGGCTTGTCTTCGGTCAGGGCGGACAGGCTGGATGAGGAAATCGCGGCAGGCTTGGCCAGGGTGGAACTCAAAACCTTGACCGTGGCCGCTGACGGAGCGTCACAAAGAATCCGGAACGAGCTTCGCAAAGGAGTAAGCGAATCCGACCTCAGGAACGCTGCGGCTCTGGCGGCTGAACATGGATTGAAAAAGCTCAAGGTCTATCAACTGGTGGGAGTTCCGGGGGAAACAGATCGGGACTGGGAGGAGATGGGGGATTTGGCATCTGAATTGTCGGGTCGGATTCCTGTGGAACTTTCCTTTTCATGTTTTGTGCCCAAGCCGGGCACACCTCTGGCTTTGGAGACGCCCGTGGCGCCGGCGAGGATCCGAGCGGGGATGAAGGCTCTCAAGCGTCGGCTGACAGGCAAGGCCGGTATCAAGGAACCCGCGTTGCGATGGCTGGAGGTCGAGTGGCGGTTGTCTCATGGGACAATTGAAACCGGGAGGGTTTTGTATGAGTCTCTGAAAAATGGAAAGGATGTTTCCAGGCTGAAACGTGATTTAAGAGAATCATCCGAAAGAAACACTTTCTACCCGAGCCGGTAGAGGTTATTGTGTATCGGCTTAGAAGGGTTTTAAGTATTGTGTTTTGTGGCGCAAGGCGATCCTTCTGCAAGCAGACATGAAAGGCTTTGAAGTTCGGTTTTGAAAAAGTGCACTACCTGCAGCACAGTTTGTTTTGACGGCGCGGCGTTCTGTCCCTCCTGCGGGCATGATCTCAAGGGCGCAGCTATACTCGGCGCCGGTGCGGATCCATACACCGGGATGGTTGTGGGAGAAAAGTATCTTCTGCTGGAAAGAGTGGGGGAGGGCGGCATGGGAGTCGTCTACAAGGCTGAACAGACCTTTCTCGGAAAATCGGTGGCGATCAAGATTCTTCATCCTCACCTTATCAATGATTCGAACGCGGTGAGCCGCTTCAGGGCGGAAGCCAAGGCTGCCAGCCGACTGAATCATCCGAATTCCATTTCAGTGATCGATTTCGGTGAAACAGAGGGCGGTCTTTTTTATCTTGCAACCGAGTTCCTGCGCGGAAAACCCCTCGCCGAAATAATGGATTCAACTCCCAATCTGGATATTTCGTTCATAATGACCGTGATGTGCCAGGTTCTTAGCGCCATGGATGAAGCGCATCGTCTCGGCATCATCCACCGAGATCTCAAGCCCGACAACATATTCGTGGAAACCCATGGAGAAGCCGGTGTTGTGGCCAAGGTGCTAGACTTCGGGATAGCCAAAAGGGTGGATACCAAGGATGCGGGTTTGACCACCCCGGGAATGGTCTGTGGAACTCCCGATTACATGGCGCCGGAACAGGCAAAGGGACATTTGGTTGACAAGAGGGCTGATATATACGCTCTCGGCGTCCTGCTTTACGAGATGCTTACGGGCGTGAACCCATACCAAAGAGATTCTTCGGCCGAAACAATGGTAGCGCACGTTGATTATCATCCTGACCCACCGTCCGTGCAGGCCACAGAGAGAAAGATCCCGGAAAGCCTGGATGCAATAGTGATGTTGGCCCTGGCGAAAAAGGTTGACGAGCGCTTTGAGTCAGCGGCGCGATTCCTGGAGGTTGTGGAGGATTGGTGCGATGTTTACCTGAAAACCGAATTCAAGGGCAGAACTCCGAGCGATGAGTATGACCACATAGTTATCACACCCGAAAGAGCGGATTCGTTGTTCTATCCGGAACAGGGTGCGATGAACGAAGTTGCAGAGCCGGGGGTCGGCGATGGTTTTGGTGAACCCGATTCAACAATGGAAACACTGTTGATCGATTCGGATATCCGCGTCAGGATTGAGACATCCGATACTCTGGCCGCTGATGTTCAGTTTGCAGAAAGCGTGCTCAAAACTGAAGAGCAGAAACAGAGACGGAAACCCGGGACCATATCTTCTGAAGGAGCATTCCTGGTAGGTCGTGACTCTGATTTGCAGAGGGTGGAAAATGCGCTTCTAAGCGGCCGGCCTGTCGAACTCCTGGGAGAAGCCGGAATCGGCAAGACTTCCCTGATGGAGGCGGTCCTTAACAGGCTGGAAATAGGGGGCATAAGAGTGGTTGGAGTGGATTCTCCGGTGGATCCCAGGCGCCTTGCTCCCCTTGCACCGATACGTGCTGTTGCCAAGGCTCTCCTCAATATCGACGAGGAAACCCAGGTCACTACCGATGTATTCAAATCGATTCTGAAACAAGGCAACATTTCCAGGTCGGAAGCCATGGGAATGCGGGAGTTGATGGGCGTCATAGATCCCAAGGCGGAAGGAGCCGACTATGATCTTCGTATCAGGGAACGCAGATTTTCGTGGTTGAACCTGATAAAGAAGGCCGCTAAACATAGGTTGCTGGCTCTAGCGTTCGACGACGTGGACCTCTATGACGAGCCGTCCATTGAACTTCTTGACCACCTGATTGACGGAGTCGCAAGAGGAACCATTCCAGGGGTTTCTGTTCTCACCACCAGAAATACTGCAAAACCATCGGAGCCGCCGGAAGGAGTCGAACAGATCCAGTTGTCCGGGCTGAACTCCGATGAGGTTGTGACGCTTTCAAATGGGTGGGTTTCTTACTTCAATGCTCAAGGGGTAATGGTGAATATCAAGGAGCTTCACGTAGCCGGTGGAAATCCCTTTTTCGTGGAACAACTCACCCGGGCGGTTTGTGACGGAGGCATTCCACCATCCATTTCCCGAAGAATAGATATGTTGGACTGGCGTTTCGAGCGCTTGAGAGGTTTGCCCAGGCAGGTTCTTCAACTCGCCGCCATATGGGGCGGACCGTTCAATGCGGAAGACATCCTTGAAGGTCTGCTGCAAATGGAAAAAACCGGCAACACAACTTCCCAGCTTATGGCTGTCGGCAAGAACGCCGGGGGTAGTGTTGAAAAAGGGAGTTCCGCGCTCGAAGAACTTGTTATAAACGTTCTAAATGACCTTTTGAGAAGGGGTTTCCTCAAATACAGAAAACAGAGATGGCATGTGGCGCACCGTTTGATAGAACAGACGGTTGAGGCCGGAACACCTGCTGAAGTCCGTCACGAACTCCATGGAGTCTGCCTTGAACGAATCAACAGGAGCCGACAATTCACAACCGTTTGGCCTCACAGCGCAGCAGTGCGGCTTTCTGAACATGCAATAGAATCTGGACGCACTTCGGATGCAGCGGACGCCTTGTTGATAGCCGGAGCGGAATTTTTCAGAGCAGGGGCTCCGGATCGCGCTGTGGGATATTGGCATCGAGCGGTGGATTTGATGCGAAGGTTCTGGGCTGCGGGAGGCGTGGGTGACCATGGACTCACTTCGGACCTTGTTTCAGCCATGCGGATGCTGGCCCAGGCGATGAAACAAAAGGGCGAAAAGGGAGCTGCTTCCGCCATCTTGCGGGAAGCATTAACCCTTCTGCCTGAGCGTCAGCCTCAACTCAAGGCCTCCATCCTGCTGGATCTGGGAAAAATGGACCTGGAATCGGGGAGACCGGACCTGGCTCTCGAAGAACTGCAAAAAGCCCGCAAGGAGACAGCTTCATCCGGTATCAATTTATGGTGGCTGCGCGCTGAAATAGCGTCCGAGCTTGGGAGGATTCTCGCCAGAAGGGGAGAACTCGAGCAGGCTGTTGAACTTTTGGCCGACGGCTTGTCCCAAGCAGAAGACCGCCACGGACCCAGAAATGAACATGCATGGAACCTCTCTCTCTTGATCGCGGAGATATACTCC
>SLPX01000351.1 GCA_007131745.1 Myxococcales bacterium
TCTCCTGGAAACGCGGACCGCTGAAAACGTTCGCAGTCTCACGGTTTTTCAGGTAATCCGCAATCTCTTCCGTGCATTTCCTGTTTTTTTCGACAAAGTTTTCACAAGTAAGGGTTCGGGCGCATCCAGGAAAAGTCGATAAAAATACGACAATCGAAAGGGCGGCCGCCGTAGCCAATCCAAGCTTTTTCGACATGAAATCCTCCAAATCTTTTCCGAGCCCGGCAAAGTTCAGTCCAGGCAAAACGCGGCCACTTTAGCCCGTGTCCATACGGCCGGTCAAGTCAATCGCAATCTGAGTTTTTTGCGCTGTTCTTAGAACGAAAGGGTAGAGCCGAATACAAGCGGATGGTATCATTCAACCTTTAAGGTTTGTCGAGATTTCATAAGGTTTGTCGAGATTTCATGCGGAAATGGTGTATTGAAAAGGATAGATGAGCAATGAAGTTGCACAGCCGACCGATCAAAAGAGGATCTTGGTTTTTCTCTCCTGGTCCTGGAATGCCGATTATCCTAGCTTGGAGTTCATCGAAGAGGCTGTTGTTCCCTGTTTTGATGAGTTATCTCGTGCTGATTATGGGCTGTACCGTCGAATTCAGCCCGGGCGATGCAATATGTGGAAACGGTGTGCTTGAAGGGGATGAGATGTGCGACCGGGAGGATTTCGGTGGTAAGACATGTCGTGACTGGAGCAGTTACGAGCACGGATGGTTGGTATGCACCGAAGACTGCAAGGTGGATTTTTCGTTTTGTCATACTTGCGGCAACGGAAAGGTTGAAGGGCCGGAGGATTGCGACGGTGACAATCTGTCTGGCGAAACATGTGAAAGCCTGGGAGGAGAACCTGGAGGCACTTTAGCGTGCAGGGCAAATTGCAGGTTCGATTTGACCGGGTGCCAAGGGATATGCGGAAACAACATAGCTGAAGAAGAGGAAGCCTGCGACGGGACCGATCTGGCGGGGGAGACTTGTGAGAGCTTGGGTTATGAAGGAGGCAACCTTGCCTGCCTGGATGACTGCTCCGGGTTTGACACTTCGGGCTGCGGAGGTCCGGAGCCCCTTTGCGGAAACAACATTGCGGAAGAAGGGGAGGTTTGCGACGGGACCGATCTGGCGGGGGAGACTTGTGAGAGCTTGGGTTATGAAGGAGGCAACCTTGCCTGCCTGGATGACTGCTCCGGGTTTGATACGAACGGATGTTGGAAGTGCGGCGACGGGGTGTGCGATTCGCATCTCGGGGAGAATCATTCCAATTGTCCTGAGGATTGCCCCGATCTCGGCACGATTCAGCCGTCGGCCTACATCGCGTGGATGGAACCTCGTTATTTCATCAACGGAACCGGTGTTCAGACAGTGGACTGTTCGGAGCGATTCGACGGGGACTACTTGGTGTACTCTATAGTGGGTTCGGCTCCATCGGGCGTCACCATCAATTCTTCCACGGGAGAGTTGTCGGTCCCGACGGGTTCGGATTTCGACTGGACAACGATTACCATCCGGGGTTCGAACAGCCTTGGTCATGCCGAAGTGACCCTTGATTTGCGGGTGCTGACTCCCACGTATGTTCTGACGGACGGAGCGCCGCTCTCCACGGTTCCCTCGACCTCTCGCGCGAGGGTGGTCATCCGGGCCTCCACTTACGCTCCCACGTCGCCGATTAATATTTCGGGGTGGAGCGGCACGAGCGACGCTCCGAACGAGATCATGGCTTATCCTGGGGAAACTGTGACTTTCAGCGGTGCCAATCTGGGCGGTAGTCGCGTTTTGACGCTCGGCTCCGCCAGTTGGCTGACACTTCGTGGGCTGCACTTCGTTGACAACGGTACAACAGACTTCGCGTTCTACGGCAACACTGCAAGCAACATCCACATAGCTCAGTGCTTTTTTCGGGATTTCAAACGCGGCGCGTTTTCGGGCGGCTGGGAGAACCGCGAAGTCCCAAGACCCTGGACAATAGAATACTGTCGCTCATGGAACAACACCAGGGAAAACCGGAACCCCGACGGCACGGGTGGTGCATTGGGGACAACGGAATGGGGATGCGGCTTGTTCGGGGATCTCATCGACGGTACCGTGATTCGACGCAACTGGGTGTGGGAAAACTGGGGTTGTGGCATCTTGATCATCGGACTCGATAACGGGCTCATTGAGGAAAACTACATTTGGGACAATTATTCAGCCAACATCGCAGTTGATAACGGAGCAAATGTCACGGTCACCAAGAACTACGTTTTCGGAACGAATCCCTTGTTTTTCCGGGACGGCAACCCTGCCAATTCAGTGTTGTTGTACAATTTTTATTATGGTGAAGATTCACCGTACCATCTGGCCGGCGAGAATCTCGTAGTCAATTATAACTTTATCCACCAAGACCTGCCGCCGCCATATTACTGGGAGGAAGGTGGCGGACCCCCCGGTCCCGGACCTGGTTTTGTGATCACCCCCAACACGATTTTGTCAACGGAGGAGGTGGACGAGAGGTGGAAGACAGCGGCTTTCGTGGACCTGTGAAGCGAGCGAAACTTGCTTAGCGCCGCGGATCTATTTTTCCGCAACCTGCCTACCCTTTGAGTACGGCCATAACTTCTTCGATGTCTGGTACACTCGAGAGTTCATAGGTTTTCATCCACTTGATTTTACCTTGTTCATCCACAATGACGTTGGCCCGGCCGGAAAACCCCAGCTTCTCAATGAATTGCCCGTACTTTTGGGATACCTCGCCGGTGGGGTGGAAATCGCAAAGGAGTTTGGTTCCTTCGATGTCAATGGCTTTCGCCCATGCCTTTTTGGTGAATTGATGGTCGATGCTCAGGCCAAGGGCGACTGCGTTCATTTTTTCGAGCGCATCCTTTTTCAGTTCAAGAGTTTCCATTTGGACCTTGCATATGCCTGTCCAGGCAAGCGGATGCCAGGAAAGAAGCACGCGTTTGGACCTGAAATCGGACAAGCTTACCTCTTCTCCATTTTGATCCTTGAGGGTGAAATCGGGCGCTGCATCTCCTACGTTGATCTTGCTCATTGATTTGTTCCTTTCTTTCAAGCTTATCGATCTTGTTTGCGAACATTTCTCCATGTCATAGCATTCAAGTTTTGCTCGGACAAGCGCAAGTTTCGGCGGTTAATCCTGTTCATACAGATTTTTTGAAATGGTGGGTTGCACAATCGATTTTCGCTGGTAAAAACTCGGCAGTAAAGCAAATATGAAGGAAGGTCTTTGATGCATTTTTCCAACTTGTTTTTGATGAATCAGTCGATAAACCTTATGGCGCGCATAGCTGTTTTGTCGTCGCTTATGATAGCCGCGGCTTGCAGCAGCTCGTCCGACAACAAGTGCACTCCGGGAAGGGTCGTGGATTGTTCGTGCATCGGGGGCGGCGTGGGGGTGCAAACTTGTCAGGGTGATGGGACATATGGGCCATGCGATTGTGGTGAAAACCTTGACGGCGGGGTTGTAATTGACAGCGACGGTGAAGTGTCTTTGTCCGACGCTGCAGTTCAGCCGGATTCGTTTGTGGAGACCGATGGTCACGTATCTTCTTCTCTGTGTGATTCCTTCGATGATTGCACCCCCCCTGCAGGTTGTGTGGGCGGCGGATGCGTGGATCCAGTTCCTGATCCCGGAGCCTATGCCGAAGCAGCGGGCAGTAGAAGGGCATCTTACACATGGGCTTTGCAGGTTCCTGCGCTGTATCAGGAGAGAGAAGTATGTTGCTTCGATTTCACCGGGAATGGGACGCCCGATAATGCTTATGGCGACATATTGCCCATGATGGATATGTTGAATCCTGACATGGACTCACAGGAAAAAATCGACCTGTCAATTGAAAACGGAGACCAGGTGCTGGTTTTGGATTGGGTTGAGCTTCCCGAGGAAGGCGACGGAGAAATCCGGATCTCTTTTTTTCACGGTGTTTTGAACAACGAAAACGGGCTCCTTGATCTGTTGGACCGGCGGGCAGGGCTTGGCCGAGTGTTGCTTGATCCGGATAGTTTCGGCGATTACGGCTCGCATTGGCAGATCAACCATGCAAACATTTCGTCGGGCGTAGTTGCCGGACAGGGAGGGCCTTTGTTGGTATATCTTCCCGGTGTATTCTTTGTCGGCTCGAACGTTCTGCATCCGCATTTAATACACGATGTTCGGATTGAAGGGATTTTCAGCATGGATCTCAATGATTGCCAGGGCATGTGTTCGGTGGATGAATTGCGGGACATGGACGGCGCCCCGTTCTTGGCAGGCGGGCTTCGGTTGGGCGGAGTGATCCTGGCCGATGACCTTTTCAGTGATTTGGATGATAAAATGCGCGCCTGTACTTGTGCCGGCGTGGATCCATCCCTGCCCGTGGTGGAGTGGAGTTATGATATCGACGAGGGAATCATGATTGTGGGCTGCAATCCCGCCAACCATCCGGAACAGGAAAACGATTGCACTGCAGGGTCTTTTTGCGAGATGAGTTACACGAGCTGCCAGTATCTGGGTATAAATGCCACGTTGTTTGATGTTGACTCGAACGGGGACGGTGTAAATAACGCCTTGTCCATCGGCTTGCGCCTGGGTTTGGCCGGAGTCTCCATCGACGGGCTTGTTGATCCATGATGGTTTTCTTTGTTTACCGCTGATTTTCCATTCCTGCCATTCTGACGGAAATGTCGAAACTGTGAATCTATGTCACGGTTGATTGTGAAAACAAACAACACCCTTGCGTGGAGTTTCCGTGTTTGTTGACACTACCAGAGGCAGGTCGTACATTTGCTACATGACGCTATTGGGGACGGTGCTCGAGAATAAATACAAGATAGTCGGAACTCTCGGTGAGGGAGGAATGGGAGCGGTCTACGCTGCCGTTCACGAGGAGATAGGGCGGAGAGTGGCGGTAAAGATGCTTCATCCCAGATTCAGCGATAATGCTCAAGCTGTTCAGCGGTTCTACCAGGAGGCCCGGATAGCAGGAAACCTGGGACATGCTAATATTTGTGATGTAATGGATATCGGCAAGACACCCGGCGGCTTGCCGTTCATGGTAATGCCCTTGCTTGAGGGCCGTTCACTTGGCCAGGAACTGGATGAGTGTGAAACCCTGTCCGCTTCTCGTGCACTCGATATAATGTGTCAGGTTCTTTCCGCACTCTCGGTTGCACATGAGGCCGGAATCGTGCATCGGGACTTGAAACCGGAAAACATATTTTTGACCCACATGGGTGATCGCAAGGATTTCGTCAAAATACTGGATTTCGGTATTTCCAAGGTGATAAGCGCCGCGGCTCCCGGAGCGGACAATCTCACCACAACCGGCATGGTCATGGGGACTCCGTATTTCATGTCGCCCGAGCAGGCCCGGGGATCCAAGACTGTGGATCAGCGCACCGACATATATGCAGCGGGCGTATTGCTGTATTACCTTTTGACCGGGGTTCATCCCTTTGAGGCGGGTAGTTACAATGAGCTTATCGTCAAGATAGTAACCGAGCCTTTTCGTCCTCCGCGTGCTCGGAATCCTGCGATTCCGGTTTCTGTTGAACAGGTGATTTTTAAGGCAATGGAAAAAGAGCCTGAAAAGCGCTTCCATACGGCTGCGGAGTTCAAGGAAGCCCTGTTGACCCGTGCGAGAGATTCTGGAATGGGAGTTCCGGAAGATTCGGCTGTTTTCAGGATCGTCTCAGCGAACGCTGAACCGGCAGCCCATAGGGAAGAAGGTCACGAGTCGGGTGTTGAAGAGCCCGTTGATGAAAGCGCGGAGGATGCAGGGGATGAAACACCGGGCAAGGACGATATTGTTATCCGCGGGGGGAAGCGTTGGCTTTTGCCGATTTTTGTGGGTGGAATTGCAGTTCCGGTTTTGATAGCCGCTGTGTTTTTGACAAGGGGATACTTGGGGCGGAGCGGGGGCGAAGAAGTTTTTGATCGCCGTGACGGTGGGCGAGAAAAAATCGAGGGTCAAGAAGTTGTTGCAGATTCGCACCCGGACAAGACGTTGGACGATACTCTTGAAAACGCGCGGAGTGCAACCGGGTCGGCTGAAGTCGGGGAAGATAGGTCGGTTGCCGAGGTTTCCCGGTACGTGACGATAGTTTTTTTGGACATTCCCAAGGGAGGAAAGGCGTATCTGGACGGCAACCTCGCGTCCCAAAAAGGCGAGCGCGTTGCGTTGTCGGAAGTTGCGTTGGCATACAGGATTGAAGTTCCGGGTTACGATGTTTTGACGGGGCAAGTAGTGCCCGACAGGGATCATAAGATTTCCGTATTAAAAGACTTGAGGAAGACCCGGTCCGCCCGGTTGTGGGAGGGTGAAAAAAAGCGAAGTAAAAGGAAAATTATCAAAACCGGTGAAAAGAGAGTCCGAAAAGCGAAAGATTCCTTAATAAAAGGACCTCGCGACACGGTTCTTGACACCGACTACGACGGGTGATTTTTCGTGATGGTTTATTCTGCAAATAGAGGGGACAAAAGTTTTGTTCGGGGATTTGCACTGCTCTTTTTTGTAATGACGGTTTTCTTTTTCGCCGCCCCCGGTCAAGCGTGGACCAAAGGTGTAATGAAAGTTGCTGAAAATGGGGGGGGGCGCGTGAAAGGAACTCGAACATCGGACAAACGAAAGGAAGCGGAAGCAGAGGCAAGAAAATTGTTTTTCGAGGGGATGCGCTATTTCAAGTTGGGGCGTTTTGAAGACGCAATCCGGTCGTTCGAGCGATCATTCAATCTAGCGAAAAGGCCGGTGGTTCTTTTCAATCTGGCGATGAGTCACCGGGCCGTGTCGGACTATTTGAGTTCGATAGCAGTCTTCAAGGAATACCGAGCCATGCTTGGGAAGGATATTGAACCCGAGCGCGCGGAACTGGTCGATAAAATGGTCGTTGAAATGGAGTCCGAGCTGGGCCGTATTGTCATAGACGCGCACCCGGTTCCGGTCGACCTGTTTATCCGCGGCAAAAAGGTCGGTGTGGTACACGCAAGGAAATCCGTGGATGTCAATCCGGGGGAGCATTCGGTCGAAATCAGAAAAAAAGGTTTTTTGCCGTTTGCTCGGAAAGTTCTTGTAGCGCCCGGTGAAAGGGTCGAGGTTCGGGCCCGGCTCGAAAAGATGAAATCTCGGAAAGGAAGGCTTGTGATTTCCTGCTCAATTCCAAGCGCGATGATATCGATCGGGGGTGGAAGACCCGTTGCGTTGCCGGTGGACATGGAGCTGGATCCCGGAATTCACGATGTGAGGATCACCGCGCCGGGACATCTGGCCGAAGTTTTAGAGGTGAGTGTTTCTGCCGGTGAAGTCATTGAAAAGAAGAATGTAAGCCTCGAAAAAGCGACTCCCAGGATTGTCCCGGGTGAACCGGGCGAAAAGCAAGGGTTGCCGGGAAGGGAGATTGACGGGGAACGTCGGGACGAGGATGAACGCGCGGACCGGGAAAGGGTTGTCAGACCTTTTTACAAAAAGGCTTGGTTCTGGACGGTGATCGGAGCCGCGGTGATCGGAGTGTCCGCCGGGGGAGGGTACCTGATTTGGCATTCAACCAGGGACGGAAAGGATTCCCATGATGTCATCTACAATTTGAGGTGAACACCACGGGATGAAAATCTTATGAAGAACAAGAGCATTGAAAAAAGCGAATGCATTTTTGACCGATGCGTCTCGCCGGGGTTGTCGCGGTGTTGTAGAACGGTCGTTGTGTTTGCATTTTCACTGTTTACGGCCGTGCTTTTTTGGGGGGCATGTTCCGGCGAAAAGGAGTGCGGCAAAGGCGTGGCAGTGGAGATAAGCTTTGGGGAAGGGTTGGAAATAGAAGCTGAAATAGATCGGTTGGAAATAGCGATCGCGGCGAACGGTTCTGAAGAGTTTTGCGGCCCTGATGTACACGTTGTCAGCCTGGAGGAAGAACCTGTTTGGTCGAAGGGGATTTTCAGCCTGTGTATCCGCACCGGCGAGGTTTTCAACGAACAGGTTTTCGTGCGGGTGAGCGCTTTTCTCGGGGAGACGATGCGTTATCGGTCTGAGCATGCTGCATCGCTTGGAGGCGGCGAAGTGAGAGTTAGGATAATTATCGATGAAGATTGTTTGAATTCGACTATCGGAGACAGGCAGCACTGCCGGGATGGCAAGGTGGTCGAGTCACCTTTTTGGAAGGCATTCGAGGAAGGAGAAGGCGTTATTTCATGCGGGGAATGGGTTTTTTGACGCTCATTCTTTTTCACTGCGCGCATAAGTGGTGAGATTGTGAATACGAAGAGTGCAGAATAGAATCTGCGGGAGGGGACAATGTGTAAGTATTTTGTTTTTGTCGGTGTAGTTATTTTATCAATGACGGGGTGCGAAAGAAAGGGGACGGTGGGAAACGCGTGCCAAGGGATTGACTGCGGGCCGAATGGTACGTGTGTGCTGAACCAAAGCGGATCGGCCGAGTGCGATTGTGATGAGGGTTATTACGCGGAGGGTTTGACTTGTGTTGAATCTTTGGAGCCTGTTTGTGGAAATGGAATCGCGGAGGGGGACGAAGTTTGTGACGGAGAGGATCTGAGAGGAGTCACTTGCGAGGCTCTCGGCTTTGACGGCGGAGAACTAGGCTGCAGTGAAGACTGCACACAGTTCGATCTGAGCGGTTGCATGACCGGTGATTGCGGAAACGGGGTTGCGGATCCGGGAGAGATATGCGACGGAGACGATTTGAGGGGCCATACCTGCGAAAGCCTTGGTTTTGAGAGTGGAACGCTGGGTTGTTTGCCCGACTGTTCCTACTTTGACACCAGCGGCTGCGATACGTATTGCGGGGACGGGCTTGCCGGTGGCAATGAAGAATGCGATGGAGACGACTTCAGGGGGCAGACCTGCGAATCGCTCGGATATCATGGAGGCGAATTAGCCTGTGTTCAGACGACCTGCATGTACGATCTGACTTCATGCGAAGGGGCGGGACGTTGCGGCGACGGAGTTTTGCAGGCTGATTACGAAGTGTGCGATGGAGACGATCTTGGCGGCGAGACGTGCATGAGCCAAGGGTTTTACAGCGGCACATTGGCCTGCTTGGATGATTGCAGCGGCTTCGACCTTTCAGGATGCACTGGTGTATGCGGCGACGGAGTTTTACAGGCTGATTACGAAGTGTGCGATGGAGACGATCTTGGCGGCGAGACGTGTATGAGCCAAGGGTTTTACAGCGGCACATTGGCCTGCTTGGATGATTGCAGCGACTTCGACCTTTCAGGATGCACTGGTGTGTGCGGCGACGGAGTGAAAAACGGCCCCGAGGTTTGCGATGGAGACGATCTCGGCGGCGAGACGTGCATGAGCCAAGGGTTTTACAGCGGCACATTGGCTTGCCTGGCCGATTGCAGTGGTTTTAATCTTTCCGGGTGCAGCGGTTTTTGCGGCGACGGAGTGAAAAACGGCCCCGAGGTTTGCGACGGAGGCGATCTTGGCGGCGAGACGTGCATGAGCCAAGGGTTTTCCAGCGGCACGCTGGCCTGCCGGGATGATTGCAGCGGCTTTGACTTTTCGGGGTGTGAAGTGGTCCAAAACGGCGATTTCTCGTCCGGTCTGGAAAGCTGGACGATCACCGATGTCAGCGAAACTGCTAATGTTTGCACCAATGCTTACGGTGAGGCGAGTGTTGATGAAGGACGTCTGCACCTTCATGGCCACGAAGCCTGGGGCGGGGTTTGGGCGGAGCAGTGGTTTTCGCCCGTAAGGCCGGGGAGTTTGTCGGTGGAATTCGAGTTGGCCACGTCCAGCAACTGCTCGAATTTGGGGATCACTCTCCTTGGCGATGAAGAAGTGGTGTTCGAGTTCACCCGCAGCTCCGGTTGGTATCCCCCTTATGGGGACGATCATGGTTTGCAGAACGTCAGGGCGCTGAAATCCATGTTCGAGCCCCATCCGGGAACCTGTGTTGTAGACTCAGGAGATGACCATTTCCAGGATATATTCTGCGCAAACAACACCGGGTCCGGCTATTCGTGTTACGATGCAGGTCGCCCGTGCCAGCCGCGAAGTGGCCTGTTGGAGTTTGTCTTTGACTGGACCGCGCTCACGGCCACAGTAACCGTAAACGGGGAGTTGACGGGAATATACAACATATTGGATCCCGACATGGTTATCGATGGAGTGAGAATGAGGGCACACCATGGCTGTTGCGATTCGCGAAGAGATGTTCATGCCTACTTTGATAATCTGAGCATTTTGCCGGCAACGCCGTGATCAGGATCTCTCCCGTTGCGTGGTGGCAACAAGTGCAGGATTGATCAGGAAATGAGAGAGACGATGCGATACTGTGGCACATTTTTAGTGGTTGGTTTTTCGGCGCTGGTTGTATTCGGATTGCCGGGATGTTATTCAACCCAGATCATTAGGCAATCAGGAATCGTGCCGCATCCGCGCGCTCCGGCTCGATCAGGGCAGAACATCTCCGGAGGACGCGCTCAATTCTACCATCACAGTTCGGTTTTGACGCATGTGGACAGCTCGCGCTCCGGGACCTCGAACGCAACCGCTAACCGTATTTCCGGTTACATGGGCGGGGGTGGAGTCAGGTTCAGAATGGGAGACAACTGGGATATCGGACCTTACTTTGAAGTTGGTTCCAACCGGTGGACCCACTCCGTAACCCGGAACATGCCCGACGGGCCATCGGTAAACTCGCCTTTTGCATTCGGGTTGGACGTATCATATTCCGTGCCCATCAATGATTGGGTAAGACTGGCTTTTGCCGTGGAAAACACTCTCTATTTTATGCCGAATCAGGAGTACCGGGCGTCTTCTTGTACGGAAGAAGAGTATTTCCGAGATTGCGGAGACGGAAAGCTTGACTGGAACGGAGGCATCGGCGCGGCGTTTTCGGTTATTCCCTCATTCAAGGTGTCCGAATGGCTTGCGCTTTTTGCAGGTATGGATCTTCGAGTGACGCCGCGTTTTACGGATATCATCGTGGTGGAAACCGAGGGATTACAAACAAGGGAACATGAACCGGTCAATTACTCGGGGAATGTATCTTTTGGCATGGGAGCGGCATTCAGATTCGCCGATGCGTTGAATTTGATCTTGAGCATCTATCAGCCTGTAGTCAGAAGATCCGTGGCCTTCGGCCCTGTCGTGGGTTTCGTGTTCTCGATTGACGTTGGACCGCCGGTAAGAAAACCTGCCGTAATGCCGGTTGATAAACCCTACCATATAAGACCCGATCCTCACGAGACTGAATACCATCCCGATGACTCTCTTCCTCCTCCTGCTCCACCGTCTCCCGGTCCACCACCACCACCACCTCCTTCTTCCCCGGAATCCGATGACCACCTGATTTGATCCTGCATGGGCGCCCCGCGCCGGGGACGTTGTTTTGCACCCATCAATCTTTTTCGTTGTCGTCATCGTCAAAATCATCCGGCAAATCAAGAGCAGACAATGACGGATTGGAAAAAGCCGTGTGATGCACGATGGGTGTATTTTGCAGGTTCGATTCCTGGCGCTTCAGTCGGCTTTCTTCTCTCTTCAACCAGCGCTTGAAAGCATCCCGGTTCGGTTTTTCTTGTTTTTCGGTTTTCGGTTTTTCGGCTTTGCTTTTTTGCAAAGGCTCAGGGTCGGTGGGTTTTTTCGGATCTACTTGTCGTTTGGATCCATCGTCTTTTTGGATGGCGCCCAAGCCGGCTTTATCCGCATCGCCCGGGTACGGTCCGTATACTGAATAATCTTCCGGCAATTGAGACAGTGCCTTGTTGAGCGCTTCCCGAAAAGAATCCACTCTTTTGAAACGGTCATCCGGGTGGCGCGCGATGGATTTTCTCAAAAAGAAATGCATCTCCGCTGGAAGTTCCATGTCCAGGATTTTTTCAACGGGATCAAAAGAGAAATCCAGTTTCTGTGACCATACCAAATCCAGGTTGTCGCTGGAAAAAGGGTATTCATCGCTCAGTAGCTTGAAGACCATCACGCCGACAGAGTAAAGGTCGGTCCAAGGGCCGATGTTCTTTCCGGTGAGTACTTCAGGAGCAACGAACTCGGGTGTTCCCATTGCTGTCTTTGTTGATGTGCTTATATCAACGTACTTGGCCAGGCCGAAATCAAGAACCCGCAACATGTCCGGATAACCTGGAACTTGTTGAAGCATGAGATTTTCAGGCTTTATGTCCCGGTGGATAATCCGGGCGCTATGAGCGGCTTCCAGTGCATCCAGAAGCTGGTCGGTGATTCGTTTTATTTCGGCGGGAAGAAACCAGCGGTTATCATCAGCGCGGTTGTTCATCTCTTCGGTCAACGTGACCCCGCCTTCGACATACTCCATCACCAGGTAGGGTAGTTCACCGTAGAATCCATATTTTATGAGCTTCACGATATTGGGATGAGCCAACCGGGCCAGGGCTCTTGCCTCGTTTTCAAATTTGGATATCAGGGTTTGGCGCATTTCATCATTAAGCCCTTGAAGGTCCAACAGTTTCAGAGCGGCTTTCATGAGAATAGGTATCTGCAATGCCAGGTATACTTTGCCGAATCCCCCTCTTCCCAGTAGTTCCACGATGAGATAGTCCTCAAGCCTCCGGCCCAGGAACGGGTCGACATCGTTTTCTTCCGGAGGAGCGAAATATTCACCTGGAATGAAGCAGTAACCTCTTCGCACGCAGACGTCCTGCCCGCAGGTTTTTCCAACAGGCCCTACTCCCTCGCAATGGGGGCAGACTCCTTGTTGCAGACCATCAGTTTCCATGAAAAACTCCTGTTTCAGTACCGAGTCCCTTTATTCCCGGTTATTAGTGAATTGTCTATTATTCTGTGAGCGACCAAACGTTTCGTGTCTTTGTTGACTCGGTGCTCGCCCCGGGTATATTTCGGAATCATGGATTTTACTTCCTGAAAATGGAGATCGATTTTGAAACGAATACGTTACATCAGCCGTTTTGCCCGACCCTTTTCCGAAGCTGAAATAGCCCAACTGACTTCGGTGTCAGCGCTAAACAACGCACGGGCGGATGTCACGGGCATTCTCATGGCGAGTGGTGAGTTGTTTTTCCAGTTGATTGAAGGTCCTGAAAAAGAAATTGAGCGTCTTTATCGCAAGATTGTTTTTGATCCCCGGCACACGGATGTGCTTTTGTTGCAGGTAGAGGAAAATGTTGAGGAGCGGCTTTTTCCGGATTGGTCGATGAAGCGGGTAGAGCTTGATCAAGAGGCCGTGGAACGGTTGGAACCGGTTCGCGAACTATTGACATCCATTGTAGAACAGAAAGTCCGGATGGCAAAACTCACTCATGCGCTTGAAAAATCCATCTGGAGAGAGATGAAAAAAGTCCTCTAGACAGGAACTGATTCTGCTTGTGTTTTTACTTGGGGGTGTACCAGATGGGAGACGACCAGGCGCGTTCCTGGATTGTCTTGGGTATTTCTTCGTAATAGCAGACTTCGGGACGGTCGTCCGGATCCAGGCGCAGACACTCCCAGGTGGTCCAGCGGCATACGGGGTTTTCTATTACGCGCACGTAATAGAATGCAGGTAGTGAGGGATCAAAGTCAGGGTCGGTCCAAACCGCGCAAAGGGAATCAAAGCCTTCGCCGACTGGTGTGCAGGTTTCAAGGTCCACGGTAGCGCCGTTTTCAGGGTCGCCCGCGACGGTGTAGACTTTTTCTCTTACTTCATTGTCGGCGGTGAGCCATCCTTTTATGATGTGTATTTGCTGCAGGGGAGTTCCGGGATGGAGATCGGTTCCGAAATCCGCTTCTGCTCTGATTATAAACGTTGGAGCAGTTCCGGATTCGGGTGGTGCAGGAAGATCTCCGCCCATGGGAACCCCGCCTTCGTCTGCAGTTTCGAGCCACGAGTTGTTGGAGCAGAGTTCTGATGGGTAGTTCCAGCCGCCGAAGAACCGCAATACGATGCGGGGTCCCGAGGTTCCGTATACCTCCCTGCGTCTCATGGCAAGGAAGATTGAATCCCTTGATTTCTCTTCGGCCCATACTGCTGTCAACCCTCCGGGGTTGTTTATGTAGGTGTCGTGGGTCAATGTTTTCGGGCCAAGACGTTTTTCGGGCGAATCGTCGACCGTACCGATGTGGCCCATGTAAGAGTTTTCCGCAACATAACCCGGAATGGTGTTATGTGTGTCCGTGGCGGCCACGAAACCCAGCTTGAAAGGGTTGACTCCGTATGCAGCCTCTTCCTGGAGACCTCGCTTCAAGACATTTCTCAGGAAATCCAGGCGTGAGACGCATCCTGAAAGACGCATTCCGCCCCTGCCCGTGTCGTCGCCGCAATCCACATGTTCGCCCTTGCGCAGTTTTTCGAAATCACAAAAGGGGTCTTCATCGCCTCCTATGCCGGAGAGGTCGTTCCGGCATTCCATGTCTCCCTTGTGCTGGAATATTTCTGCAAGAGGTTCCATCATGGCTCGTAAAGCGAGCGCTTCTCTCTTTTCCTCGATGGTTTCCGCTCCGTCGTATGTCGGGGTGAACAATCTGCCGTTGCTGAGGTTGGAGTTGTGCGCGATGGTCATCACATCGCATCCCGGCAATCCATCGATGCAGTTTTCCTTCAGATTGCGCCACAGCCCGTACGCTGTTGGTTCTTCAAAGAAGCTTGGGGGCCTTTCCGGAACCCTTTCGTTTCGAAAGATAACATTGCGATGCAGGTTCGAAGTGTCCGGCGTCGCTGTATATTCGTATCCTATGAATGTTACGAATTCGCAGGATGAGCTGCGATCGTAGAAATCCTCCGCTGCCTGTTTCATGTCGAACCACCTGATTTCAAGGCCCGCCAGGATGCAGTCAGCGTCGTCTGCAGGGCATAATTCGAAACGTTCGGGAGATGGAAAAGCCGTCTGCATACCGAACACGGTAACGGACGTGGTGTTTCTTTCCCTGAGCATTGCACACTCGGGAGTGTCATAAGCGGCGTGGCCCGGTTCAGTGCACAGAAGAACTTCTCCGAGAAATTCGAGATGATCGCTCACGAGAACGAAATCCAGGGGGCGGTCCAACCGCACTTCACGCGTGCCTTGGTTGTTTTCATCAAGAGGCGGAAGTTTTACGGGTTCGCCTTTTGCGAAGCGATATGCATCCCAGGGAGTCAAAAAATTGTCATAACCCCATGCATCCCACGACAGCCCTGTGTGTACATGAAGATCTCCGAAATAGACATTCCTGAGGGGGTTGTGGTCGATGCAGGGATCTCTGCCCTTCAAGGGTTCTATTTTGTTTTCTTCACATCCGCCCAGCAGCAATGCCGTAGCAATCACCAAAAATGCAAGCGGCAACCAGGATGAGAGGCTTAAAAGCGGGTTAAGGGGCCATAGCAACTTCTTGTTCATTTCTGATCGCTTTCTTCCAACATGAGAAACTTCTTTATTGGGCGCTTATATCCGAAAATTGAGTCCGGCTCCACCAATTACTGACACTTGCAATTGGGCTTAACCCGTGAAAAGGATGTTTGGATGATAAAAGAATCTCATTGCATGAATGTCGGAAGTGCCGGTGGAAGCCGGCGGATTCACTTGAAACGGATATATGTCGATCCTGAAGGCCCTCCCGTGCTTCTTCTCCACGGAGCAATAGAAAACGGAAGGATGTTTTATTCCAACTCGGGCAAAGGCTTGGCGCCGTTTCTGGCCCGGGCGGGATACGACTGTTACGTTGCTGATTTGCCGGGGCGCGGGGAAAGCAAACCGAGGATCAGGAGGGGATCTTCATTCGGCCAGACTGAAACGATAACGGAAGATATTCCGGCCATGGCGGATTACATCCGGTCGTTGCGACCGGGGGTTCGGCAGAGGTGGATTGCGCATTCCTGGGGTGGTGTGATGATGGCATCGACCCTTGTCCGTTTTCCGGAGTACATCCCCCTGGTCGATTGCCTGGTTTTTTTCGGGACAAAGCGGACTGTTCGGACACAAGGTCCGGCACGGTGGTTGTATATTGATCTCGTGTGGAATCGCTTGTGTCCATTGCTGGCCGGTGTTTTCGGGTATTTGCCCGCCGGTAAGATTGGAATAGGTTCGGACAGCGAAACCCGCAGTTCGCTTTTACAAAGCATAGAATGGGTTAAACCGTCACCATGGGTGGATCCGGGAGACGGCTTTTCTTATGCAGAAGCAGCGCAATGGGTGCAGCTTCCTCCTGCCTGGTTCTTGGCAGGCGGAGATGATCCCGTCCTGGGAAACCCGGCCGACGTAAGGGATTTCGCAGCGGAAACGGGCATCCCATCATTCCGGTTCACTTTGTTGTCCCGTTCACGCGGCTATTCGCTGGACTACGATCACATCAACATGCTTACGCACCCGGCCGCGGTGAAAGAGATTTTTCCGGAGGTGGCCGGCTGGATTAAAGGTCGGGAGGGCGGATTCCGGGATTCATGGCGGAGAAGGGGTGATGTTGGAGGAGATTCATGTTGAAGGGCGGATTGGAACTCAAGGGTGGAAGCGTCACCGAGATCAAGAAAGCGCTGGATGCTTTTTCGGATTCTAGCCTGTCGTTGCTTCCCACACCTGTTCAGGAATTGCCCGCGCTGTCGGACATCTTGGGGTGTAAAGTGTATTGCAAGAGAGACGACCTGACGGGTTTCGGATTCGGCGGAAACAAGTCGAGGAAATTGGATTTTCTTTTGCCTTACGCGCAGGGACTCGGCGCGGATACCTTGATAGCGGTCGGAGCCAACCAGTCCAATTTTTGTCGGATGACCGCTGCGTTTGGAAGCGTCTGGAACATGGAAGTTCACCTTGTTTTGGGTGGAGGCAAACCAACTCGGCCGACGGGAAATCTCTTGGTCGACCACATTCTCGGCGCGCACGTGCACCATGTCGAATCCATGGATTGGGACGAGTGGAACGAAGCGGCCCAGGAGATACAGGGTTCGCTGGAAGCTCGGGGCAGGAACGTTTTCCGCATGCCGGTCGGGGGGTCGACGTGTGTTGGAGCGTTGGGATATGTAAAGGCCCTGCTGGAGTTGATGGAAGATGAGAAACGCTTTGGAATACGATTCAGCAGGATAATCCATGCCTCTTCGTCAGCCGGCACCCAGGCCGGACTGACTGCTGCCAAGATACTTGCCGGGTGGCCGGGTGAAATAATCGGCATGAGCGTGGCAAAGCCCAAAGACACTCTGACAGCGGAGGTTCGCAAACTGGCCGCCGATACCATGGCTTTTATGGGTTTGGGCAGGGGTGTGGAAGAAGACGTTGTTTCAGTGGATGATTCTTACATTGGAGATTGTTACGCTGCACGCACCTCGGAGTGCGATGAAGCCGTTAAATTGTTTGCAAGAAAATGCGGTTTGTTTTTGGACAGGGTGTACACCGGAAAAGCGGCTGCCGGGCTGTTGGATTATGGAGCGAGAAAACGGTTTTCTTCCGATGAAAACATTTGTTTTTTGCATACGGGAGGTAATCTCGAGATCTTTGAATGATGTAGATACCGGTATTCGGATAGATTGAAAGAAAGAGTTTATGCCTGCTGCAAGAAAAGGTCCTCCTCCTCCTCCCCAGGTCTGGGAGTACATTCTGCCCGGTGGCTGGAAGGTGCTTGCCGGCAAGAGTGAATCGGACAATGACAGGTTGAGCTTGAAGGTGGCCGCGCCGGATGATTGGTGGTTTCATGTACGCGGCGTTCCGGGCAGTCACACGGTTCTGATAGCTGAATCCGGCCGGGAGCCTGACAGGGAAACCTTGAAGAAAGCAGCCGCGATCGCCGCGTATCACAGCAAGGCGAGACACGGCGGGGTTGTTCCGGTTTCCATGACCCGGGCGGTCAATGTGACAAAGCCCAGGGGCGCTCCAACGGGTACTGTGACAATAAAAAAGGAAAAGGTTTTGAAAGTACGGCCCGGACTTCCGGAAGAGACTTGAACGAGCCTCATGTTTACATACGGTTTTTGTAGTGAGTGTGAGTTTGCCGTATATGCAAAAACCCAACCCCGGTGAGAGGTTGGAACGGATCAATATGGTGGAGCGGCACAGATGAGTATTGGTTCGGACTTGCTTTTGACGAAATTGAAAAATGCCGGCACGAAATTTGTTGAAGCCTGGTTGAGTGCATCCAGGAGGGTGTCGGCCGCGTACCGGCCCCCAAGGGGATTGGTTTTTTATCACAAGGCATACAGGTATCCGGAGAATCCGGTATTCGATCCCTACAGGGCGGACAAGATCCTGGGTTACTGTTTTCGGGAAGGATGCTTCGGTTCCTCCCATGTCAAACGCCCGCGTGATGTGGGAATAAATCAACTGGCCGAGGTTCACGAATATGATTACCTCGAGACGATAGCTGCTCCGGAAACTCTGATCAGGGTTTTCGGCCGGGACATATTGAGCATCAATGCAGATGAGGTAATCAACGTACAGCGCAGGATGGTAGCGGGTACGGTCGAAGCAGCGCGCTTCGCGTTAAAGCGGCCCCGCGGTGCACGGTTCATGATCAACCTGGGCGGCGGTTTTCACCATGCGTCTCATGACGGGGGAGGAGGTTTCTGTCTTTTCAACGATGTTGCCGTCGCCATAAAGACGCTCAGGAAGGAAGATTTCAAGGGCCGTATTCTGGTCGTGGATCTTGATCTGCATCATGGCGACGGAACTAGAAGGGTTTTTGCCGATGACGAAACTGTTTACACTTTTTCGCTGCACGCAAACACTTGGGATGATTCCCCGGCCAAGGCTTGCTATGACGTGGCGCTTCATAGTGGAATAGGTGATTTTTCTTACCTGAGAGAACTGGAAGCTGCTCTGCCCAAAGTGTTCATGGAGGCGCGTCCCGAACTGGTTTTCTATATAGCGGGGGTGGATGTGGCGGCCGACGATCCTCTCGGCAACTGGCGGCTTACTCCTGAGGGAATTTTACTCCGCGACATGAGGGTCGTGGAAGCCGCCGGCGAAACACCCATGGTTTGGACTTTGGCGGGGGGGTATGGAAGAGACGCTTGGCGCTACACAGCCGGTTCTTTGTGTTGGCTCTTCACCGGCAGGAAGAAGAGTATTCCCACCGGGAGCCAGGAGGAGTTGATTCGCTATCGAAAAATAGCCGGGAGCTTGAATGTAGGAGAACTTTCAGCAGAGCCCGACGGTGGAGGATATTTTACGACTGAAGATGTATTTTCCGAACTCATCGGTCCGCCCAAGCAAGGCAAGTTGCTGGGGTTTTACACGAAAACCGGGGTTGAAACAGCGCTGGAAAAGTACGGTTTGCTGGAGCACCTTCGGAAACTCGGTTTTTCAGAGGTGGATTTGGAATTCGACCTGGAACATCCGGGAGGTCAACTCTTGAGAATCCGCGGCAACAAAAGACTCTTGGTCGAAATGGTGTTGCGCGACAGCAGGGAGCATCCTCCATACAGGTTTCTTTCCATTGAATGGCTTCTCATGCAAAATCCCGAAGCTCAGCCGGTTCGCGAGCTTCTGCCCGGGCAGAATCATCCCGGCCTGGGTGCGTTGCGCAACTTGTTTTTGATGCTGGTCATGGTTTGCGAGAGATTAAACATGGACTCCATACATTTTTGCCCGTCTCATTATCACGTGGCTGCACAGGCGAGAGGAATTCTTGCTTTTCTTCACCCATTGGATGCTGCATGGTTTGCCTGTGTAGAGGAAGTCGTAGCCGGGCTTCCGCTGGCCGATGCCACGCGCCTGGTTCATGGTGGAGGACTGGTTTATGCACAAGGAGGTGAAGTTGTGGAGTGGAGACCTGCTGCAATGGTGTTGCCGGTTTCGGCAAGACTGAAGGAGTGGATTCAATCGGAAGAATACCAGACAGAGTTGGAAAAGGGTTTGCAGCAGTTCGAGATCAGAAGAAAATCTTTATGAAGCATGCGGGAAACGGCCGTGGAATCATTTCCAGAGGGATTCCATGACATCTCCGTATTTTTCGAGGACTTTTCGGCGCTTCAATTTCATGGTCGGGGTCAACATGCCGTTTTCAGTAGTGAACTCCTCGGCTATAAGCGCGAACTTTTTTATTCGCTCGTAACCTTTGAAATCAGTGGAAAGACGTTCCAGTTCGTCGCCGATTATTTTTTTCACTTCAGGCCGTTTCACCAGGCCGACGAATTCTTCGTTTATCCCGTTTTCTTTCCCCCAAGCTTCGATTTTTTCCTTGTCGGGCACCACGATGGCAGCGTTGTACGGCTGGTTTGTTCCATCTATGAACACCTGCAGTATATAAGGGCTCAACTGGAGGGTTTCTTCCAAGGGCGCGGGAACAACGTACTTGCCGTTGGTCAGCTTGTACTGTTCTTTTATCCGACCTGTTATATACAAGAAATTGTCCTCATCCAACCGCCCGCGATCACCGGTGCGAAATCCGCCGTCCTCGGTCATTACCGCCTTGGTTTCCTCGGGGAGGTTGTGATAACCCTTCATGACATTGGGTCCGTAAACGATGATTTCACCGTCTTCGCTGTCGTCTTCGACAACGCTTTTGTCGATTACCACCCGTACTCTCGGAAGTGGTTTTCCCACGGATCCGATTTTCCGGTTTCCCCGGTAGTTGGCGGTAACCATTGGGCTTGTTTCGGTCAAACCATATCCTTCGTACACCTGTATGCCGATTGTATCGATGAAATCAGCTACTTCGGGAGACAGCGCTGCGCCCCCGGAAAACGCGAATCTCAACCGCCCGCCGAAACGATCGCGTATTTTCGAGAAGACGAGTTCGTCGAAAAACTTGTGCTTTGCCTCAATCGAGTAAGATGTGGACTCCTCCAGTGGGAATTTGAAATGCTTGGCAAAGCGATCCGGTATCCTGGGAAACACGATGTCGTCATAGAGGTTGTGTATCATTTCCAGTGAAAAAGATTTTTTTCCTTGAGCAAGGAGTTCACGACGTTGTTTCTCGTTTTCCATGGCTGCCTGGAAGAGCGTCTTTTTCAATGCGCCCCCTTCCTCCATTTTTTTGTTCACCCCGTCGTATATCTTGTTGAAAATTCTGGGAACGCTCACCATGATGGTCGGTCGGACCTCGCCGAAGTTGTCGACCAGTTTTTCAATTGCCTCCGTCGGTGCAATAGATCCTCCCATGCTTAGCAAACAGTGCAATTCCACCGTTTGGCCGAAAGAATGCGCCCATGGAAGAAAGCTGACGGCAACGTCATCCGGATCGAGCGGAAAGATTTCGTGCGCTGCGTTTACGTTGGATATGAAGTTCGAGTGAGAGAGCAATACCCCTTTAGGGTTTCCCGTAGTGCCCGAAGTGTAAATGAATCCGCAGATATCTTCAGGGTCGATGTCTTCCACATCCTTGGGCTTGTTTCTTCCATTTTCCAGCAGCTGATCATAACTATCTTCGTGGTCTGCGGTCAGCGCGACGCAGAAAACTTTTTCCAAAGTTTCTATCTCGTTCGGCCATTCTTTCGTTCGGTTGTATATATCGCGCGTTGAAACGATCAGGACCTTTGCCCCGGAATCATTCAGAATATACTTCCAGTCACTTTCGAGTTGATGCTCGTACATCGGGGCGAACATTCCTCCGAGACCGTAGGTGGCGTACGCTGATACGGCCCAAGGTATGCTGTTCGATGAAATGATCGACACGACATCACCTTTTTTGATTCCGTGTCCTGCAAGACCTCCGCGGCACGCATCCACCATTTCCCCGAATTCATTATAAGAGATCCAATCCCAACGCCCCCCGCGCTTTTCTCCCAAAGCTCTTCTGTGACCGTATGTTTTCACGGATTTCTGCAACATGTCCACCAAATCGTTGTACTTACCTCTGCTCACTTGAATTCTCCTGTCCTCAAACTTTGGCAATGCATATGTTTTTTGCGATGTTCCCCCACCGCAGAGTGGGTGGTCCGAAGAGATGTTTTGCACAATATGGAGTTTAAGGCAAGACGTTCCTGAGACCCCACCTGTCGTACAAGTATTGGTTGTTCCCATACATGAAGGACCACCCGACTGGGCAGGACTGAGAGTCGATCCTTTTGACCCGGCCCGGTTTTGATTCGGGATCCATACTTGAAATGAATGTCGCCGGGATGACAAGCTGTTTTATTTTGTTTCCGAACCCGCTTTCCAAGGCTGTTGTAAATTCCACGAGATGGTCGCCCATACCGGACAGGGCGCGTATTCGTTTGCTGAGTTCCTTTGTTTCCGGAAAGAGGTCGATTGTTTTCTGGAAATCAAGATTGTAGAGGGTCAAATTGATCCTGGCGGCCAGTACATCGGCGGTCAGAGAGCCGGTGATTTTTCGACCGTGGTTTTCCCATGCAGTGCCTAATTCTTTTTCAATTTCCCTGAATATTTCGGGGTGCGATGATTCTTCCACCAGCTTGCGATAGTCGCGGGGAATGCGAAACCGTGGTCTTGATTCAAGGGTTCTCCATGTAGCTTCCAAGAATCGCAAGTCCGGGAAAATCGTTCCAATCCCGCACGGGCCGCCTGATTCCCATTTTGAATTTATGTATCGACTCAAATCCCTGTTTTGGTCCACCAGCACGATGGCCGCAGGTAGTTCCTTGTTTTCAAGGGTCTCTTTGGCGCTTTTCAATCGATTCAAACGTCGGCAAAGGACGTCCATTGGGCACAGATCCGTTATTACAAGGTCGAACTCGATGTCCCCGCTTTTTGAAGCTGTTTGGTCGGCTGAAACCACGCAGCCGTTTTCGCGGCTCGATTTTCCGAATCGATCTTTCAGAGTGAGGTCAAGCGTGTGCCTGTCTTCGGTCGAAAAAAATGGATGGCTGGGTGCGTAGACGGTTTTGCCCGGGCCGGTTGAGACCCCGAAAAGCAGGTTTTGCAGATTTCTTGTTTTTGCGATTCTTTCGATAGAAGCCTGAGTCGCCAGGCAATCCTGGAGCGTGTTTCTGAGGATCAGCACCTTCGCTCCGTCACGGGCCGCGTATAACCCCATTTGGGCCACCGTGTCCGGGCGTTCCCAGCATGGAGCGGTTTTTACGGTCACGTCAACAAAACCCGGCCGGGATTTGGTTGGAAACCCGAAAACCGGTTTCACATGATTTGGTTGTTGAAAAAACGAATCAACTGAAATTTTTCTTATGACCTTGGGCTCCGGGGAAAGGTGATCGTTTTCCTTAGAAACGTATTCCACCTGGATGGCCAAGGGAAAAGATACGCTATTAGCCTTTTCTTTTTTTGGGCATTGCCCCCTTTTGCCGAGATGAACAAAGCGCTGTCTCGTGCTTGCGCTCAAAGCCGATGACATGAGTAAAGCGTGACCTCCGGATGTCACGTGCCGTTTTAGAACCTCTTCCAGGATCCTGTTTGTGAGCGTTCCGGAAGTTCGCACATCATCTACGATGAGCAGGTGTCTGAGCAAAGCGGTTGCCCTCATGTGCGCTTGATTTGTGGGCAATGATGAGAGCATCACTTGCCCGATGGTTCCCACGACGATCGGCCCAAAGAGCTGCATTTCCGGGCCTTCCGCTGTTTTGATCCGGAACTGGAATTTATCATCTTGGAACCCGGAAAAATCAATCGTCCGAAAAGCCTTACCGCAGCGCGTACCGATTGTGCATTCAATGAAATCCGGTAGCGCCAATACCACCGGGGGTTTTTCCCTTTCCCCCGAAAAAGCGCGGTCAATAGCGTCGCGTATGCTCGGATAAATCCGTGCCGCCGCATTCCGCTCAGGCAAGGCATAGAAAAGCCCGTCAACCTTTGAATCGCGAAAGAGTTTCAGAAAGTATGGAATCGCGGTTTCGGCTTTGCAGTTTTCGTCACCGGTTTCCAGAATTGTGATGGATCCTGATTCAGGAATAGAGAGAGCCGGAAATACCCGATGAATCGCGCCGAATCCCGTTGTCGGGCCGACAGCGAAATCGGTTTCGTCCGGTTCAAGGGAGTTCCTGTATGATGAGCCGTCCAGGCCGCACAGATTCACCGCATTGTCCGCCAGCCTCCGGGAAAGTGAAAACCTCGGGCCGCAACAACACCGAAGCCTGGAGATTTCCATTGCGGCCGAGAGTTCAACTTGGCCGGGATCCGGTTCTATCGAAGCGGCTTTACTCTCTTCGACAGCCGGGTGAGTCCCGGAAGCGGGGGGAAAAAACCCGAAATCTGATGCCAGCGAATGGGCCATCGTGATGAGCCCGCTTAAGGAGTGTCCAAACGCCCGGCTCTCCGGGAGAAGGGAGCCGCCCGGCGGCCAGGCGTTTGGAAACCATTTGTGTAGTAGGTTGATTAGATTCGTTATCGAGCCGAAGGGATCTTTTTCGCGAGTCGCATCCATCCACACGCGTCGGTGGCCTGTTGCGAGCTGATTCTGTTCCCCACAACTTATAGCGGCCGTAAGCAGCCGCTCGAAGCCGTTTTGGGAAACGAACCAGTTTGACAAGACATCCGCGTTCAGTTTTTCGCGGAACCGTTTCCCTTTCGGGTCGTCCGAGTTCAATAAAGCGGCCACGTCTTTTGTATCCGCAACCGGGAATAGTTGTAGTTTTGTCTTTTTTCCCAGTATGCTTTGTGCTTGCAGCCCAATATCATGCAACCCGGCCAGGACACACAATCTTTGCCGCTGAACTTCATCCAGATCATTCATACCGCCCAGTGAGGCGATCCGTGTTCTCAGGATTTTATTCTCCAGCAATCTTTCGGAACAGGCTGCAACATCCGCGATGTGATGTTCCAAGGAAATCCATCCGGCCATGTCGTTTTGCCCGTCTTTTTTGCGTTCGGTCAATTCCGCGTGTTCATCACTACTTGTTTCCATGGCTCACTGTTTTTCAGAACCGTCTGAACTCGTTTTTTCGAGGGTTTAATCAGGCTAAGCGTTGTTCAGCCTTCTTTCATGTCATCAACGTCACGATGGTTTGTTTTTAAAGCAAAATGCTTGCCATCTCTTGGAACCTGCTTGTTTTTCGTTCAAAGCATTGTGGGACGGAGATGTTTCACCCACGCGGATGTTCAGTGTGTCGAAGGGAAAAATCCACTAAGGTGTCTCATATTCGGCGAAAATGAGACAGGTGTCTCATAATAGGAGACACTTTTGGGAGGCTTTTGAGTTGTAGTCGAGAGGTTATCTCATGCGGGAAATCTTAAATTATGCAATGATTACGGGATCTTGAATATGAGATGGCAGCGAAAACCGGCGAGTGTAACGCGAAAGGAGACACTTCTTGGTCTTCTCGGCCTCGATATTTCAAGACCCTTCCCGATTTGCCCGGGGGCTGATCCGGTCTTTCGGGCCCGTATACAGAATGAATGAATCCGGGAGTTTCTGCAGGATCTCCACCGTATCTTCGGATCCTTCGAACGCGTTTCCGGCAAAAGCATGAATCGCAAAAGCGATTGCAAAAACCCCTATCTGCCGCGGGGTGAAGCCCATGTCCAAGCACGCGGCTCCGCAAGCGCCCGCTATGTTGAGGGGGATGGGCCGTTTCCGGGCCAGGATTTCTTCGACATGGTGAGCCAGAAGCCAGTAGCGTCCGTTGTCCCGGTTCAAAGCTTCCATGCGTTTTCTGAGAGCCTTGACCCTTTCGTCCGAAGGTCTTGCAGGCACTCCGAATCCCGCGGGGCGGCGGCGTTTTGCCGCCCATTTGCCGAGCACTTCGCGGATAGCTTGTTTCACCTTTTCGTCGGAGTGTGAAGTCGAGGAGGTTTGTTTTCGAACAGACCTGTGGATATCGATCAGGTCAGAGGAAGCAGCGTCTACAGGCCATATTCCGATTTGAGCGTTTTCTTGGTACGCAAGGCCGCCTGCAATTGCTGCCATAACACTTCCATAAGAACTGAGTATGCGTATGAGTTTCAGTGGGGGAATGCGTGGGTCTGCAGCAGTGTAACATGTAGCCATTGCATCAAGAACTCTTCTGTCCGTTTCGTTGAGTTCCGGGCCTCCAAGAGAAAAGGACCACAAGTCCCAAAAAGCAGTGTTGTCGCCCAGGACTTCCTTGAAAAGCGAGCGTCCCCTCAGCCGGTGATCATCCCATCCAGCGTGTGCGAGCCTTGTTTTCAATTCCGCGTCAGACGTCTTCATCGCGTTCCTCGTACCGAAAAGGAGGCAGGTTCATAGGATAGTCAGTCAGCCGGCCGGCGGGTGCGCGTTGAGCTTCGGCCGGCAAAACGCCCAGCCCCGCAGCCACGAGAGCCACCTCGAGTTGCCACTCTTCACAGAGTCCGCAAGCTGAAAGGGCCATGACACACGACGCTTCCGCGGTGAGTCCTTCCATGGGAGGTCCGGGTTCTTCCGGCCAAAGCTCATTCAATTCCTTTCCGACGATGTGGTCCCGTTCGGTCTTGGCTTCGAATCCCGGTGGGAGAGGTTTTCCGAGGCGGGTTGCCTCCAGGAGCGGCAGGTGTTTTGAAACAGTGTGCCTGGCCCTCTCGCAAAGGCCGATCAGTCCCACCATTAGGGTTCCGGTGGACGTGGCGCCCGCGGCGCGCGACAAGAGAGCAGCGTGAACGGGTCCATCGGCGGGCGAAACAGGGCAAAGCCGTATCAGCACATTTTCGAAAAGGATTCCTTTCTCCCTCGTAGGTAGGTCGCCCGTCAAGGAGAGAAAAAGAACTTCTCCGAAAGAGTAGTGACGGCAGAGATCTTCGTCAACGGAGTATCCGTGGATCCGGGGCATAGTCCCGGGTTTGACGACCCCGGCTTCTAGCAGGGAGGGCCAAGAGAGTTCTTCGAACGGGCCGCTTGGAAGGGGTCTTTTTTTCATCTTCATACCTTTCATCGATCAGCGAATCCTGAAATGGATTTGGCCCTATCCGCGAGGGGAGGGCAGATCGATGGATCCGGCCTGACCTCTATAACAGCGGGTTTTTTTTGAGCAAGAGCCCTTAGGAATACACCCTGGATTTCCCCGGGCGCGCCCACAATCGCTGAATATACTCCCATGCCGCGCGCTATATCCGCCACTGATAGTTCCCTTGAATATCTTATGCACTCCATTGGTCTTCCGGCTCCCACTCTGCGGGTTCCGTGCCATACGATGCCGTGCATCTGGTTGTTTTCCACTATCCACACGACAGGGATGCGATGTTCCGCCGCGGTGAGTATCTCCATTCCGTTCATTGTAAAACAAGCGTCTCCTACTATGGCTGCAACCGGCCGGTCCGGGCGCGCCAAGGCAGCGCCGATCACGGCCGCGGTGCCGTGCCCCATTGAGCCGAACCCCAGGTTGATGAAAAAGCACTGACCCTTCCGGATTTCAAGGTCGTGTATGTTGAAAAGCATGTGTCCGCCGATATCACTGAAAAGAAGAGCGTTTGCAGGCAGCACTTCGCATAGATCCCTCCTCCATCGCTGTGGAGTAACCGGGATTTCCTCCGAGCGTCGCAACTCCTCGGAGTTGCATCGTTTGTCGCCCATGGGCAGAGGCGGCTCTCCGGGCCAAGCAGAGCGGGGCCGGGCGCCGTCTCTTATGAGCCTGTGAAGGTGATACACGAGTTCCACGAGGATTGTGCCCGCGTCCCCCACCAGGGGGACATCCACCGGGTAGTTCCGTCCTATGCGATCCGGGTCTATGTCAACCTGAAGGAGCGGGCCGGCAGGCAGGAGGCTTGGAGCCCAGTTAAACGTGGTTGTCTCGTTCAGGGAGGCTCCCACGGTGAGAAGTACGTCCACTCTATCGCCCAATATCGTGTCTCTTGCAGCCCGGTGCCCCGCGAAACCGCAAACGCCCAACGAAAGAGGATGATCTTCAGGGAAAATTCCTTTGCCCCGGGGCGATGTAGCGACCCGTGCAGGCAGCATTTCAGCGAGGCTCAGCAATGGTTCGGCCGCGGCCGCACCTCCGGAACCGCAAAGAAAGGCGGGCAAACGTGATTTGCATAGCATTTCCGCTGCCTGCGCTACGGCATTCCTGTCGAAACTGTATGTAGAAGGCCGGTAGCTTTCGGGTTTAAACCATTCTTCGGATATTTCAATGTTCCACAGGTCTACCGGCACGTTGATATGCACGGGCCCGGGCCGGCCGGACAAAGCTCTTCGGAGCGCGCGTCGAACATGATGGGGCAAGGCCGAGGCAGATGTCACCATGGTGGAATACTTTGTCACCGGCGCGAACATCTGCACGATATCGATGTCTTCCCGGGAAGTTTCCTGGGCCGCGCCTTTTCCCAGGGCGGCCGACGCTGCCTGGCCGGTTATCACCAACATCGGTACGCCGTCCGCGAAAGCCACTGAAACGCCGGTGAGGAGGTTTGTGGCCCCTGGCCCGGATGTGCCCGCGCACACGGCCGGTTTCCCCACTGCTCTTGCATATCCGTCGGCCATGAAAGCTGCGCCCTCTTCGTGCTTTGTCACCACCAGCCGGATCTCCGGATCCCGCTCGACCGCGTCGAAAAAAGGGTGCAACAATCCTCCTGGAATGCCGAAAACAACCTTCGCCCCCTCCGCCTTCAGATAGGCGAGCAGAACGTCGACTGCACGGATTTTCATAATTCCCCGGTCTTTTTTCTCTTTCGGAAACGGGCCTTTTGCGCGGCGAACTCATTTTCCTGTGTTGATCTGGCTCGAAAGGTTACTACGCGGCCGATTGCCTCATCTGCTGTTTCGCAATCATTCTTGAATGAGCTTTTTAACGCGACTTTGGTTTCAATGGGAAAGTGCGCCCAGAAAGTCGTTCCCAACCCCGCCCTGGAAAGCACCTCCAGCCTTCCGCCGATTTGGTCCAGAAGATCTACGACTATTGGAAGGCCGAGACCGCGGCTGTTTTCATGCTTTATTCTGCCGGTTGTGCCGGGTTGAAAGACCATCCGCATATCTTCTTCCATTATGCCCACTCCCGTGTCCGACACCTTAACGACCAGACTTCCCGCTGTGCCGTCAACCTCGATGAGAATGGAATCCTTTTCGGTGTAACGAGCCGCGTTGGTCAGAAGGTTGTCTACAACCCGGTTGAAAAGCAGGTGATCGATGCGAATGGCTTCGGGAGCTTCCCGGCTTGTAAACGAACTAACCCGGATGGGTTTGCCGATGACTTGGGCCATGGTTCTTCGTTTGAAACGCTCGGCCAGGTCCCCTACCTCCAGGATCTCGGGCTTCATCGGAAGCGCCACGCCCAGCGGTCTGACGGGAGCGTCCATGAGTTCCCGCGCCAGTTTCGATATGCGGTCCGCGGCTTCGACAGCGTCGTCCAGGATGCTCAACCCTTCCCGATCATCGGGCCTTATGTGGGGTTCGAGAGAATACCGGAGCATGGTCAGTATCTGCAGGGGGCTGCTCATATCATGAGAGGTGCGGGCCGCTCTCGAGTGACGTTCGGTCA
>SLPX01000254.1 GCA_007131745.1 Myxococcales bacterium
CCGAACCGTCTTCGGCCTTCAGGGTGACGGCCGCGCGCGCGTAATCCCCGGTTATCGGTTCGAACATGTCTTGTGGGATCGGGTCCAAGCAATTCAGGTGAATTTGCTGATTTGCAACAGTGCTTACCACCACCACGTAATTGTACGCATACGTGGGATCCGCCAGGAATATGTATGAATCCAGATACTGTTCCACCGGAACCGAAAGGATCATGGCCGGGTCCCCGCGAAGATTGCCCAGATCATAGATGCTCACGCCCGACTCGGCCGCGGTCTGCACCGCGCCTTTTAAATAGTTCACCACGAGTATCGGGGGCTCTTGTTCAGGGTCCGGGGCATAGGCGCTCGATTTCACCATGAAGGATCGGTCGGTGTCGATTTCCATCATTTCACCGCCGTCCAGCACTGTGTTGTACTGGTTCATGGAATCGGGTTCAAAATCCACCCTTGTTCCGTCCAGTGCCGCTATGACCCGCCAAAGCGTGTTTTCGGACGCGCGGCGAGGCGGAAAGGCCGCAATGTATGTCCATCCCAACGAATTGATCGGTGGCATCTGCTGTTCTATGTGGTCGCAATAACCCTTTCCGGGAGGCACGTCCGCGCACAACACACCTGAAAACACCGCTATCGGTTTATCCGCGGTGATAAGACTCGCGGTCAGGTCCTGGCTTCCCTGGGCCAGAATCTGCAGATGTTCCATGGCATTCAGGGTCAGGTCAAAAGAACTCGATCCTCCGGGCACGGGACCGCCCGACTGAACATCGGCCGTGGGCGAAATCGTCACGTGCGTGTTGTCTTCAACCGGCACAATGCTGATGGATGCGGACCATGGTGGATTATAAGAGGCTTTTCCATAATAATTGGCCGTATAGTACTGATTTCCAAGAGCCGTTTCCGGGATCAATAAAGACGCGTCGGTCGTGTGCTTTGTAGCGGCTTCGAATGGATTGATCTGGTACGCGACCACCGGAATGGTCGTGCGGATCCGGAATGCAGTTCCCGGGAAAATTCCCGACTGCAAGTCAATCGCATTCGGAACAGCGGGGGTATGTGAACAATGCCCCGCTCCGCCTGCAAGAGCCAAGACCGCGAGTTCACCCGGGGGCACATGCCGTTCGGTGCCGTAATCCGGAAAATCGAGGATATTTCCTTGATCGTCTTCAACGATCACGGTGGCCGTGCCTTCTTCGTTGACATTGCTGATGATCGCCACGAAACACCCGTCGTTGGCCTGGTTCGCATCGCCGTTCGACATTTTCACCGCTATGTATTCGCAGCCCACGTTCGCCTGTCTTTCCGCCGCTTGGTCGCAAAGATTGATGCATGAACCTGTTTCCGGGTCACAGACATCCCCATCATCGGGATTGCAGGTATGACTAACCTCCCAGCTCATCATATCAGCGCCGCAAGCCATCACGGTGTTTCCCTCGCAGTATGTTTGCCCGGGAAGGCAGAGCACACAGCCCGTTTGTTCCATGCACTGCATTGTCCCGCAGTCCTGCCGGGCAATCTCTTCGCCCTTGGAATCACACGTCACCATTTGATTTGAGTCGCACACGATAGTGTCCGGGTTGTTTCGGCAAATTTCGAAATTCGGCCCGTCCGTGGAGGGGCCCCCATCCATCTGCTTGACCTTTCCCGTTGCAGGTCCGCAACCCGTCAAAAAAACAAAACCAAGAACCATTGTTGCAACCGCAACAGGCCTGATGCATCTCGTCCCAAACATCTTTCTCTCCTCTACTTGCTCTGCTCTAAGCTGTTGTTTGCATTTCCTGCCGCCATGATCTTTCAGCTATTGCTGTTTCACACCAACCCACGACCGGACCATACCACAAAAAAACCGGGGGGTGTTCGAATGAAATCACCATGAACGCCAAACCAAGCATCATGAATACCTCTTTTCGATCGATTGTCGTCATAATTTAATTTTGATTGTAAATTCTCGGTTTATTCATACAATAATAAACATGCTTTGATACGCATGAATTGATAGATATGAATTGATAAACACATCATAATAGATACGGGAGGTTTGTCATGAACAGGCACACAAGATTTTTCGCCCTTATTCTGCCGATGATCCAGTTTTTCGCTGCATGCGGGTCGCGGTCTTCTTCTTCTTCGGGCGAACCGTTCAAAACGGTCATCACTCCCCAGGGAGGTGAGGTCGTCATGGAAGAAGAAGGCGTAAACATTCACGTACCACCGGGCGCGGTGAACGACGACATCGAAATCAGCATAACCGTTGTACAAGGAAACGTCAGCGGGAATTTGGTCACGAATCTGTACAAACTGGAACCGGCCGGCATTGTTTTTGAGACGCCCGTCACCTTGACCATCAAGGTTCCTGAAGAGATGCGCTCGAAAAACATCTACCTGGCCAAGGTCGTAGACGGCCGGCCCCTGGGCGTGAAGGGATTCCGGTACAACGAGGTCGATGGAACTCTGTCTGCGGAACTTCATTCGTTTTCAATCTACGGCGGTTTCTCCCTTTCCGGCGATGAAGATTGCGAAGAATGCACATCGGCTTATTGCGGCGAGGAACTCGGAGATTGCCTGAATGACACTCATTGCGAAGCGATACTGGAATGCTACGACTCCTGCTACCCCGAAAAACCCCAGTGGTCATGCATCGCCGAGTGCAAAACGAATCACCCGGAAGGACAGATTATTTTCGACGTTTTGCATGATTGCGTGAAGGACGAATGCTATTTTTGCATTGAACGAGATCAGGATATCATCGACATCCGTTAGTTGTCAGGCTATTTTCGGGCAAATCGGGGACAGGGGATCTTGGTTATTGCAAAGTTGCAAAAGTCATTCATTATTACCCGAAAAGAACCCACTAGATTTAAAGAGGCAAAACGAGAATGACCCCGATAATTGAAACTTCTCCGGTTTCCGGCAAAACAATCAAGAAATACACTCCGCCGACGGATGAAGAACTCCTTCAGATTGTAATGAGAGGCAGAGACGCTTTTGAATCCCGGCGGGAAGCACCGATTCAAGATCGAATGGCCGCTCTTAAAAGATTGCGGCTCGTGATCATGAAAAGACTGGAAGATATCATCAAGGTCTTGCGGCTGACCACCGGGAAGGTCGACATGGAGTCGCTCACCTCGGACGTGTTCGTGACCGTTTCCATGATCGATTACTACGAAAGATATGCAGAGAACATACTCGCGCCCGTTAAAGCAAAAGCACCAATTGTTTTGAGCGGTAACAGTTTTTACGTGGAACGCTTTCCCCTCGGATTGGTGCTTGTAATAAGCCCCTGGAATTTCCCTTTCCAGCTTTCGATGGTGCCCGTAATCACCGCGCTCGCCGCGGGAAACGCGGTCATCCTGAAGCCCTCTGAGGTCACACCCTCGGTGGGTGAGTTGATACGAGACCTTTTCAAAGAAGCCGAATTCCCGGAAAACCTGGTCCAGGTTGTAAACGGAGGTCCCAATGTGGGGGGTGCTCTGATCGATGCAAAACCCGACAAGATCTTTTTCACGGGCAGCGTTGCAACGGGCAAAAAGATCATGGAGGCCGCGTCCCGAAACCTGGTAGCCCTGGAACTGGAGTTGGGCGGCAAAGACCCCATGATCGTATTCGAAGACGCAAACCAGGAACGCGCAGCTCGAGGCGCTGTATACGGAGCGTTTTCCAATGCAGGCCAGACATGCGTTTCAGTGGAACGGCTGTACGTTCAAAATACGATCTATGAATCGTTCATTGACCGGCTGACCGAGGAAACCCGCAAAATCAAACTCGGCACCGGAAAGCGCGGAGACATTGGTCCGATCATTTACGACCGCCAACGGGAAATCATTGAAGAACACATTCGGGATGCGATTGAAAAGGGAGCATCCACAACCCTTCCCATCGAGAGAAAAGACAACTTCATTTCCCCCGTGATCTTGAGAGACGCGAACCATTCCATGAAAGTGATGACCGAGGAAACGTTCGGCCCGGTTCTTCCGGTAATGGTTTTTCGCACCGAGGAAGAAGCCGTCCGCCTGGCCGGTGACTCGGAATACGGCCTGAACTCTTCGGTGTGGTCGAGCGACATCCAAAAAGCAAGAAGGGTCGCGGGTAAACTGGTCACGGGCAATTGCGCGATAAACAATGTCATCGTCAATATCTCCAACCCTTACACTCCGTTCGGAGGCGAAAAGAAAAGCGGATTCGGACGCTACCACGGCCCCGATGGCTTGTATTCGTTTTCAGGGACCAAGACGATCATGATCAACCGGGGACTCACAAAAAAAGAAATCAACTGGTTTCCCTATCGCCGATCCGGCTACATAGCCGTGAAAACCCTCATGCAACTTCTCTACGGGCGCCATTCAATTCCCGGATCAGTAAAAAATCATTTACAGAAGATACGATCGCTTTTATTAAAAGATGATTCTTGACGAAATCGATCTTTGAAAGTCGATTGCCCAAAAAAACAAAGAAAACACCAATCAAGAGGAAGATCCACCAAAGAGAATTCTAGCTGCAGGATCATGAGCGAGGAAAAGAAATGGAAACTTCAGGGAAAAAGAAAATTGCAGTCATCGGGGCCGGCCTGGGAGGCTTGTCCGCGGCCGCCGCGCTTGGAGCGGAAGGTTACCAAGTTGAAGTCTTCGAAAAAAACGACAAAGTGGGCGGAAAACTGAACCTCAAGGAAGTTGATGGATTCAGCTTCGACCTGGGTCCATCGCTCATAATTCTGCCCCATCTGTTTCGCCGCATCTTTGAACGTGCCGGACATAAAATGGAAGAATACGTCGAGTTTCAAGAGCTGTTGCCTCACTGGCGGTCGTTTTTCGAGGACAACACTCATATCGACCTGCACCCGGACATGCGCTTCATGGAAAAAGAGCTGGAAAAGCTCGGCGAGGAGGCTGATGGGTACTGGGCGTTTATGGAATACTCACGTAAACTGTACAAGTTCGCGGAGGAAAACTACCTGGAAAACGGCGCCGACACCCTCGCTGAAATACTCAAAGACACTTCGTACATGGAAGCATTCAAGGGAACCGACATCTTTTCCCTCATGCAAAGCGGAGTGACGCGATACGTAAAGCACAAGAACCTCGTCGACATGCTCGGCTTTTTCATTAAGTACGTGGGTTCATCACAGTACCGAGCCCCGGCCCTGATGAACCTCCTGCCCTATTCCCAGATGGGTTACGGGGTATGGTACGTAAAGGGAGGAATGTACAATTTGGCGCGGGGGATCCAAAAACTCCTGGAAGACCTCGGGGTCAAAATACACCTTAACTCGGAAGTCACATCCATTACAAAGAACCGGAAACGCGTAGATGGTCTCGTGGTCAAAGGGCTTGGACCCGTCAAAGCCGACATAGTCGTTTCAAACATGGAAGTCATTCCAGCGTACAAGCAATTGATGAACGAAACCGGGGCCATGATCAAAGCGTATGATTATGCATACGAACCGGCCGCGTCCGGCCTGGTGGTCCACGTGGGAACAAACCGAAAGTACCCGCAACTTAAACACCACAACTTCTTTTTCTCCAAGGATTCGAAAAAGTTCCTGGACACAATACACAGAAAGAAAAAGCTCCCCGAAGATCCCAACATATACCTGGTGTGTCCCACGAAGACGAACCCCGAACTCGCGCCTGAAGGACACGAGATAATCAAGATCCTTCCACACATTCCTTACATTCAAGATCCCCCGTTCACCCAGGCCGACTACGACGCACTGAAAACGCGCGTCTACGACAAACTGGAAAGGATGGGACTTGTCGACTTGAGAAAACACACGGTGATCGAAGATGTTTTAACACCCGACGATCTTCAAAGGATGTACTACTCAAACAAGGGATCAATCTACGGCGTCATCTCGGATGCCAAGCGCAACTTCGCTTTAAAACCTCCGAAACAAAGCAACAAGTACGAAAATCTCTATTTCGTGGGCGGAAGCGTCAACCCCGGCGGCGGCACATGCATGGTCGTGACATCAGGGCAAAAATGCGCTGACTTGATCATCCGTCAACAAGGCCGCTGACAAACCCCTCTATCCTTCTTATCTTCGCTACCTTCGCTACCTTCGCTACCTTCGCTATCCTCAACTTGTTCTCTTGAAATGCTCTTTTCCGAACAAGCGTCCGGTTCGACCGGAATACAAAATCAGAAAACTACTCGTATTCAGTGATCACTTTCAAATTTGCAATTGATTCAAAATCCTTCACATTGTGTGTTATGAGCGGAACCCGATGTCTGACCGCACAGGCCGCTATCCAAGCATCTGAACACGAAATCGGCTTGCCGCTGCGCTCCCTCTCTGCCACTATCTTACCGTAATGCCTGGCTATTTCATTGTCATAGGGAATGACCACATAATTTTTCAGGCCGCATTCCAATTGCTTTCGACGCTTTTCCCCCCAATTCCGTTTCTCTGCTCCAAAATACAACTCACCCACAGTTATGAAGGATACCGAGGCGAGTTTTCCCCGAAGGTGAAGAGCATAAGCGCGGCCGAGATCATCCCCCTTCATGATGTGAGAAACAACGTTGGTGTCTACGACAATCTTGCCCCCACTCACCGGTTCTCTCCCCCATTCAGGTTGAATTGCCTAAGTGAGCGGACCTCGGTTTCAAAATCGTCGTCTAATTCCCCCGGCCATGTTCCAAACAGCGCCTCAACGTTGTCGATTTCCTTCACACCCTGCGAAGCTGCCAACTCTTCAATGGTTGGAGATTTCCAGAAGTCATGAGGGATCGGTGACCCTTGGGGGAGCAACTCCACTCCTTCTTCGCAATCTTCAAGTGGTTCGATATTTCGGATTCGTATACTGCTGATTCTCCCCGAAACCGGATCTTCTTTCGCCTCTCCCTCAATTTTCACGAAACAAAGGATGTTTTCAAGGACTTCATCCTTCTGTTCTTCATCAAAAAGACACAGAACCGGATCGCCGGCCGAAGGATGCACGCGGCAACGGGTACCGTGTTCCTTAAAATCAGCCATCAGCAGCCTGCCTTCAATCGTTCGAATCGTCTCATCCGGTCCGGTGATTCTATCTCTAATCCGCTGATAGCCGTCGGGTGTAAAATGTACGATTTTCGGTGTCCGACAGTGATTGAGGGTGAACCGTATATCATCGACGCCATTGTCGAACAATCTGCCGACATCTCTCCAGGCGAGAAGGACGCCCCGATCAAAACCGGCTGGAGGTGCGCCACTGGTTTGCTGAATGGCCTCAAGCCCCTCCAGTGATTTTTCGATAACCTGTTGGCTGAACAAATCCTGCTGAGCCGCGCTTCTATCCAACTGCACTACAGCCGCGGGACTTCCGTGCGTAAACCCGATGACATCCAGTTCCATCAGTTCCTTGGTTCCCTTGGTTTTCGGACCTTTTCGGGTGCTGTCCTCATCCCCGTGATGGACCTGTGCGCTTCGCAATAAAGCCTTTCGAACGTTTTCCAAGAGCCGCAGAAGATGGGATAGACCCATCCTTGCTTCCCCTATGGAATCGCCTTGTAAGCGAATCGACAACAGTGGCTCTTTGTCCTTGGTCATGAACTCCGATTCTCCGTTCTCATCTCACCCTTTAATGATTATCGCCCCAATTTTCGTGAAATCCAATGATTTTTTTCTCACTCCCCCTTAGGGCTGGGTGATCTCGGTGCCCAGAGCTTGAATGTCGCCGTCAATCTTCACGACCTGTCGGCAAATGGCGCTGTCCGGTTTTGCAGTCGAGCATTACGCAGCAGTTGGAAGTCCTGGACGACCTGCCAGGCTGTCGCGAACGAGCAGGACACGCGGCGTGCCACCTCTGCGACGCTTGTCTCGGATCCGCCTTCGAGAACCGTCCACACGTCGGCACGCCAGGTCGGGCCCATAAGAACCCGATTCCGGTAGCCGGCATGGCGACAAACCAGTGCCTCGGGGGACAGCACGTCAGTCGCCCGGTCGCGAAGGGTGCCGGACGGAACTCGAAGCACCGAGCCGGCGAAACGTTCATCCTCTCCTCGACGCACGATTTGAAAGTCGGTTCCAACAGGCAGAATGTCGACCCGCGACCTTCCGTATAGCTTGACGAGTCGGGCAAAACGTCGGTCCTTTGAAAGCCAGTGCGCGATGGCTGCCCAGAAGGAGCGTACCCGATAAGACGGGTGGACCGACACGCACCGCACAAGGCGATCAGCGTTGATGTACCCATGATGAACCCCAAGCCAAGTTGTCAGCACGGCCAGCACCCGGAGGTCGTGATCCTCCATGCCGAGCTCTGAAACGTGGACGAGGGTTTCCTCGACAGGCGCGGATGAGTTCGGCTCAGCGGCGAAGTTCATGCCAATGCCGACCATGTTACTGGTGAGGGCCTTGGCGTCGGGGCGTTTTCCCAATGGTGTCGTTCGACTAAACGCCATGGCCGAGCCTCCGTCGAAGGTCTTCGAGAGTTGCACGAACATGGTCGGGCCACCTCGGATTCCCGTCCTGCTCGCAGAGCCACGGTTCCGACTCCTCGAGTTCCCTTGTCGTCGGAGCAAGCGCGACGCAATCGGCAAGGTCGGTTCCACGGTCACAAAGTGCGAAGAGCTTGGTCTTGAGGAGATCGGCTCGTCCGATGGTGGCCATCGTGAGCGCTGCTCCGGTAAACACAATCTGCACACGCAGTCGCCATCCATCCGGCAACACATCCGCGAGCTGGATCGGACCGTTGTTAAACCAGTCATCCGCTAGCTCAACCCCTTCTGCCCGGAGGTGCGCGGCGAATTCCCTTGCAGCCGAGGAGATCTCTTTGGGCAACTCGGGTTCGAGGATGTCGAAGTCGCGGGTCTGCCGATCTGTGACACCAAGCAGCGCCAGAGCGGACCCACCTACAACGATTGCGTCAAGCCTCAGCGACCGCTCTGCCGGCCAAGCGTCGAAAGCTTCTATCGTGGGTCGGGGCAACATGGTTCATTCCTTAATATGTATCGGTCATACTGATACTTCATTATAGCAGCAGAGATGGATGGGTCAAGGGCGCCCGATCTATCCTGGGTTGCCTGTGGCAGAGTTTTTGTTGATTAAGCTTCATTGCCGGTCAGGAATGCCGGTATTTGATAAATATCTACAAAAAGAACCGGCCTACTACGACGCACTCAAAACGCGCGTCTACGAAAAACTGGATACGAAAATCTCTACTTCGTGGGCGGAAGCGTCAACCCCGGCGGCGGCACATGCATGGTCGTGACATCAGGGCAAAAATGCGCTGACTTGATCATCCGTCAACAAGGCCGCTGACAAACCCCTCCATCCTTCTTATCTTCGCTACCTTCGCTATCCTCAACTTGTTCTCTTGAAATGAACGTTTCAAGACCGTCTCCCGGCAAGACCAGTTTGCAAACGGTTTTTCCAAAGCCGGTCCAAGAATATTCGCCAGGGCAAAACATCTATTCCATCACGGGTTTTGCGGGGGGCCGATGAACGGCATACAAGAATGCACCGGCTGCCGGGGTTGTCCTCTTTCCATGCCCTAAGCCCCTTCAAATTGTCGGAGGTCGGGTTTTCCGAGGACTTCACCTCGACAGCGACTTGCCCGTCGCCCAGAACAAAATCCACCTCCCGGCCGGAAGAAGTGCGCCAATAAGATATGGCGTAGGGCCTGAAAGAATAATTGGAATGGGCTCTTATTTCCATCAAAATGAAATGCTCAAAAGCCGCCCCGAACTCGGTGGACCCGGTTTTCAGCTTTCCGCGTCGAGCCAGATCATTGACCAGACAGAGATCGAAAAAGTAAAATTTCGGCGCTGCCACGATCCTCCGTTTCTGACGTTTTTGATATGCCGGTATCCAGTATCCCAGCAGGGTGTCGGTCAGGATTTCAAA
>SLPX01000028.1 GCA_007131745.1 Myxococcales bacterium
AAAAAATCAGGATCGGGAAAAAAACTGATCTTGTGCACTCTGCCTTTGATCGTGCTTGGTTGTGCAGCAGCTCTGTACTTCTGGAAAACCGCAGAAAAAGATCCGATCGAAAAAGGAAAACAACCTGAAAAAACAGAAAAGACCATATCCCTGGATTCACATGCCGTTGAGCTGCCCTCCCCCGATAAAACGGCCGGGAATGTTTCGAATCCCGGTCCTTTAAATCCGGAAAACACCCTTGGAGAAGGCACGGAAAAAGAACCCGCCGAGGGGGCACAGATTGAAAAAGCGGATGTTTCCTCTCCGGCAAACAAGAAAGAACAATCCAACAAACCTGTTATTGCAAGAGATGGCGGCCTTAACCGGTTGACCCTTCCGACAAACAAAAAACCAGACAAAATCACCCACTACTGGATGGCCGATCCTCCCGGCATAGTCGTGGATTTGCACGGAGTGCAACCCGGACTGGAACCCGGCCGATATGACTTGGAACAAAAGGGGGCAAGATTACTCCGCGTGACCGGCAACGAGAGCCGAACACGATTCATTGTATACTTTCACCCCACGGTTCCCAGGGAAAGAGTTGAAGTGAAAAAAACAAAAGGGGGGGGATCTGTAACTTGGCTCGAAAAATCCTCGGGACGTAGGCTTTCCCAGAGAAAGACGCGACAAAAAGGGAAATCCGAAGAATCACCGGAGAAAAAAATCTCCCTGGTTGAATAATTAAAAACTATACTTTTTTTTTTCTGAATATAGAATGTTTCGGCAATGGGGAGGATTATATCATAATGGTAATTGTAATGTCTAGAACGATATTTTGAGAAAATATTTGTTGCTTTCATTACTGCTATTACATTTTTCTTCCTAATGTGTCGCTTTTAAGTTATCCTTAAGATTGGCTAAGGTGTCTTGAACGTGGTGCAAAAAAGATCGCTAAAAGAGGCAGATATCGAGAAATTGAATTGACAAGAAATCGGTAATGCGTAATTTTGCTGCAACCGACGGGGCGTAGCGCAGTCTGGTAGCGCGTGCGGTTCGGGACCGTAAGGTCGGAGGTTCAAATCCTCTCGCCCCGAATGTAGGGTCGGTGATCAATGCTGGTAGTTGATCGCTCGACCGAGCCCGGAGGTTGTGGCGGCAACTGCAAGGAGGATCGTCCGTGGCTCAATTGAATATCCTTGTCGTAGACGATGACAAGGACGTCTGTGAGTATTTAGAAGATTTTCTTTCTCACGACGGCTATAGGGTTAAAACGATCTACGACCCCACGCTGGCTCTGGAAGAACTCAAGCAAGATGACTTTCACGTTGTCATCCTTGATCTTATGATGCCGAAATTGAGCGGTATCGACCTGTTGAGTAGAATCCGCAAACTTGATGACGACTTGGCCGTAGTGATTCTCACCGGTTATCCATCCCTGGATTCAGCAACCGCATCCATTGAGCACAATGTAAGCGCCTACATTAAAAAACCTTTTTCAATCGATGAATTCAGGGAGGTTTTGCAGCGCATCGCGAAAAAGAAGGGCCTGGTTCTGAGAAGAGAGGACGCTCTTCACGTTACCATAGGAAGAAATATCCGAGAACTCAGAAAAAAAGGAGGTTTGACGCTGAAACAAATGTCAAGGCGAACCAATTTATCCGTCAGCCTCCTGAGTCAAATTGAAAGAGCAGAAAGCTCCGCGTCGGTTAGTTCTCTTTTCAAAATAGCCACAGCACTCGACGTTCCCATTACCCACCTGTTCGGCGATTACTGACACCTCTAATTGCCTCTCTTTTCAAAACCCTTTTTCGCGGCACTGTTGATATCATAAAGAGCCTTGGCCCTGTCCGGCGCGCCCAGCAAAGCCGAACCGGCCACAAGAAGATCCGCCCCGGCGGCGACGACTTCTTCTGCGTTTTGTGGGCCGATCCCCCCGTCGACTTCAAGAACAGCGGATGACCCGGTCCTTTCAAGCAACTCTCTTGCTCTTTTCAGCTTTGAAACTCCGCCCCTGACAAACTTCTGACCGCCAAAACCTGGATTTACGGTCATCACAAGAACCAGGTCCAAATCCTCAGCCGTTTCCTCCAAGACAGAAAGCGGAGTGGCCGGGTTCAAAGAAACACCCGCGGCGAGTCCCCGGTCTTTTATCTGGTATATGACGCGATTAAGATGGAAACACGTTTCCGCGTGCACGGTAAGCACTGTGGCTCCGGCCGATGCAAAATCCTGAATATATCTCTCTGGATTCCGGATCATAAGGTGTACATCCAGGGGTTTGTCTGTCTCAGCGGCCGCCACCTCCACCATTTTGGGACCAAAGGTAATGTTCGGGACAAAGTTTCCGTCCATTACGTCCAAATGCAACACATCGGCTCCCAATTCGTCCATGAATCGCACTTCCTCGGCAAACCTGCCAAAGTCCGCGGACAGCATTGAGGGCGCCGCGCAGGGCAACTTATGGAGCAAGTCTTTCCAACGATCTTGGGGTTTTTCCATTCTTTAATCTCCTGTTTGTCAACAATCCATGTTTCCTTTTCGACAAACCGCTCAGCAGCGCCGTAAACGAACAGCAAAAAACCCATCCATGTCATGAAGATGGGGCAGAGAAAAAAACCGGCCTTTGTTATCCAAAAAACTTTGAACCACGTTCCGTTTATCTATTCCGACATCGATTGAAAACTCGGGATGTTTTTTCAGAAAGGTTTGCACCTGGACCGGTCCTTCTTCAAAAGTAACCGTGCAAACAGCATATACCAGGATCCCGCCGTGAGCGACCCTTTTTGCGGTTTGTTCCAGGATTCTTCCCTGGAGGTTGGCTGCAGATTCCAAAGATTTAGCGTCGAGGCGCCATTTTGCCTCCGGATGGCGCCTCAGTGCACCTATGGAAGTACAAGGTCCATCCAGCAAAACACGGTCAAAAAACTCTCCGGCAGCGAACTCTTCCGGCGCAGTCCAATCCACCACGCGAGTGTCCAGGCTTTCGCCTGCGGCCCGGTAAAATCTCTCTGATGCCAGCCGGAGTCTCCATTCCGCTGAATCGCAACACACTATGGACGAAGTTCCGCCGGTCAAAGCGTTTATATGAAGTGTCTTTCCGCCCGAGCCGCCGCAAACATCCAGTATTCGATCTCCTTTAGCAGGTTCCAGGAGATGAGAAATCAATTGAGACGCTTCTTCCTGAACTGAAAAGAAACCCTGTTCATGAAGATGGTGTCGAGTGGGATCTGAAAGATTATCCACGTAGAGTCCGTCAGGTGAATACCTGCAAAACGTCGCCGTTACACCCTCGCTTTGAAGCATGTTTTGCAGTTCTTTTCGGGATGTTTTCAAAGTGTTTGCGCGAATAACCGTCCGGTATCTCCGGTTCAAAGCATCACCCAGAGCGCAGGCTTCTTCAGGCCCCACAATTCGTTCGAAAAGACCGGCCATCCAGTCGCTGTATGATGCTCCATACCGAAGGTATCCACCGGGATCCTGATCAGGGGTAGGCAGAAGCGGTTCGCCTTCACGAAGAAATGCTCTTAAAAGAGCGTTGGCAAAACCGGCTCGGGCTCTTCCCATTCGTTTTCCAACGAATTCGACAGCAGAATGCACTGCCGCCCGGGGCGGCACCCGATCCAAAAACAGGATCTGGTAAACTGCAAGTCGTAGCGCCCTCACCAGCAGCGGATGAGACACTCTCTTTCGGCTGAAAGCCTGTAACACCCTGTCGATTCTTCTACGATGTCGCAAGACTCCGTAGACCAATTCGGTGACAAACGACCGATCCCGGTCATCCAACCCGTGGGTTCTTGCAAGAAGCTCATCAAGAGCTTTTACGGCCGGAACTCCTCCCCGCTCCACCCTGGCCAATACCTCCATGGCCAGATCCCTGGCGTCAAATGTTGCCTTCATATTCCGGCTTCCCCGGAATTTCCAAGGATGTCTCCAGCGCGAATAGGGCATCCGCACAACAAGCAACAAGCCTCCATCCGCCGCTTTCCGGGAAACTGAAGTTCCTTCAGTGCAACCGCTCCGTCTGCACAAGCAACGACAAGGGCGCCCGCGTCAACGCCAAGAACCTCCCCGGGGCGGCCACTCCCTGCAACCACCCGCGGCCTGAAAAGCTTGAGCTTTTCGCCCCTGAAAAAAGTATGCCCTCCCGGCCAAGGATCTGTACCCCTTATGCGACCTGCGATTTCTTCTGCAGATCTATTCCAGTGCAGTCTTCCGTCTTCTTTTTTGAGCATGGGAGCACGGGTGGCATCTTCGTCTTTTTGCTCCACGGCTTGAACCCCGTTTGAAGCCGCTTTCTCCATCGTCTTTACAAGAAGTTCCGCTCCGAGCCGAGACAGCCTTTCGGATAAACCGGTCACATTATCTTCTTCATAGACGGTCGTTTTCTCAACTGCCAAAACGGGCCCGGTATCCATGCCCTCATCCATTTTCATAATGGATACACCGGTTTCCTTCTCACCGTTTATCAATGCCCAATTGATTGGAGCAGCGCCACGGTATTTCGGCAACAGGGATGCATGAACATTGATACATCCGGCCCGCGGTATTTCAAGCACCCGCCTAGGAAGAATGGACCCATAGGCCACTACTATGAATAGTTCGGCATCAAAACTTCCAAGCACTTCCACAGCGGACCGGTTTCTGATCCTTTCCGGTTGAAACACCGTGATCCCCGCGTTTTCCGCCTCCACCTTAACCGGAGGCGGCATAATCTTCCTCCCCCTGCCGGATCTCCTGTCGGGATTCGTCACAGCGGCCGCTACATGGGCGACTTCGATCAGAGCCCTAAAAGTTGGAACGGCAAAGTGTGGTGTTCCCATGAACACCACACGGGGTCTTCTGGAAATTCTGAACATGTCAAATCAATCCGTTTCATCGACGTTTATTTCCATGGCTCGACGATACAGGGGACCATACCTGGGATGGGTCAAAACTGCAGCGGCTTCATCCAACGCCTTTATTATCGTTTCCAGATCCTCGCGCCTTTTCTCCATCAACTCCTTCGGTATCACCTCTTTCGAAAAATTCCTGGTCATTGCCTTGTGTGAACTTTTTACTTCGTAGGGAACAGATCTTCGAGAGATTCCCAAAATCGTGAAATAATCCCCGGTTTCGATATCTTCAAGTTTAGATGTGATTCGCTCTTCATGCGCCTCTAAAAAAACCGGACTCGATACCTGCGGTTCTTCGACTTGTCTTCCGGTTTTCTCACCGGGACCCTGTTTCTTGGCATCTCCCAGCAAAACAGCGGCGTACGCCGGAACTGCTGCTTCATAGATATTCACTTCCGATGCTTCAGCCGCTTCCGCAAGATCCATGCCGGCCGAAAGTTTTTCCACCACCCTTTTTTCAGCATTCGTCAATTCACTTGTTTCTACAAAAGCTGCTGAGTTTTTCCACCCGACCAACCTTGCACGAACCCCTCCCAACCTCGCGAACGCATCTTCTCCTTTTCCTTTTCTTCTGAGCGCTTCGAGCAAAAGAGCCGCAAACGTCCGTTCTAAAACCGGCTCTGCTTTATCCATGACATCGGGCTCAAATACGTACTCTCCCTTTTGCCAACCCATCACCTCATAGAAAAGCGATTCCATATGAACGCGAACAAGAAAAGGCATTTCCATAGCCTGAACATATCCCATTTTCACAAGCACTTCCTCCCCTTCCACGTTGCGCTCATCCATTTCCCTGCGAATTCGATCCAGCTGCCCCCTGCTTATCCTGGCTCGTTGCTCCAACCCGGCAGGCAAATCTATCTCCGAACCGGCAGCGTACAAGGCAACCGGACGCCCGGAAACCAAGTACAGGTTTACTTCTCCACGCTCACATGTCATCTGCAACCGACCTGTAGCGTCCAACCTGAAAAGTCTTGCAACTATCTCCAGTGGATCTTTTACAAAACTCCCTTCTTCTCTTATCACTGATTTTCGGGATTCAACATCCTGGGGCCGATCTGTCCGATCCGCTCCCAAAACAAGATCTTTAGCTAAATCAACACCTTCGACATCATCTCTTTTCTTGTGGCCCACCACCGTATTCTGCTCATCGCCAACGCCTTCATCTTCTAAAACTTGGGTCGAGACTCCAGGTCTCAAGTTTCCCCCTACCACTTTCCCGTCGGGGTTCCGCTCCAAAGGGCCGGGATCCTGGGTTACCTCTCCCGATGAATACGCTATATCGTCATCAACTGAAATTCCCGCGGATCCTTCAAACCCGCTTTTTTCATCCCTATCAGCAACCTCATCCCCCAACCATTCTTTCGCATCTCCGTCGCTCGAACCGGATTCAGCATCAATCCCACCATCCGTCCAACTGTCTGTGTCATGTTCGGACCGTCCCGTGTCCGAAAGATCTATATCCGGCATATCAAGACCGGCCAATCCCGCGCTCGGATCCGCCAACTCCCCCAAATTTCCGTCGGCCATTCCCGGCATGGTTGAATCCAAATCTAAAAGATCCAGGTCAAATTCATCGTGCTCGCCGGCGAATTCATCGTTGGGTAACATGGCCTTCAAAGACGGCACCACTCCACCATCGACACCGTTTCCCACACCCGGTTCACCGAGAATTCCGGGAGTATTTACTTCCAATTCGTCAAGAAGATCCATTTCATCGGTATCCGATTTCTCGCTCGCCATATCTTCTTTTCGCAAAACAGCGACTGAAGATTTGGGTTGAGCTGCTTCCATTTCCGCTCCACTTTTTTTCGCCGGTCTCCACCCATGATCCGAGAGCTGCTCGGCCATCTCGAGCGCTCGCCGGACCGGATCCTCCTCAGTTCCTTCTCCCTGCTTTTCTTTGTGGGATTCCGAAATCGAATGGGCCGTCGCCCGACTCCCACCACCTTCCATGAAACCAAGCTTTGCGAAAAGAAACCCGTCTTCCACCGGAACGGTAAAGTACAGATCTCCTCCTAGACTCACCACTTCCACGGGGTTGGGGCCCTCTCCCTCTCCGTAGAAATAAATCGGAACTGCTATTCCGTGCTCGGTAGCCCTGATCCGATGCGCCAGATCTTCGATGCCCTTCGCGCTCCTCGAAAACTCCACCAGCACCAAGTCGGGAGAGTCTTCCAGAAAAACATCGAACAGGTTTTCAGTTGAAACCTGCTTCACATTGAAACCCGCCCGAACCAATTGGTCAAACAATTCCCGTCCACGCCTTCCATGGGCTGTAAACAAGATGAGTGGATTTTGTCTTGCCGCTCCCATATTAAGCTCCACGCATACAATGCAAACCGAGAAACGCTATCCTGAGCGCTCGCCGTTTGAATTGTCCTCTTCATCCACTCCGGGCGACCCGGAATCCTGCTTGGGAAGTTGCATCACACCTCCCTCTCCGGTTTCAGGATTATAAGGTTCGAAAATCTCTTCGGGTCCGTTCATCCTCTTGACCAGCAAAAACACACCCAAAAAAAGAAGCGCTATGGAAAAATACTGGGCCGGTGTGAATCCATAGTACACCCGGTCACCATATCTCAGAAAATCCAGAAAAAACCTCACCGGCGAGTACGCGAGGCAGATTAAAGCAAGCGTAAAACCTGAAAACCTTTTCTTTCTGTTCACCACGTAAACAACAACCGCCAAAACCAGGGTAAACAAAAACTCGTAAAAGCCCAGATCGTGCCTGGCTGAATAACCCTCCGGACAAGGAAGCCCCCAACCCGGAAACTTCACCGCCAGGGGAAAATTGGTGCACTTGCCCGGATGATCGTGAGCCAGGCTGCATCCGGCCCGGCCGAATATCCACCCGAACGGAAGACCATACGCCACTGCGTCCAGGGTGGTCCAAAAAGGAAGATCTTTGTGTTTCGCGAAAACAATCAACGCTATCGACCCCCCTAGAAAGCCTCCGAATGAGGATATTCCCTTCCAAATCTTGAGCAATTCCAGGGGATCATCCAAAACCCGTTCCGGGTAATACAACAAGGACGAGACCCAGTGGGCCATGACAAAACCACCCACAAAAACCCAGATAAGCGCTTCGGAAAAAAGCTTCGGGTTGAGCCCCAACTTGTCGGCCCTCTTCTGGGCTGCAAAAGCCCCCGCAAGTATTGCAAATCCCACCAATATCCCGAACGAATGTATGGTAAAGGGCCCGATCTGCCAGGGTCCCATTGTAATGTAAGGTATCATTATGTAAAAAACCTGAAAAGCGACAATACGCGAGTTGCCGAATCAATCATGCATTTCGATATTTCCCTTGAACATTGCTCCGTCGGATATGACGACACGAGGGGCGTTCACGTCGCCCACCATCTTTCCTCCCGGCATCAACACAAACCGCTCGGATGCTGAAACGTTTCCCACCAACGTTCCTTGTATCTGAATATTTTTTGTCTCGACTTGAGCTTCTATAGTGCCGGCGGATTCCACGTATATATCAGCTGTTGTAACTATTCCGCCCTTGATAATTCCTTCAACGGCGATATCTTCCTCGCACGACACGTTTCCGTCTATGACCACGGTAGATCCTATTTTGGTGAAAGTCTTTGAGTCTTCTGCCATCCTATTTCGCTCCTTTGATCTCTTGTTTTCAACAATGTCCCATGACGACGATAGCGCAGTATGATCCTTTTCCTCCTCCCAATCAAGAAAAAGTCAGGAACAGCCACCGTGAAGATAACCTTCTTTGAAAAACTCTTTGCAACAGTGTTTGTTTTCATTACTGTATGCTTAAAAAAGGACTCAAAACAATGAATTTAATCAAAACGGGATTTCCGGCTCTGTTTATAATGTCGTTTCTTTTTTCAGGTTGTCCGGCCAAGCCAAAACCTGTAACCCCGGAAACCCCGGAATCGAGCATTGCGCAAACTCCAACCCACCAATATCCCGCTCCGGCCATCAAATCCAACTACTCCGTTTCCGTGGATGTAGTGGCTTATCGCCAGGGAAAACAAATGGGCGTTATGTTTCCTGTGCAGATTACAGTAGGTCCAAATACGGATAAGGAACCCAATGTCTCGATTTCAGGAGATCTATCGGGCGGACTTGGTAGTTCCTGGAGAGCCGGAGTATGGATGTCCGCGTACCAAGCAGCAACCAGCGTGGGAAGAGATCTTACCGATTACGCCGTTACATCCCGAGGTCACGGCCTAATAGACGGCCCTAGCTCAAGCGGGCTTTTCACCGCAGCAATGATGGCGGCCATGATGGGAGTTCCCGTAAAAACCGATTTCACCATGACCGGAACGGTCAATCCGGACGGCACGATCGGCCCAGTGGGAGGCATTCCCAACAAGTTTCAGGCCGCTATCAAAAAAGGAAAGAAGGTTCTGGGATACCCTGTCGGGCAAAGGTTTGCCCAAGACCATTATACCAAACAAATAGTCGACCTTCACGAATTGGCGGAACAAGCCGGCGCCCGAGCTGTAGAAACGGCAACTGTTTACGATGCTTATGAACTGCTTACCGGCCGAACATTTCCACGCCCCGAACCATTGCCCAAGGCAGAGATGGCCATCACGGGAAATATTTTCCAAAGCCTTCAGAAACACTCTCTGGAGTGGAGTAAAATATTCGCCCATTACGGAAACCTGTGGAGAGAACAAAATGTGCAAAATGTCCCAGAGGCATCCAAGCGAATGAACACAGCCATGAAATTCATGCAAACAGCAGCGGATCTTCTCAAAGAAGGATCCGCGGCCGCTGCATATGATTTCGCCCAAAGAGGAGGCGCATGGGCTTTTACATCTTACTGGTTCGCCCGGTTTCTGCGATTGGCGGCGGAAGGAAAATTCGAGGCAATATACAAACAAATCCTGGAATTCAAAGAAACGGAAAAAAGAGTCGAAGAACGGTTGCAGACGCTTCGAGTTCAAAGGCCTGCAACAATGGACCAAATGATGGCGGTGATTTCAGCCTACGAGCAACTTGTTGAATCGTGGGCTTATGCGCGTAACGGAGATGTTTTGCTTCAGCAAACCATAGCAAACATAAAGAAAATGCAAACCGCCCCTCCTAAAGAAGACCCCCGGGAATTGATGTTTAGGTGGTTGTACGATACGTCATTCAAATACTCCCTTGCCGAAATAAAACAAGCAAAAGCCGGAAACTTTCTGGGGTTTTATTCAGAGCCGTCCCCTCCATACGAGATCGACGAGGCAAGGCTGCATCAGGTTGCCAAGATATTCCTTGCAGCGGCACAAGCAAACCTTGTCTACTTCGAAGAAATTTTCGTGCCTCAATTCGTGCAAGCTCTTGGCAAATCACCCGACATTGTAAAGAACCTTCTGCAATCAAGGATAGGAAAATACCTTCTGGCAACGCTTTGCCTCAGATTTCCGCAATTCGTCCTTTCAGAGGCATGGGGCCGGGATGCTCCTGAAACCGCTTTCGCTCAGGTCGCCGGGTCAATGGGTTCATATTTCAACTCGTCGATGTTGATTACGAAGTACTATTCATTGAACCTCAACATCGTGGACGAAATCCTGGGCCAAAAGAAGACAGCGGAAACAGTGCCAAGGCTCAAAGCCCTTGTCGCCATGCTCCGGCATGCCGAGGAAACCGTCAGGATCAAAGCCGCTCTGTCCAAAAAACACGCAGGAACCGTTCCTACTTCAGCAAAGATATTCTACCAAATTGGGATGACTATGCAGGAAATGACTCCCGCTCTGAAGATAAAGGCTTTAGAAATGTTTTGGAGAGCTTCCATGTTATGCCAAATAGCGGTCATGACGGCGAGATAACGCAACTTTCCCCGAGGGTGTTTTTTCCTTTTTTTTGAAACCCTCGATACAAAAGAGCTTTTTTCGATTACGCAGACGTGGTAAAAAAGCGCCTTGTTTGATTGTAAACGATTTCCGGAAAGGACCTGTCTTGGCAGGTCTTAAAAACGGCTGTTATGGGCATTTTGAATCGACTGAATACACTTGTCCGAGCAAGTCTTGGAGATATTACCGACCGGGTTTCGGATCCCGGCGTTAAGATAACAATTCTTCTCCATGAGATGGATTCAAACCTGAAGGCGGCCCGGCGGGAAATCCGGGATATGCTGGCAATGGAAAAACGCCTTGATGCCGAGCTGGCGAAGTCGAAGGCAAAAGCTGCGCAATGGAAAGAACTTGCTTCCAAAGCAGTGAAACTCGGAGATGACGACTTAGCCCGCCAATGCCTGTACAGAAGGTTCGAAACGGAAAAATCCTCAGAGGATCTCTCTCTTGAAATCGAGGAGGGACGAACCCATATTCGCAGTCTTTTAAAAGCATCGAAGCGACTGGAAGCAAGAATCAAAACCCTCAGGATTCGCGAAAAATCCCTTAAACAAAGTGCCGGCACAAGAGGTATGAAGAAAGCGTTCGATCGCTTTCAGAAGATGGAAGATTCAGTGGAAAGTGAATCAGCCGAAAGAGAATTGGATGCGGAGCTGGATCCTGCAGCAAGGGCATTGGAAGAGGAAATCCTGAAACAGAAGCTTGCCGACATGGAAAACGCGGCTAAAGCCGAGGATGAACTATTCGAGATCAAAGCCCGAATATCCGATCAAACGGAAACTCCGGGATCGGCCGCAAAAAAAGAACTGAACAAGCCTGGTTCGGAAACAGACCCAGGTTGGAGCGGTCAGAATGCGGATCTCCAAAAGGAACTGGATGCCATTCGCAAGCAACTGCAAGATGAATGGGAGTCAGAAAACTCCCTGGACGATTTGGAGCAATGACACGAAGACCCCCAATGAACTTCCAACGCGGGTGTCTTACAAATGTGCCGGGTGAAACTCCCTGGAAACAAGCTTCGGAGCGAAGATGAGTCAAAAAAACAAAACACGGGACAAGGAACTCATCGAAAAGGCCCAGGGCGGAGACAGAGCGGCCTTCGGAGAGTTGGTGCGACTGTATCATGAAAGAATATACATGCTGGTGTTTCACATGACACACAATTCCGCCGATGCCGACGATCTCACCCAAGAAGCCTTTCTAAGGGCATATCGCGGTCTGAAATCTTTCAATCAACAATCAGAATTTTATACTTGGCTTTACCGTATTGCAGTAAACGTCACCCTGAACCAAATTCGCAAAACAAAGAGAAGATCCTCGGTTTCCTTGTCCGAGGAAGCTCTGCCACGCAACTACAGGAAAAACGAAAATGCAGAGGATCCCCGGGAACAGGCGGAAGCCGGCCAGTTATACGAAAGGATCCTTAAAGGCATGGAAGATTTGAGTCCTGCATTGAGAACAACCCTTGTGTTGTTCAGCTTCCAGGGCCTTTCACACAAGGACGTGGCCCAGGTTCTGGGGTGTGCGGAAGGAACAGTGGCCTGGAGGATAAGTGAAGCCAGGCAACAACTAAGACGGTATTTAAAGCGACAAAAACGCGGGGAATCCCATGGTAAGCGAAATGGAGTGCAAGGACGCGAAACAGAAACTATCGGAAGACCTTGACGGTCGTCTAAGCGCCGAGGAAATCAAGGCTCTTGATGCCCACATAGAGGGATGCGAGAGCTGCAGATCCGAGAAGGCGGATCTGTCCAAAATTAACGAGGCGCTTGGAGACCTGGCGGTTCCAATGGTGGAAATTCCCGATCCGGAAAAAACCTGGAAAGCGATAAACGAAAAGCTCGGCGACGAAGAACCCGGGGATGAAGACCCCTATGCCGAACAAATCCTGGTTGACACGTCGGGAGAGGTCGATATCAGAGGGTTGGTAGGCGGAGCGCTTGGAGACGAAACCATTGAAGACGAGTCGGACTCCGGCTCTCCGGATATCTTTGGAATTGCGACGGGTGGAGAAGGCGACGATGAAGTCCCAATGGCGACCCTCGCACCACCGCCCGTTTTGATGCCGATGTCCCGAAAACCATCATGGATGGTTCCCGCTGCTGTTGTAGGAGGTGTTTTCATCGCTGGAGTGATTGCGCTCGCCGCTTTTCTTTTCGTCAAGGAAGGCAGACGTCAAAAAGTCGAAGAAAGAGAAGATTTGGCCCGCAGCCTGGACAGTCGTTTTGAGAAAGATGAAACGACCATATCGGCCCGCGATGAAAAAGGAGATCTTCCAAGTCGAGTCGAGAGTGCAAGACCTCGTTTCGAAGAAGACCTTCAAGAACAGATGGAAGAGCCTCGTCCTGGTTCCGAAGAAGATGAAGAGAGGGACCCGGATACCCCTTTTAGTGAAGATTTGGTAGCTGAAATCGAACCAACGGCTCCCCGAAAACCGTCGCCGGAATCGCAACCGTTGGAATCGAGCCGCCGCGCCCGACAAACAGCGTCCGAGCGACCCGTAACCGGGAGAGCCCCACCGGCAACAAGAACGGCAAAAGCAAGACCCTCCCATAGAGATGCGGACAAAGAAAAGGAACCCGCACCGACAGCACAGGAGAAGCCGAAAAAAGATGATCCCCTGAGCGCTCTCCTGGGAGCGGGTGAATCCCCTAAACCCTCGAAAAAAGAATCCGCCGCGGCCGCATCATCCTTGCCTGAGAGATTGTCCCAGAACCAGATCAAACGGGTCATGACAAAGGCGGAAAGTCAAATCAACCGATGCTACCAAAAATACAAGGAGGCCGGATTGCTGAGAGTTTCCGTAACAGTGCAAGGAGATACCGGAATAATATCTTCGGTTTCGGTTCACGGCGATTTCAAAGGTTCACCGACCGCAAGCTGTGCGCTACGCGCAGTCCGTCCATTGACGTTTCCGAGATTCCAGGGACCCACCCAGAGCTTCGTCTATCCATACCTACTGCGCTAAACATCCTTGTCTTTATAAGCCATGCTCTCCTGTTGTCACTTCTTCATACATAGCGCGAAGCAGTGTTGCGCGGGTAGACGTTCCACGACCCTTTTTTTCTTTATCGTGTTTTGCACATGTACACAGTCTTACGGTTGCCGAAGAGGAAACCCTAAATATCTTTCCCCAACCAAAACATACAATGCATGGAGTGAAGCGGTTAAAAAAGGACGCTGTGAAGATCTCTACGACCTCTTGGATGAGAAAAGCCGCTGGGCCGTAATGAGCACCGCTGAAGATGCCGGAAAGGCTGCCTCCCTTATCAATAGACACTATCCGAAAGATCGAAAACCCGGAGCATTGGCTCGCGTCGGACCGGCAGCCGGATCCGCGCCCGGCACGTGGATGACCCTCCACTGTACGCGCGAAAACCTCATCCAAAAACTCAAACCCTTTTCCGGAAGGGCGAAAGAGTTGGAAAAATCCAAAAACATATATCGGGTGGAGACTCCATCCGGCAAGGAAGTAACCCTGCTCAGGGACAGGTATGGCCGATGGGGGTGCAACGTTTTGTACGAACACCTGAAGAAAGCCCAGATCCGCATGGCGAACATACTCCGAATCACCAGGGAAAACGCGGCTCTGTTTGGAAAACAGTAATATGACAAAAGACAAGAAGCGCATTCAGCTTGACATGTGGGATCTGAGATACCTGGAAAAAAACTCCGGAGACCCGCCCGGCGTTTCACGCCCTGCACAAAATTCAGACAAACCGCCCCCCCTGGAACCGGACTCGCAGTCCGGTTTAAAAACAGGTCTTCCAAGACCGGCGCCGGGGAGAGAAAAAACTGTTTATTCGGTAAAACAAATCGTGGGAAAAGCCGCATCGCTTCTGGAAGCTGAATTCAGCCGAATATGGGTTGAAGGAGAAGTAAGCAATTTTCAGAAAAGCTCTGCAGGTCATTTATATTTCACACTCAAAGAAGAAACCGCCCAGCTCAGCGTGGTCTTGTTCCGCTCCGCTGCTAAAAACATCAAGTCTTCGCCGGAAAACGGCGACCGGATTCGCTGCAGGGGCCGCCTTTCCATCTACGCTCCAGGTGGACGGTTTCAGCTTGTTGCGGACTGGGTCGAACCCGCAGGTTTGGGAGAGCTCCTGGCCGCAATGGAACGTCTTAAAAAAGCGCTTGCAGCCGAAGGCTTGTTCGACAGGGACCGAAAAAAACCCCTTCCACCCTATCCTCGGGTCATCGGTGTTGTCACATCACCCACCGGGGCGGCGATCAGGGACATCCAACAAGTTCTTTGGAGACGGTGGCCTGTTCGACTCGTTCTGAGTCCGACCCCGGTGCAGGGAGAGGATGCTCCAAGAAAAATCGTTTCGGCCCTGAAAAGCCTTGAAAAAATGCAAGGAATAGACCTGATAATAATAGGCAGGGGCGGCGGCTCCACTGAAGATCTGGCAGCGTTCAGCAGCGAAGCCGTCGTAAGGGCGGTTGCCGCTTGCAAAATCCCCATTATTTCCGCTGTTGGTCATGAAGTAGATTTCAGCCTCAGCGATTCGGCCGCAGACAAAACTGCTCCCACCCCGTCAGCCGCGGCCGAACTAGCGGTTCCCCGGTTAGACAAGGTTCAAGAAGACCTTTCCAAGCTCGGCCGTACATTGGCAAGACAAATAAAATCAAGGATCAAACAGGCAAACCTGCAGCTCTCCCGAAGTTCTCAGCGTCTGCGCGAACCGACAAGGGGCCTCGCCGACGCTCGACAATACCTCGACAGCCTCAATCGTACGATGTCGAACGCCGTGTTCGCGGTTTTAAGCTCGAAAAGAAAATATCACCGTGAATTGAGCGATGTTCTCAGGACTTCACACCCGTCACACCGGCTTAAAACCAGAAAACAAAACCTGGAAGCATTGACAAAAAGATTACTAACCCCCCCGAAAACCAAATTGCAATCCAGCGAAAAGGATCTCGAAAAGGTCAAAACCCGCTTGTTCAAGAAAGCATCTTCCATTCCACATTGCGCGAGAACCCGAATCGTTGAAGCTCGAGGAAAACTACAAAGCCTAAATCCCCTATCGGTCCTGGAAAGGGGTTACAGCCTGGTACTCGACAAGGAGGGGCGCGTGCTGAGCGACTCCCGCAAAACCGAACCCGGTGAAACAGTGAATGTAAAGCTTCACAAGGGCGACTTGGAATGCAAGGTCCAAAAAACTCGTCTGTCCGAATAATCTGGAAATCCGGTGTCGTTGACATCACATTCCAATTGAGGCAAGAAGAACATCGGAAAAAAAATCCTGAAAAACCGGGAAAAATCGAACCCGGCCGGTCCGCGGCCGGGGATACCGGGAAGGGGAAGAACCTATGACCCAGGAAGATACCGGGCAAAAAACATCCTCTTTCGAGGGTTCATCTCGGATCCGGGAAATTCTTTGTCCGGATGACAGGAACATTCTTGCAAACCTGGCGCCCAAGGTTCTTGGCAGGCGGGGAGTGCGCATCAACACGTATAAAAACGGCGGTGAAGCAATAGAACTGGCGAAAAAAATACGCCCTGCTCTGTGCATCACAACCATGGCGCATGAAGACATGGATGCCGAAACGCTGGCCCACCGATTAAAGGAGCTTCTGGGAGAGAATTTCATTCCCCTCGTGGTGGTGGCCGACAAAAACATCACGAGTCCCTTGGATCCCCGAATATTCGCCGGCTTGCTGACGCTTCCTTTCGACTCTCGGGAATCAAACATAATTTTGGGCAGAATGCTTGGAATTCATCTCCGCAAAGCGGAACGTTTTCCAATACGCGTCAAGGTGTTTTCCGACAAGCACGATGAATACCTGGGAAACACTCTGGATCTTTCGACAAAGGGAATGTTGGTTGCAACGGAAAAAGCGATGGATCCATCAACCGAGGTTGAAATCAGGTTCGCTCTCCCGGGCAGCTCCCGCCGCATGTCGGTCAGGGCCAATGTCATTCGATCCGACAAGGAAATTGTAAAACCCAAAGTGGCCGTGGCTTTCGGATTTTCCCCCCTGTCTTCGAGCGATCAAAAACGTTTCGAAGATTATATCTCTTCTCTGGTGGCGGGACGCACCTTTTCGTGGGAAACCGTTTCGGGGAAAGACAAAACATGTCTACGGATTTCCGGCAGGCTCTCCAACAAAGATGACCTGCTCGAACTTTCTTCGGAGATTCAAGGGCCGGTTGATCTGGACCTTTCGCAATTGAAAAAAATTGAATCCTCTTGTGTTGAACACTGGAAGGGTTGGCTGAGAGGCATGGGACAAATTCAATACCCAGTACGGATTCGTTCTGTTTCATACACCCTTGCCCGTCAAATCGAAGACAATCCGGAGCTTTTCACAGGATCGGTCATCGATTCGGTCTCGATCATGCATATTTGCGAGGAATGTGAAGCTGAAAGAAACCTGAATGTTTCTATCCCTCGAAAAAATGGTGAGGAAAGCGAAAGGGATCGCGGAACGGAAGCAAAAGAAAATGAGGGAAAAGACCCTGAACCCGAAACATCCTGCACTGAATGCGGTGGAAAAATGGTAAGAGACGAAGAGCTTCCGGACCTGAGCGCAGTTCAGAACTGACCCTCCACACTTCATTGCTTGTCTTCGATCATGGCCTACCCGCTTTCATGTTTACTTGGAATTACCATTTGCAAACCTTGAACAGCGGGGTGAAATATGGTTCTATCGGTTTATCGGTTTAGGTCTGTAAAAGCAAATAAAGGGGAATAACCATGTCTTTCAGAATCATAACAAAAACTTTTTTTACAACTCTTATTCTGTCTTCTTTCCTTTCTGTTTCAACGGGGTGCAACAAAAGTTCCAGCGAAAACGGCGATCCTGTATGCGGAGACGGTATTTGCGAAGGTAATGAAAACAACACAAACTGCCCGGAAGATTGCTATTGCGGAAACGGGACATGCGAAGAAGACGAGACCCCCGAAAGCTGCCCCGAAGACTGCGCTGTTTGCGGAGACGGAGAGTGTCACGGACCGGTCGAAACCTGCGAAAACTGCCCGGAAGATTGCGGGGAATGCCCGGTTTGCGGCAATGACGAAAAAGAAGAAGGCGAAGAATGCGACGGTCCCGACCTGGGAGGACTCATGTGCGAGGATCTCGGCTTTTTCGGCGGAGATCTAAGCTGCAATGAAGATTGTTCCTTTGATACATCCTCTTGTATGGATTCATCCTGCGGCAATGACGCATGTGAAACATTTTTGGGTGAAACCTGCGGAAACTGCCCGGAAGATTGCTCCTGCGGCGAAACCTACTGCATCGACTTCATCACCTGCGTCTACGAATGCGACAGCATGCAATGCGCGGAAGCTTGTCATTTCGAAGGTTGTGCCGAAGCACAGGACAATTCCGTGCTCATTCTGATGTGCATGGATGATAATTGCAGCACCGAATGCATTGATCCCGGACAGGATGCCTGTCATACATGCACTGTTACAAACTGTGGAGTCTACCTTGCTTCCTGTTACCAATCCGTTTGCCCCGGGACCTGTGGGGACGGGGTCTGCGACCCTCATGAAGACCATGCAAGCTGCCCGGAGGATTGCTCCGAGTGCGGAAACGGGATCTGTGAAAAGGATGAAACCGCTGACAATTGCCCGGACGATTGCGATCCGGGTTGCGGAGACGGATTCTGCGACGTAAACGAAACCTGTGAAACCTGTCCTTATGACTGCGGAACATGTTCACCCACATGCGGCGACGGGGTTTGTGATCCGATCTTGGGTGAATCCTGCGCATCGTGCCCTTCGGATTGCGAATGCGGAACAGCGACATGCTCCGAAGTCTTGCAGTGCCTCAATTCCTGCGGGCAAGACCAGGGGTGCGTCAACAATTGCTTTCAGACTGGTTGCTATGAAGCGCAATTAGAGGCTCAAGCTTTGTATGGATGTCTATTGATGAATTGTACGATCGAATGCGGCACGGACCCGGAAGGCATGGGATGCATGCAGTGCATATACCAGGAATGCGGCACAGAAGCCACGGCATGCGCCACGGGTACGTGTTACATCTGAAACCGAACACGCTCTTATTGACTGTCGATTCATCCCCAAATCAAGTTGCAGCCTGGGAGGCTGCCCGAACATCGGGCGTGGGAGACGAGGGTGCCGGAGTTCCCGAAAAGACTTCCGCGGGAATAACTTCGGCTCTCAGACGCGGTATAGCCCAGGGATAATTATTCTTTATGAAATCAACCAGCTTTTCCCTCAAATCGCACCTGAGATCCCATGCTTTTGACGCGTCCGCCGCTGAAACAAGCGCCCTGACCTCCACGGATCTCTCTCCGGCATCGGTCATTACCAACCCCGCCACTCTGCCGTCCCATCGCTGGTCTTCTTTGCAGAAGCGAACAACCTCGGCCCGCAGCTCTTCGACCGGAACAGTGGGATCGACCCTCAGGAAAACCGTACCCAGGATTTCTGCAGACACCCTGGTCCAGTTCTGAAAAGGGGTTTCCAGGAAATAGTTGATGGGCACGATCAATCGTCGCTGATCCCAGATCTTGACGACAACGTATGTCAGGGAAATCTCTTCTATTCGTCCCCATTCACCTTCCACTATCACCACGTCATCGATCCTGATCGGCTGTGTAAGAGCGACCTGTATGCCTGCAACAAGAGTCGCAAGAGATCTCTGTGCAGCAAAACCTGCGATAACCCCCACTATACCGGCTGAAGCCAGGAGACCGGTGCCTAGACGGCGAACACTGTCAAAAGTCATGAGAATGCTGGCAAGAGCAAGCAGTATGGTGATCGCAATTACTATCTTGCTCAAGATGTTATACTTCGTGTGAGCTTTCCTGGCCCGAAGATTGTCGGAAACCTTAACGTCGAACCTGTCTTGTACAAGATCCTGAAAAACCCTCGTAAACCTGATAATGAGCCATGCAATGCTCATGATCAGCATTATACCGAGAATCTTTCTAAAGACCTCCCCTGTAACATCGCCTAACGATATCAAGGGCATACCAAGATGAACAGTTAACAATAGGAATGAAATCAGCAATGGTCCACGGCAATGTCGTGCAATTGCATCATCCAGAATGGTTTTGGTTTTTTTCGCGACTTTTTTCAGACCGGCCATGAATATGAAGTACAAAAACATTCCAAGAAGAAGACTCGCTCCCAAAACAAACGCGGAGCGGAAAAAATCGTTTTCAAACCAGTTCTTGATCGTATCCATGAAGCACCTCCTGTTATCTATCAGTTTGCCTTTCCCAACGTCATCGATTGGAACATCTAATTCTCTTGACCGTAGATATCGGAATAATTCCACGAGGAATGAAGTTTCTACAATAATTCCTGTTTTTTCCGTAGGCTTCAACCACTAATATGTTGCTTGCAGGCAATGTCGGAAACATTCTTTTATAGGGACAGGTTGATCCGTACATTGACACGGTATATTTAATATGATTGGAATATCCACCTTTGAGGGCGTTGTCCGCGCCCGCGAGGCCGGACATTTTCAGATGTCCTTAAACAGGATGACATGCTTGTTCGCGTAGAAGGTTTGAAAAAAGACTTCTATCACGGAGGTCGCAAAATCCAGGTCCTAAAAGGGATCGACCTGCAAATAAATGCAGGTGAAATGTTGTCCATAGAGGGAGCGTCGGGAGTGGGAAAAAGCACCCTACTCCATGTAATCGGAACCCTGGACACTCCGTCGGCAGGACGCATCTGGTTTGAAGACCGAGAGCTCACGGCTCTCGGACCAGCTCAGCTTGCCCATTTCCGTGGACATAACATAGGATTTGTTTTTCAAGCGCACCATCTTCTTCCCGAATTCACAGCATTGGAAAACGTCATGTTGCCCGCCCTCATACAGCGTCTGCCCGTTTCCAAGGCAAAAAAGCGAGCGATGGATCTATTGGAGGCTGTCGACCTTTGCCACAGGCATACACACAAACCCGGCCAACTCAGCGGCGGGGAACAGCAAAGAGTCGCTCTGGCCAGGGCGCTTATAATGCGTCCCAAGCTCCTGCTGGCCGATGAACCCACCGGCAACCTGGACAGCAAAACCGGAGAAGGTGTTCACAGTCTTTTCTTCCGCATGAACGAGGAAAAATCTATCACCATTCTCATGGTCACACACAACCGGGAGTTGGCAAGCCGGATTCCAAGACAGCTTCACATGGTAGACGGCGTCATCGAGCATTCAGTCGAAACCATTGAAACCAGCGACGAATCATCCGCAACAGAGGTTGCGACATGAAAAAATCGGGTGCATCGGTAAAAGGTTTTTCCTCGGACGCCCGGCAGCCGATTCCTCGCTTCATGGGAATCAGCGCTCTACGGTCACTTTTTCTGCGAATGTTTTTTCTGTGTTTTTTTTCAATCGCTTTCTTTCCCGCTCATCACGCCAAGGCCGAACTTCATGAGGAAAGGGTTCGTACAGCCGAAATCCGCATCAAGGGCAACAAATACAAGGAAACCGATGCAATAAGAAGAGAAATCGGCCTCAAGCCGGGTGGTATCTTCTCGATGGAACAAGTCCAACGGGACATACGCCGCATCTGGCAGATGGACGCGTTCGATGACATCCAAGTCACAGTGGAAGAATCAGACAAAGGGTTGATCGTCACTTACACCGTGAAAGAAAAGCCCACGATCAGAAGAATTGTGGTCGGAGGCAACAAGGAACTCAGCCTCGACAAGATCAACGAAACGCTGGATTTGAAAAAAGGCGCCATCCTGGACATCCCGAATGTTCGAAAGAACGCTGAAAAAATCCGGGAAGCCTACGTTGACGAAGGATTTTACCTGGCCGCGGTCGACTATGAGATCCGCCATGTAAGAAAGAAGGATCAGGTCGACATACATTTCAAAATCCAGGAAGGCAACAAGGTCGTCATCCGTTCCATCAGGTTTATCGGCAACGAGTTCATAAGCGACCGGGACCTCAAGTCTCGTATAAGAACAAGAGAAGGGGGATTTTTCTCGTTTCTCACGTCATCGGGCACATACAAGGAATCTCACTTCAGCCAGGATCTCATGATCCTGAGGGCTTACTACTACGACAAGGGATTCATCAACGTTCAAATCGGCCGTCCCCAGATTTCGCTCTCGCGGGACAAACGATACATGTACATAACCATTCCCATCGAAGAAGGCGACCGCTTCAAGCTCGGAGATCTGGATTTCACCGGCGAACTCCTGACCGTGAAAACTATCGACGGCAAGCAAATGCCTGTGGCCGTAAGCCCAAAAGACAAAGAAGAGTATGAAAAAGTCAAAGCCACTTACATGGCGAGGCTCACAAGCAAGTCGGGTGAAATGTTCAACCGATCAAAACTGGCCGAAGATCTTCTGCGCATCACCGCGATATACAAAAACAACGGCTACGCTTATGCCAACGTATCTCCCCTGACCAATATCGACCCGGAAAAACGCATTGTTCATATCACGATGGAGGTAGAAAAAGGGGATCCGGTCATAATCGAACGCATCAACATAAAAGGCAATTCCAAGACAAGAGACAAGGTCATCCGCCGCGAACTGGTCATCGCTGAAGGAGACCGTTACAACGAGAGAAGAATCCAGTTATCCAGGAGGAGGGTAACCCAACTTGGATACTTCAAAGACGTCAACCTGACGACTGAAAAGGGCTCCCGGCCTGACAGGGCGGTCATCAACATAACCGTGGCCGAGCGGCCCACCGGAACCTTTCAGGTGGGCGCCGGTTTCAGCTCGGTTGAAAACTTCATCGCCCAGGCCCAGGTCTCACAGGACAATCTTTTCGGGAGAGGACATTCCCTGTCTCTCCAAGCGCAAATGTCCAGCCTGAGGCAAATCTTCATTCTCCGCTTCGTTGAACCTTACTTCCTGGACACCAGGTGGACATTCGCGTTCACCCTATACAACTCGCTTACAAACTACGAAAGCTTCAACCGGAACGCGTACGGAGGAACCCTCACTTGGGGTTATCCCATCACGCACAATCTCCGCGCGTATCTCACCTACAAGGCCGAACGAGTCCAGGTCGCCACGGGGGGAAGCAACGTGTTGCTCAGCGGGGCTTCAAGACTGGTGATTCCCGCCACCGCGGTCATTGCAAACCTGTTTAACGACGGAGTCACATCATCTGCAAGGGCGGCCATAAGCTGGGATACAAGAGACAACCGCCTGTTTCCGACCAAGGGTTTTTATCAGAACTTTTCGGTCGAATTCGCAAGCCCCTACCTGGGTTCTCAAAACGTGTTCAACCGCTACCGGGGTTTCAGCAGGTGGTACTACCCACTTTACAAGAGAGACCTGGTATTCAAGGTGAACGCGGAAATCGGAATGATAGCGTCATCTTTGAAGCAGGGCGTACCCATCTTCGAACGGTTTTTCGTGGGCGGCATCTACAGCGTGAGGGGATTCAGACCCAGGTCTCTCGGCCCCACGGTTCAGGTTCCCATCTCTCCCGACCCTGGCGCGCGTTTGTTCGCCTTTCCCAAGGGAGGCAACAAGGAACTCCTCTTCAACGTTGAATTGGAATTCAACATATTCGAAAGGGTCGGTATAAAAGGCGTGGTCTTTTTCGACGCGGGAAACGCGTTCGACGACAGCGAAAACTTCACCCTTTATCCGGATCTTGCCGGATGGAAAGAAAACAGGGCCATGCTCAGAACAGCATGGGGGTTCGGCCTGAGATGGTTCTCGCCTATAGGTCCACTGCGGTTCGAATGGGGATTGCCTCTCGTCAGACAACCCGGGGAAGAACGAATCGTCTTCGAATTCACCATCGGAAACATGTTCTAAGGATTTAGCCGAAACACGGTGTACAGAGGGGTCTTGCCTGATAGGTGGAACAACGAGTATCTCAGCTCGCCTTGGTCACCTTGCCCGACCTCAAACACCTGGTACAGACATTAATCCTCTTCGTCGTTCCATCCAACACGGCGCGCACTTTCTTGATGTTCGGACGCTGCACTGTTTTCGTCTTGATGTTGGAATGGCTCACCTTGTTTCCAACCAAACGCTTCTTGCCGCATATTTCACATGCAAATGCCACTTTATCACCTCTTAAACACGCTCACATTTACCACCGGCCGGTTCCAAACCAGGCCGCACAGGTTGTCTTTCCTAACAGACTCGTAAAAAGAGAGCAAGGTTTTTGAGATCCTGTTTTAGCGCGGCTCACGGGATTCTTCTCACCGCTTCCACCGCCAATCGCAAAAGCTCCTCCCTTGTTTCCGCCTGCTTCATCCACTCTCGATGTTTCCATTCCGGGCCGGAAACATCATCTCCTGCATACAAGATCTGGCCGAACGTTACATTGCGAAAACGCGCGGCCGCAAAAAGCGCGGCTGCCTCCATCTCCACCGAAAGACAACCTTCTTCCTTTCTCTTAGCGATCTTCTCCACTGTCTCTCGAAACACCGCGTCGGTGGTCCAGGTCGGTCCCTCCAAAAAAGAAATCCCTCTTTGGCTCAGTATCTCCCTTATCGCGTGGATCGCAACGGATGACGGCTCGCTGAACCGGCCCCTTGGCTGATAGTGATAGGAAGTGCCTTCATCCCTGAGCGCTCTGTTCGGCACAATAAGGGTTCCACAAGAAATCTCTTTATCCAAAACCCCGGCGCCTCCGCAGCAAACAAACCTGTTTGCTCCAAGCGCTATCACCTCTTCAAGCGTGCACACGGCAAGGGGCGCTCCCACACCTGGAAAAACAATGGCCACATCCTCTTCGCCTATTCGGACATTCCCGCTCCCGGTTTGTGTTTTTCCTTTCATCAAATAAACCGCAGCAGCGTCTCCCTCTCCCGGAAGCTCTGTTACAAATGAAATCTCACCTTCCCTTGCCGATTTGTCCAAAACATCCTTGAAAAAAGTCAGCACGCACCTTTCGGGAAACCCCTTTTTCTTTCTGTACAAGCGGGAAGGCTCGATAACACCCCGCCCATCGCCCGGATAATCCAGGATGGGAAAGTCTTCCTTTCGAAAACCATCTTTGGGGTTCGCCATTAAAGAGTTCCTGTTTAAAAGTACATTGAAATCCCGGTGGAAAACATTAACTGAAAAACGTGGACCTTTGGGTTAAGGCTTTCCTGATATATTTTCCCATACCTGTACGTGGGCCTGAGCCCTATCCTGAAGATCGCGTGGTTGCCGATGCTGCGCTTGATACCCGCCTCAGCCCCAAAAGTCCCTGTAACGATTGTGCTTTTTCTCTCGTCAGCTATTCTGCCCACAAGTACGCCGATCAAGGCATCCGCATAAAAAAACGTTTTTTCTCCGACAATGGGTAACGCAATTCCCGGCGAGGCGACAAATCCCGCATCTACTTGGTAGAAGGATCCACCATTTTTTATTTTGTCGTAAGTCACCGGAACCATCAAATGGAATCCCATTACAAACCTGTTCGTAATAAAATAACCGAGGTAAAATCCAGGGTCCATGGAAAATGAATGAACGGTTTGAGTTTGACTACCCCACCTATCTTGAATCTTGATTCTCCCGTACGAATATGCAATGGCCGCACTGACTCCGAGTTCCAGGGTGCCCTGTGACGAAAACCCTTTCACCCCCGGCTTCACCGAATCATGCTTCCCAGGTTGAACATGGTAACCGGGATGTTGGTGCCCGGGCGGATGGGGCTGATGCTGAACGGGATGTTGATACCCGGACGGAGGCGGCTGATGCTGAACAGGATGTTGATACCCGGACGGAGGCGGCTGATGCTGAACGGGAGGATGTTGGTGAACACCGCCGGGAACCGGGCCCGGGCCGGAAGGCGCCGGCGTGTGGACCTCTTTTTTTATCTGCCAATCAAAGACACATCTTCCCTCGTGACATATCCTGTCGCCCCGGCACTGATCGTCCCGGGTGCAAGCCTCGGCGGGCGCTTGTTTTGCATCACTTTCAACCGCGCCGACAGTGTCTGCCCGCCCAGCCTGTTGCGCGAGGCAGGGCGGAGATATTGCCATAAAAAACCCGGTCAGCCCGAAGAACAACCGGGTACAAAAGGTGTTCTTTTTTATGATGTTTTGCATTTCACCTCTCCCTTTGTCGGAAATATCCTGTTTTTCTTAAAAATCGGGAACGAACTATCCCGAACCCCGGGATATAACACGATTTGTCATAAAGAGAACAAAAATCAGCCTTCCCTTGAGGCGGGTTTTTGCTCAAAGTTTGTTCAATGCATTCTGCATGCGGTCCAGGGCTTCCATTATCCGGCTTTCCGAAGCGGCATAGCTCAGCCGCAGATACCCGGGTGAACCAAAAGCCGAGCCGGGAACCGCGGCCACCAGGGCATCGTTCAGCAGGTAATCACCGAGCGCCCAGTCATCGGATACTTTTCCCTTGCCGGGCATTTCCACGCCGATGAAACTTTCCACGTTCATGAACACGTAAAATGCTCCGTCCGGGGGAATGACCGCGATGTTTTGGAATGAAGAGAGCCGTGAAAGCATCTTTTCTCTTCTTGCGGAAAACGCTGAAAGCATTTCCTGGATGCAACCCTGGTCGCCTGTTATGGCCTCAAGGGCTGCGGCCTGGGAAACCGAGGCTGCGCACGAGGTGGTGTGTCCCTGGATCCTTGTCATCGCGGATACCAGGTCTTTCGGCCCGACGGTGTAACCGATGCGCCATCCGGTCATCGCATAGGCCTTGGACACTCCGTCTATGAACACGCAACGATTGGATATGTCCGGTTCTATATCTGCAAAACTCACGTGTTTGAAATCGCCGTAAACAAGCTTTCGATAGATATCATCGCAAATAATCCAAACATTCGGATAGGATGTAAGGACCCTGGCGATATCTTCCATCGCCTCGCGGGAATATCCCGCACCCGTGGGGTTGGAAGGACTGTTTAGGATCAACACCCGTACGCGGTCATCCAAAACTTTTTCCAGGGTTTCAGCAGTGAGACAAAACCTGTTTTCGATAGTCGTTTCCACGATGACGGGTTCCGCTCCTGCCAATGCCGCCATTTTCGGGTATGAAACCCAGTAGGGAGCAGGAATCAAGACCTTGTCGCCGGGTCCGACCAGGGCTTGCACCGCCGCGGCAAGGGAGTACTTGGCGCCCGGGGAGACAATTACGTTATCGACTTCCAGTTCCAGGCCGTATTCTCTTCCCATGGTTTCCGCTACCGCGGCCCGCAACTCGCCCGTTCCGGGCGTGGGGGTGTATCCTGTAGCACCTTTACGAGCCGCGCGAAACGCGGCTTCCACGATATGAGGCGGCGTATTGAAATCCGGTTGTCCCACGCTCAGATCTATTACATCGAGCCCCCGGGTTTTCATCTCCTTGGCGCGCGCTGAAAGAGCCAGGGTTGCCGAAGGGGTGATCATTTTTGCTGTTTCGGACAGCGCGAGCTCCTCCCATTCAATCTTTTTGAACATCAAAACATCGCTCCTTGAAAGATTCGAATCCGATTTAACCGTTGGAAAACTTTTTCTTCAAAGCTTTCTCAACATTCAAAGGCACCAGCCCGCTTACGTCCCCGCCGAAAGCCGCTACTTCTTTTGCAAGAGACGATGAAACATAGAAGTTCTCGGCCGAAGTGATCATAAAAACCGTGTCTATTTCAGGGGCAAGCCTCCTGTTCATGTGCGCAAACTGGAATTCGTACTCAAAGTCGGCCAGGGCCCGCATTCCCCTGAGCAGCGTTTTAGCTCCAAGCGACCTGGCATGATCCACCAGCAAACCAGAAAAGGAAGTAACGACCAAGCGGGAATCTTCTTTCACCGCGCCTCTAATCAACTCCTCTCTTTCCTCGGTCGTAAACAAAGTCGCTTTCCTCGGGTTTTTCGCGACGGCAACTATCAGACGCCCGTCAAACAAGGCGAGTCCTCTTCTGATAAGGTCGATATGACCGTGAGTGATGGGGTCAAAAGATCCTGGATAGATTGCACAATGTTTACACATATGAAAAAAACCTCACTTCCGTGTCCCCCCATTTTCGCGAACACACTTCGTTCATTCTTTCGTTCACCGTCTTTTCTTGAAACTTTTCTCCGGACTTTAGTGCCGGACCCTCGATTACAAGACAACCTCCTTGGCTTAAGATACACCCATTAGCCAGCCGCTCAAAAGCAAACCTTCTCTCGTCGCAAGCTGCATAGGGAGGATCCATGAAAACCAAGTCAAAACTCTCACCCTTTTTTTCCAAATTCTGGAGCGCAGCGGAGACTTTACAAGTCAAAATCCTGCTATATTTAGCTGTTTTCAACTTTTCAACATTCTGCTTGATAGCTTGGCCGGCCTTCCGGCTTGAATCCACAAAAACGACTTCGCCGGCCCCACGGCTGAGCGCTTCAAAACCCATTATCCCTGTCCCGGCATACAAATCCAGAACCCTTGCAGAACTGAGGGGCGGAAACCCCTTGTTTGAGTTTGTCAAAACATCGAATATGGATTGCCTTGTCCTGGACGCGGTCGGTCTTGTCTCCAACCCCTTCAAGCTTTGAATATTTCGGCCCTTGAATTTTCCGCCCGTTATCTTCAACACATTCTTTTCCCGGCGATTCTGCGAAGCACTTTTTTCGTTTTTTATCTTTCTACTCTTACTCGAATGCACAGGTCAAAAAACCGGTCCTTCATTTCCACGATCATTCCCGCAACGGAACACCGCCGCGGCCTGACCTTCTTTCACTCCCAAAAAACCAGCATTCACCTCGCACTTGGCCAGGAGGAGAAATAAAATATCCGGAGTCTGCACGGAGCGCAACGTTTCAAAATTAGCCATGCCCTTTGCAAGAATCAGCCCGGCTTTCATGAACCTACAGCGAAAATCATCTGAGCACTTTTCCAAGTTTGTTCCCACCGCGTCGGTTCCGTTGTCGATCACCTCAAAAGGCAAACCATCCGGTGCCAGGTTTTCCAGATCTTCTCTTGTAGCGTCATTTTGAACCGGTCCGCCTTTGAGAACCAGCACAACCTTGATTCCCTTTTTGTGCCAAGATTGAAGACAAGGGATATCGAACAGCAACTCGGCAGCATTATCGGCCAGGTAAAGAAGTTCGCTGCTTTCATCGCCTGATTCTTCCCTTCCAGAAAGACTGTACATTTTCTCCAAAAAAACAGCCCGATCATCCAACGCGAACTCCACCGGTTTCCTAAGATCCCGCGCGGCTTCTTTGGGTGTTTTGAAATAATCCACGGAGTTTCCCGCCACGGCCAACTCCATCAGAAACAAGTCATCGTCTTTGATCTTGACGTTCGAAAAAACCCGACGGGCAGTTTCTATTTCTTTTCGCTTGTGTTCCTTGAAGGGATCCCTCACGCCGGTCATCTCTTTTATGCTTTTCGATATTTCAGTTGCAACCTCGGCGGGCGTTTTTCTTGGAACAAAACTTTTTTCCAACATTTCATCGCCCACCTGAATCACTTTTTTCTTGAGTCCTTGGTCTTTTGCCGTCATCCGGGCCATCTGCCTGACGAGTTTTTTGAGACACGGCCCGCAACGCTCGACCTCCTCGTAATAATCGCCTTCAAAACAGTGTTTGCGGGAGCTTTCACCGCCGAAATGCTTAAGAATTTGGGTGGCTGTTCTTTTCGGAATGCCGGCTTTCAACAAAGATTCCATGTCAGCCTTCGCGACAGCAGCAACTGAACCAAAATGGTTCAAGAGCTTTTTTTTCCTGGCATCTCCCACCCCGGGGATCTCGTCCAGAATGCTCTGTTTGGTTTTCATGCTTCTCGCCTTCCGATGATGAGCCAGCGCAAAACGGTGAGCCTCGTCCCTCAAGTGGGCAAGCAGCAAAAGCTCCGGACCCTTGACCGGAATGGGATCCTTTCTGTTCGGCAAATACACATGGTCGGCTTCCCGAAACACCTTGTATTCCTCACCCGCCTCCGCTGCCTTTGTCGCAAGAAAATCCCTTTTTTCCTTCAATTTGGGAATTTCGCCCTTGGCGATGGCTAAAAGCTCCATGTTTCCGTCTCTGGTTTTCACGCCCAACGATTTGAGCGCTTTTTCAGCCGCGGTTAATTGCCCTTTCCCCCCATCCACCACCATCAAATCCGGCATCTCCCAACCCGGACTGGAATCGAGCGCTCTTTCGACCCGTCTTCGGATAACCTGCTCCATCGATGCATAGTCATCCGAGGTTTGTGATGCATTGCCTCTTATTTTGAAGATCCTGTATTCGTTCTTTGCAGGTTCCCCTTTTACAAACACGGCCATAGCCGCCCTAACGTCTCCACCCCCTGTGTGGGAAACGTCAAAACATTCCATCCTGACCGGCATCCGGGAAAGACGAAGCTTAAGGCCCAACCCTTCCGCAAGTTCCAACCTGTCGGGCCCCTCTGCTCGAGCTGCAAGACTTTCCCGGGCGTTGTTCACCGCCATTTCAACCAATCTTCTTTTCGTTCCGCGGCGTGGTCGTTTGACTGTGACCTTAAGCTTCTTTCGTGCACTCAACTCGGACGCAAGAGCTTCCTCGTCGTCAAGATCCACCGAAACCAGCACCTCTCGCGGGGGCAACCGGCCTTCCATATAGTAAAGACCCAGGAAAGATGACAACACTTCCGCGTCCGGAAATTCTTGTCGCTTCAATAAAAAACTTCTCCTGCCGGTCAATCTCCCGGCGCGTGTTTCCAGGATGCATATTTCCACCCTGTTGTCCCGCCTTGCCAGGCCGAAAATATCTTGTTCCACTGGACGGACAAAAAGCACGTTTTGCGGCTCCATAACACCAGCAAGAGAACGAATTACATCTCGATATTTCGCTGCTCTTTCATATTCCATGGATTCGGAAGCTTGTTCCATCAATGCCTGCAATTCCGCCCCCAGCTCACCATGGCGCCCGGAGAGAAACATGATCGCGTGTGCTATCCGATTCGAATACTCAACCGGGTCGACTTCCAAAACACAGGGAGCGGAACAACGGCCCATGTGATGTTGAATACAAGGCCGGTTGCGGTTCTTCATGGCCCTGTCCGAACAAATCCTGATCCGGAAATGGTTGCTTGCAAAACGGGCGGCGGCACGGGCCGAACGCGCGCTGTGGTAGGGACCAAAGTATTTTGCGCCGTCCTCGGAAAAGCGCCGCACTATATCCAACCTGGGGAATTTCTTTTCACCATCCACTCGTATCAACAAGTAGTTCTTATCGTCCCTGAGCCTGATATTGTAACGTGGGCGGTGTTTCTTTATAAGATTCGCCTCCAAGAGAAGGGCCTCCCTCTCGTTGGAGGTTATGATGAAATCTATGCGGGAAAGTATCCTGTCCAGTAGGCGGACGAAATAACGCTCATCCCCCGAACGGGTGAAATACGAGCGAACCCTGGATCTCAGGTTGACGGCTTTGCCCACGTATATCACTTCTCCCCCAGCGTCTCTCATTATGTAGACACCGGGTTTTTGAGGCAATCCGCCGACTCTCTCCTTCAATTCGGTCACGCTGAGGATTTTTGATTCGAGGCCGTCTTCCATAATCTCGCTTTCCATGGTCATTTTTAAGGATCCTCAGCAAGACTTGTCAAGACAAGCCACTGATGGCAGCCTGAATGTCGGCGCGGGACATTCCGCGCGCGAACCGGAAATTATGCGACAAACACAAAACCGAAAAACAGGTTCTTTAAATGTTCTCGGGATCAGATGAATCAAACAAATCAGATTGCCAAACAGACAGGCATGCAACCCCTGAGTGCAAGGAACGAATACCCCTGAGCCGCCCGTGGCTTGGAGAACTGGAAGCCGAAGCGGTTCGAAAGGTCCTGCTTTCAGGCTGGTTGATCCAGGGTCCTGTAACGAAACGTTTCGAGAAGGCAACCGCTGAATATCTCGGGGCAAAACATGGAGTAGCCGTGGCTTCAGGTACAGCCGCATTGCATTTGGCCCTTATCGCCCTGGGTGTAGGTCCGGGAGATGAAGTTATCATTCCCAGCCACTCGTTCGTTGCCACCGCAAACTCGGTTGTTTACGTCGGGGCCACACCGGTATACGTGGATATCGACCCACGCACTTACAACATGGACCCAGATCTTCTTCAAAGCGCGATCGGGGACAAAACAAGGGCCGTATGCGTTGTTCACCAATCAGGTCTCCCCGCGGACATGAAAAGAATCCTGGAAATAACCCGAGCCCATTCGATCCCAGTCTATGAAGACGCTGCCTGCGCATTGGGCTCAGCATATGGAGATAGCCTGATAGGATCCAACTCCACCATCTGCTGTTTTTCTTTCCACCCCAGAAAAGTCATCACAACCGGCGAAGGGGGAATGATTACGACCAATTCCTCCGAACTGGCCCGGAAATTGGAAATCCTCCGGCAGCAAGGCATGACAAAGGATGCAGCCGGAAGGAACGAACCTGATGCGCCGCTGAGAACAGGTTTCCCCGTAATAGGCTTCAATTACCGGATGACCGACATATCCGCTGCGATTGGACTTGCTCAATTGCGCCGGCTTCCGGTCATGCTGGAAAGCCGCCGTCATCTGGCAGATATTTATTCAGAGGAAACCGCTGCTATCGAGCACATCACATCTCCATATGTACCGGACGGCGTTACCCACAATTACCAGAGCTACGTGGTAAGGATAGAACCCACGAGCAAAAGAACCCGGGACCAGATTCTCTTGTTCATGAAAAAACGAAATATCGATGCAACATCGGGGATCTCCTGCATTCATCGCCAGGCACCTTACAAACAGTTTATACGAACACCGCTGCCCAATTCGGAAGCTGCAACGGATCAAACCATACTGCTGCCCTTTTTTCCTCAAATGACCGAAGAACAGGTTCGTCTCGTAGCGCGCACGCTCGCTCAGGCAGTGGCCGGAAAAGGATAATCGTCAACCTGTAAAAGCGCTAAGCTATCCTTTGCCCGTTTTTTTCTCGAAAGCGGGATATGTTATATAGGGGTTTACACGGACAAAGGATAACACTATTAAAATTGAATACCTGAGAGATCGCCCAATTGGTGTCATCAAAAAGGGCGATACGACCACAGTGGAAGAATCAACCCCAACGAGGCACCGAGAGCTTTCGGTGCGTAACGTGGAGTTTTTATGCTATATCGCGATATTTTGGATCCTTGGTATCGAAGACTGCCCCGATATCTCTTCATAGAAGATCTGGTAGAGGGAAAACGCATCCTGGAATTCGGTTGCAAAGCCGGTTTGGGAGCGGATGTTCTGGCTGAAATGGGAGCCAAACGCGTCCTGGGAGCTGATACCGACGGAGTTTCCATACGGAGAGCACAGACCCGATATCGCCGGAAGAATCTTGAATTTGCTCATGTCAACGGAACAAAACTGGATCTTCCGGACAAAAGCATGGACCTTATTGTCGTTCCGGATGGGGGAAAATGGTTAAACCAAAAAGGGTTTCTGGACGAAATGCAGCGGGTTCTGACACCCGAAGGGCTATTCTATGTCAGCGTTCTAAACGGGGATTTAATCGATGATTCCGCTGAAGCTGTTCCCTATTATGACCTTTTGGCAAAGCTGGAGCCGGTTTTCCCCGAAGTGGTCACCATCAGCCAAAGTGTATTCTTAGGTTTTTCTATTCTCGAATTCGTTCCCCGGGAAGAAGACATGGATGTTTCGCTCGACGACTCTCTACTCGAGGGTGAAACAGAGGATTCGGGCGACTACCTGGCTCTTTGCAGCGCTCTTGAAATACCGCCCAGGCCTGCTTCAGTAATAGAAATACCTTTTGCATCAGTGGAGCGTCGATTAAGTCGGCTTTTGGATGTTGAGCGGGAAATTGAGGAGGGACTGTCACCCCAAGACATCCGCTCGATGTGGCTGTCAAGAGAGCCGCATGGGGAAGAGACAGAAAAAGAGGAAATCAACGAAAGAGAAGACACGGAAAAAATGCGGGAAACAGCGTTGCGCCGCGCTGTAGACAAGCTGGAATCCGAACTGCTCAAGGCCAACCAGGAGTTGGACGAAAAAGAAGGGATAATCCGTGATCGAAACGAGGCGTTGAAAAAACTGGAACTCGAATCAGTTACTGCACAAGAAACCCTCAAGACCTTGACCGAAAGCACTGTTCCGGGAATCGGACCATCGAAAAGAAAAGACGAGGTTGAAGAAGATACCGATCCGGGTCTGGACCACACGGAAAGACTGCATTCACTGCAGCAATCATTGCAAAAACTCCAGGACAGGCTGCACGCTAAAGAGGACGAATCAGATCGGCTGCGGAAACAACTTGCGGAAAAGGAAAGAGCCCTTCACCAGGCGAAAAACGAAATGGTCGAGCGGGTGAATGCAGCCGGAGTGGCGGCCGAGGTGGCGACTGAGATCGAGAGTTTACGAAACAACCTGCAAGACCAATCCGCGGAGATCGATACACTCCGGGATAATGTAAAAAACAAAGAAGAAGAAGCGGCAAAACTTCGAATCGATCTTGAAAAAACAAAAACAGAATGCGCCCGGCTGGCTGAAAAATCCAATCGCCTTCAAAATACGATAGAAGAGTTGACCGCGAGCCGCGAGCGGGAACGCTTCCAACTGTCCGAAGAAATTGCCGGCAAGCAAAAAAAGATTGATGAGTTGACCGCCAAACACGAATTGGAATGCTCTCGGTTCAGGGAGGAACTCGGAGCAAACCTGGAAAAATCGCAGGCTGCAGCCGCGGAAATAGCGCAGTTGCGAGCCCGCATCGAAGAGGCCGATCTGGAAATCCGTCGCATGGAGGAAGAGTCCGAGCAAGCCGCAAGACGGATAGATGAAGAAAGTGGAATTCTGGCCGAACTGGAGAAGGCCCGTGAAAACCTGGTCCGCTCGGAAGAAGAGCTGAAAAAACTGAATGCCGAAACAATCCGCCTGAGAGGTCAGGTGGATCGCCGAAGAGCTCAAGAAGGAAAGCTGAAAAAAGAACTTGCCGGGGTCCGGGAGGATCGCGAGACGTTGCTTCGTGAACTACAAGTGGCGAAAATCGCTTGTGAGCAACAAGATAGCGAGCAGAACCGTCTTCGCGAATTGCTGCAATCAAGAGAAAACGAACTCGAAGAGCTTTGCCGACAAAGAGAACAATGGCGTGTAGAAAAGGAAAAACTCTCGGAGAAATCCACCCTGTCGGAAGAAAAACGGAAACACGCTGAAGAACTGGCAGAAAGGTTGCGCGCAGATCATGGAAAAAGCGAAGAACGAATAAAACAGCTGTCCCAAGAGGTGCGCAGGTTGGATGAAGAAGCGGCCCGGCGACAGGATGAACGGCGCGAAACAACAGCGGAACTACACCGGCTGAAACTGAAAAACGAGGATCTGGAAGCCAGGCTGAGTGACCGGGAACAACAAGTCAACAGGCTGGAAGAAGATGTGGTTGCATGGAAAACCCGCGCCGGGGAAGCCAGGGAAAAAATTGATTCCATGGATGCAAGGCAGGAAGAAAAAGACAGGGAAATTCACCGACTAGATCGTGAAAGGAAAGTCTTTGAAAACCGTTCGGCCGACATGCGCGAAGAACTGTCCAGAGTAAAGCAACTACACCGGACAGTTGATCAGGAACGCATCAAGGCAATAGAAGAATTGAAAACCCTCAAGGAAGCCAAGGATCAACTTGAGGCTGAACATAGCAAACTCTTAAAAGAAAAGGAGTTCCTGCATGTCTGTGAAGACGGCGACCATCCGCAGGAAAAACAGAGCGAAGAAGAAAAGAGAATCCGCGCTGCAGTCGCTGAGTATGAACAAGCGTTGAGGGAAAAAGAAAGCACCTGCATGGCCGCTCAAAGACGTATCAGGGAGCTTGAACAGGAAATCGCTGAAAAGGATGCTTTGCAACGGACAGGCGGCACGATAACCGGTGGATTGAGGGACGAAACATCGGAATTGCTTAATCGTGTGGAGCAAGCCGACTTGACCATCCAAAAAACGCGGACCGAACTGTATGCCGAAAAAGAAAAAGCATCGGCAGCATTGAAACAAATCGCCGAACTGGCACAGATAAAAGAAGCACTGGAAGAAGAACTGGAAGGCGTCAGATACGCTCTTGATCAAGCTCAATTCCAGAAAAACGAAGTTCTTCAGAAGCTGGAAGACGCTTCTACAGAAAACTCTCGGGTACAGGCCGAACTGGATCGAGTTCACCGGGAATCGGCAATTCGCTACCACGAACCGAACATGGAACAAGTGGAAATTCCGAAACGCGCTAAATCTATCGAAGTGGAAGAACTGAGGGAGCAGCTTTCGGTTACCGAGGCTACTGCCGCATGCACTTTGAATAAGCTGAATCAAAAGGAAAAAGAAACAGCGGAAACAGCAAAGAAACTGGAAGAACGACTTGAAACCATCGCCCGGCTTGAAGCGGAGCTTGAGCAAAAGAACTGGCGAATCGACGAACTGGATTCAAAATTGAAAGCCGTCTCCCTTCAGTTGAAAACCGCCGGCCGGGAACTGGAAATAAGCAAAAAAGAAGAAGAGGAGATCGCTGCGGAAAGAGACGGGCTGGCGATAAGACTTACGGAAAAAGAACGGCATGCCGAAGAGCTGCTTAAAGGTGCCGTTTTGCACATGGAAGAGACCAACCGCACCGCCATCAAGGTCAAGGAAAAGGAAGCCGAACTGGAAGAGGCACGGTTGCAGGTACAAACCATTCAAAAGAAATTAAACGAAACAAAAACGTCTGTATTAACCAATGGACGTCGGCTTGCCGAAGCCCTAAGACGGGTTAATCAGAAATCGTCGGAAAAAGCATTTCTTGAGGGCAAGATTCTACGGGCGCGCGCCTCCTTGGAAAACGCGCTGAAAGAAGTGGAAAGAATAACGGGGCGGGCGATCGAAGAAAGATCTTTTGCCGCTTCTACCGAGACCAACGCTGCGAAAACCGGCCGGGACGATGTCTTCGAAGCTGAAGAAACACCCGCTGCAGCAGTGGAGCGACTTGCAGCAGGTCTGGCCAGGGCCTTTATCATACAGGCGGAAGCACAAAAAATGGAGCAAATCGAAGAAGCCCATGCTCTGGCAGGCAGACTTGCGATTGTAAGCGAACAACTCCGCGGAGCCGCCCAACATATAAAGGATCAACGCGAAACCCTTGCACGAAATGGGCGGGACCTGGAATCCCTGAGGAATGAAATCAATGACAAAGAACGAGTGATTGAGAAGATGCGCGAGGAGGCGGGCGAAAGAAAGCGAACGGCACGCGATTTACGAAGAGAGCTGAGAGACAAGGATCGGGAACTCGAAGACCTGCGGTTCGAGTTGGCGGAGCGGGATAGACAGATTGTGCTGGTAGAACAGGAATTGGCCCGAACAGGGGCTCTTGTTCAGCAACTCGAATCAACAAGCGAGCCGAGGGACGCAAAACTCGAAATGCTCGAAAAAATCCTGGAAGAGAAGGATATCAGAGTGGAGCGCCTTGAAAACGATCTTGAAACATCGCGCCTTCTCAAGGCCAAGGCAGCCGAAGAGTTAAGCTGGAAAAAAGCTGAATTTGAACGACTCGAAGAAGAACTGAAGGCAGCGAAATTCCAGGCTGCTTCTCTTGCGGAAAAGCTTACCGCAACCGAACGCAAACTCTTGGACGCGGAACGCCGGCTGAAAGTCATGTCAGGACGCTGGGAAAGCGCCCGGGAAAAGAACGAAACCCTCCGTCTCGAATCCATCGAAAACGAAGAAAAACGCCGCAAGGCTGAAAACGAACTGAGTGAACGCAAGGAACAGCTGAAACTCGTCAAAAAACAGCTTCTCAAAGAAACGAAACGCGCGGACCGGGCCGAAGAGTTGTTAAAAGAATCAGACCCCGCAAAAACAACCCAACTTGAAGAAAAAGTGGAAACACTGACTCATGATGTTGAAACCCTGAAAAAAGCACTTGCAGACACGGAATCAGAGCTCGCTCGCGCTCATGAAAAGGGGAAAAAAGCCCAGGAAAGAGCGCGCAACGCCGAAAAAACGCTTCAGGATTTAGAGCAAGAACTGGCGAAAAACGAAAAGGAGCTGGACAGAATTATTGCAGAAGCCGAAAAAACCTGCTTCGCGGAACAAAAAGCCAGAACCATTGCCGAAGAAGGATTGGAAGAGTTACGCCAAGAACTTGCGCGTGTTCAGGCTGATCTTGAAAAAGAAGAGGCAGCCCCGGCCGGCCCGGCTGTGGAAACCAGCGCTGATGAACAAGAATTGGATTCGTTTAGCGAGGATACAACAGTAGTCGAAAAGGAGGAGCAGGATGTCGACTCCTTCGCCTTACCGTCGGTTTCGTTGAGCGAACATGAAAAATCGGATTTCCAGGAAGAACAAAAGCATCTCAGGGCTGAAAATCAGCGCTTGCGCGAAGAAGCCCACGTTCTGGTCATGGAATTGGCCGGCGCTCAACAAGAAATCGGCCTGTGGCGTTCCAGAGAAGCTGAACTAACATCACGCATACAAGCTCTTGAAACCGCTCGTGAAGAGCTGCGGGAACTTGAAAAACAACGAAAAATCGCCGCTGTTGAACGGGAAGAATCCGTCAAAGAAAAAGCTCTTCAAAAAGAACGTGACGCAGCGGTCCAGGCATTGGAGGAATGGAAACAAAGAGGACACCTGGCCGAAACCCGGGTGGAAGAGCTTCGCTCTCAACTCGAAAGGATCAAGGCCCAGGCACAAAGCTGGCAGCTCCGAAATCAGGAAACCGACGCCAAGTTGAAAATACTCCAAAACGAACTCAATGAAGCCGGGAACCGGTTGCAGGAAGCTCTGAAAAAGCAATCTGAAACCGGCCCGGAGGCAGAAACAGCAACAAAAGATGACGTTCCTAAAGCCGATGTACTGAATGAAGCGACGGCACGCCTGCTGCATAACAAGAAAACCGTGGAGCTGGTGCAGGCACAACTCTCCCAGGAAGGCGGCCGACTGGAATCCATGATGGAATCGCTGGGTCGGTTGGCCAGGCAGGTAGAGGCTGATCTGCTGACCGAAGACGCTGTTCAGGGAAAAGATTCCAGGGAAAAGGAAATTCTTCTCGCACAAGTAAGGGAACAACAAATCGAACTCAAGGAATATATTCAGACAAATCGGCAAAGCGAATCCAGGATTCATGAACTGGAACAGGAAGTTCAAGACCTGACCGAAAGAATCGAACAACTTGAAGACCTCAAGGAACACGGGCCTCCTCCAGAGTGGAGAATCAGGGAATCCGAGCTTGAACACAAAATGCAGCTTCTGGAAAAAGCCCTTCAAGAAAGGCAAAAAGCTGTCAGTGAGCGGGAAAAGAAACTCCAAGAACTGAACCTTCAACTCGGAGATAAGGAAGCCGAAATCCTGCTTCTTCACAACTCGATGAGCGAAACAAAGCAACGAGCCCAAAAACTAAGGGAAGAAGTGGATCAGGCCAAGGGAAATCTTGCGTTCATAACCCAGGCAAAAATCAGGGAACTTCTGGAAACAATCAATGCCGAACTGACGCAAATGGAAAACAGGACTTAAGGACCGACCCTGGAAGGAGTTTGTTTTAATGAACGGAAAAACATCGTGGCTTTTTTGTATCCTTGCAATAGGAGCGGTTCTTGCGGCCGCAACCGTCCCTACCGAAGGAAAGAGCGCAAAGGGGCAACCCGAAACTCCTTCCAAAAAATCCGGCCACGCTCTTCCGACATGTTCATCCAACAGGCCGGAAATGATCTGCATTCCCGGAGGATCTTTCACCATGGGCACCTACCAGGGAGACCGTGACGAAGAACCCCCGCGCAAAGTGTGGGTCGATGAATTCATGATAGACAAATACGAAGTGACCTTTGGTGATTATGACCGCTGCGTAAAGGCCGGAAGATGTCGAGAACCCAGATACGGTATCTTGAACACTGCGAAAGAAGACGTTGCCAAAACAAAAGAGCAAAAAGACAAGAAGGCCGGCCTTGAAGGGAAAAAGGTAACCGTGGAAATCAACCCGGGATTTCCGGTGGTAGGAGTAAGCTGGCAGGATGCCTTGACTTACTGTGAGTCTCTTGGGAAGCGTCTTCCCACCGAAGCAGAGTGGGAAAAAGCGGCCCGCGGAACTCGAGCGCTCCGCTATCCATGGGGTAATACCCCACCGACGTGTGAAAAAGCGAATATTGCAGCATGTTCCAAGGGTCTCCGAATGCCTGGAAACCATCCGATGGGCGCCAGCCCATACGGTGTCATGGACATGACCGGCAATGTCTGGGAATGGGTCTATGACTGGTATGATGCAGATTTCTACAAGACCTCGGATACAAACAAGAATCCTTTCGGTCCGAGACAAACAGTCGATCCGGTAACGGGGAATCCAAAATATCAATACAAGTGTCTTAGGGGCGGCTCATACACAGGCATCCCCAATCCGTTATGGGTTACGTATCGATTCAGGCTGCTTCCAGACACTCGAAGCCACGACATAGGTTTTCGTTGCGCCATGTCCAAAGACGGCAAATCCCCCATTCCAAGAGAAGAAATCCAAAAATCTTCCGAAAAAACACCGTAGAAAACAAACCCTGAACTCCATTTTACAGATTTTACACCCTTCAAAAACCCAGCAGATCCATGAACCTTATCCCGGAATAGTGTACCAGGAACCGGGAGCGGCGGTTCCAGTCATCCATGAAGGGAAACAGGGTCAGCAACTGAAACAATCGGGTCGGAACACGTTCCATAGGAGGAACCTTGAGTCTTTCCGGCAGAATAGAATCCAGGTATATGCGCCTGGGTTCACCGGGCTTAACCTCTTCAATCACCCACTTGGGTACAAACTCCTCGCAAAGAGTCTTCTGCGCCCTTTCGAGAAAAAACCATAGCGCAGTCCGGCACCCCCAAAGACCTGATCTTTGGGTCACTATATTCCAGTTCGGCCTCAGACGCACTACAATGCCCTGCAGATCCACCAGCCACTTGACATTCATGGCCGGCAGGCTGCGACTAAGATGGTAGACCGCTAACAACAAAACGTCTTCAGAAGAAAGCATTTTCACTCCCGGTTCCCCTAAAAATTCGGCTCGCCGCCATAACCCCTCGTAGTCCGGAGTCACGTGCCATCGGTGCCCGAAAGCCCTGTGCAGTTCGAGAGAGATCATGTGCCCCCTTACAGGGATTAAAAGATGCGAATTGTAATAAGCGTTTTCCCATCTGCCGGAGTGGGTTTTCCAAGGAATTTTTTTCGCTTGAAGTTCCTTCACCAGGATCTTTTCTGCAACCGAGTGCTCTTCTTCCTTGACCAGAAGATCCAGGTCGCACATGGACCGCGCCTCGGGCCGACCGTAAACCCTGACGCGCATGTCGCATCCCTTCAAAGGAATGTAATACATTCCCTCTTTGTCCATAATTTTTCCGATCTTCTTCAATAAAGCCTCCCGCACCATGTCGGCCGTAACCGCTTGCCGCCATGACTCCCTGCACATCGCCATGAGTTCCGCTACTCCCCTGCCGCCCGATTCCATCCAGTTCGAATAAAACAAGGGTTCCAGACCCAGAGTTCTTATTTGCTCATGAACCTTGCGATCCTCTTTGAGGCCACCAAGAGAAGCCAACGCTTCCAGCGCTTCGGCATTACCTGCCACTTCCTTGTTCTCTGCCCCCGGTCGGCTCAGTCCTGCCCTCGCTGCCTTTAGAACAAATGTTTCTATTTGTCTTTCAAGCGCGGCTGAATACGTGCTGTTCAGTTGATGTCTTTGCAACAGCGAAACCCCTTAACGTTGACTTGAGTTCCTTGTGCTATGAAAACACACCTGTGCAAGAACTCGGAGTTCAGGCAATTGAACGCGCCCCCCCTATAAAACTCCTGATCATCCCCGTTATCCACCAGTTCCCACACATTGCCGGTTATATCGTACACCCCGTAGGCATTCGTGCAATCCGGAAAACTCCCTGTCGGCATATATTGAAAAGCCGCTCCGCAGCCATTTTCAGGCTCCGTCTCACCGGCGGGGGGCAACCTGTAGCAATGAGGATAAGGACAAGGTTCAATAGAAGAACACTCATCCCCGTCACAATAACAAAAGGCATCTATACCGTTGCATATCACCGGATCATAAGTATCGCCGTAAGAATAGACGTTCATCCCGGGACCCTTGCAAGCAGTTTCCCATTCCGAGTGAGTACACAGTCTCTTGCCCGCATTTTCACAAGCCGCCCGCGCTATATCAAGATTCATCGGAACCCATGGTGTCGTCCACGGCCTGACATTTGGACGACTCGTGGCCATTGAGTCATCCGTTCCAAAAGAAACCGCGGTTGCGTCAGGTCGCGATGCCTCATAAATATCGATGCAAAAAAGGTTTTCCACCATCACCATGTCGGAAGGACAAGAGAGCGCTCCTCCATCCGGAATCCAACCGTCTGCATGGATATGCCCGTCTACATGATCCGCGTCATGCAGGTCGCCATCATGCAGGTCTCCGTCCGGTAGATCAGCGTCCTCGAGGTCGGCATCCACGGCTGCATCCACACTCCCGTCCTGATACACCGATGCATCGACCGCGGCGTCGGGAAGTTCTATACACCCTCCCTCTTCCCCCGTTGCATCCTGAACCCAACCGTCCGGAATGTCCGCATCGGCCGCGGCGTCCAAGGCGGCGTCGATAGAAGCATCAGGACTATCTTCCCACCACGCGTCCCATGAATCCGTTGTTTTTGTTTCACAGGCGAAAACTCCGAGCAAAAAAATACAGAACACCAACATTCGTAAACAAAAAAACCTCGCTGATAACATTAATCCGAACCTTTCTTCCAACAAACAACATGGCTCAAGCTTATTATTTTCCGAAAACTACCGCAACCCTTCTATAATAATGTCTTTTCCGCCCCTGCATGGTTTCGATTAGGATGGTCGTTCACGCTGAAAAACTAGAGCCAATCCCAATCTGGAGGGTCTTCATTAATATTTTGGTCGCCGCACTCCTCGAATACCGATTGAAGCATCATACACTCCGGAGACATGAAGCTGCCATAAGGCGGCTCTTCTCCCGCTGCCATGGCATCCGCGTTCGCGTCCACCTGCTCTTGTGTCAAACAGGGGTCGCTCAACATTTGATTAAAACATTTGTTAACAAGGTTTTGTTCCTCAGGGCTGAGTTTTTCGCAAAACAGTTCCTCTCGAAAATCCTCTCGTAATGCCTGATAACAGGCATTGTAGGGAATCTGTTCGATGGTGCCTACACAAACCGCATCCTCATCGGTTGAAGCCGAGCACATATATGTGATCATGCCGCATTTGTCGATGTACCTACACATCCGGTCCGCTACATGATCCGCGGCTTCATCGGGGTCCAGTCCGCGGATGTCTATTTTTTTTCCATTATCCCCATCGGACGGACAGCCGGAAATCAACAATATCAAAAACAAAGTACCTATAACGCCTGTGATCCACTGCAAACCCGAAAATCCGGCATTCCAATCCAAAAAACTTGGTGATTTTGGTTTTCGCATCTTGTGTCTCCTTTCATTGCTATTTACAGCTAAGATTCTATCTCTTTTGTTTCGACATCTCAAAAACAGACAAAAATGTCATGCCGATGGATTGTTTTTCCTGTTTCAAGTTATTTCGTCTTCATGGCATGAAAAACACTACAAAAAACATGCCATAGCAGCGATTGTATGGTGCGATTTTCTCATAGAACAAAAAATGGTTCCTGAAAACGATCCACTATTTTCACAAACCGGCATCAGAGGTGGCTTCAAAACAAGGAATAGGATGAACAGCAGGAAGTTTGACTTTTGGACACATCAAAGATTATCTAAAAGGTTAAGCTTCCATGGGCTCCGGCGACACGACAAAAAGTTGCCCAAGCCTTACCCTAGAAGAGGTGATATTTTGATTTCGGCTGAACTCACGGCTAATGTACAAGGATTGTTATACAACCCCGGCGGCGGAGACAGTCTGGACATGTGGTCCCTGGTGGCGCGATCTTTCCCGGGGCTGGTGTTTTGGGTGCTTGTCTTGCTGGTGGTATTTAGCTTGGTGTGCTGGTATGTGATTGGTTACAAGTATTTTTACCTAAGGCGATCACAAAAGCAATCCGACCTTTTCCTGGATCTTTTCTGGAAATCCAAGCGCCTTGACGCTGTGTTCAAATCCACGGAAGATCTACCGTTCAGTCCCACGGGACAGGTTTTTCGATACGGATACATTGAGTTGAGCAAACTTCAGAGTTCGAACCGCAGCGGGGATGAAGAAGGACAGGAACGAATGAAAGACAGGCTCGGCGATCTCGAAAGCGTGGAAAGAGCTCTGGATCGAGCCATAACCGAGGAAACGACCCGCTTGGAATCACTGGTTTCCTTTCTGGCCACCACCGGGTCGGCCGCTCCTTTCGTGGGGTTGTTCGGCACTGTCTGGGGAATCATGAATTCTTTTTCCGCTATTGGAGCCAAGGGCAGCGCAAGTATCACGGTTGTGGCTCCCGGAATGGCCGAGGCGCTAAGCACCACCGCGGTGGGTATGTTGGCTGCCATTCCCGCGGTCATCGCCTATAACTATTTTGTTCAAAGAATAAAAGAGCTGAACTCGGAAATGGAAACGTTTTCCTCGGAGTTGCTCAATATAGTAAAGCGGCATGTACTCAAATAGGAAGACAAATACCCGTTTAGACTTGTTGAAGTGTCTTCGCGACAAATCGGAGTCCTAGATTATGGCTCGGGGAAGAAAACCAAGAGGAACAATTCTGGCGCAGATAAACATCACTCCCATGGTGGACGTCATGCTTGTTGTTCTCGTCATCTTCATGGTAACCGCGCCGCTGGCAAAACAAGGCGTGGATGTGGAATTACCGGACGCGGAAGCAAAACCCCTTCCCGCCGACGAAGACAAACTCATTGTAACGGTGGATGAAAAAGGCTCCATTTATTTCGCGGAAAAGAAAGTTTCCCTGGATGATCTCGAGGAAGAAGTAAAAAACAATCCGAAAGCCATGAGAGAACGCGAAGTGTACATACACGCGGATAAAAATCTGCGCTATGATCTGGTTATAAAGGTGATGGCCGCTGTTCAACGGGCCGGAATAGGGAGAATGGGGTTGATAACACACCCTCTCAAGGATTAGATTGTTCAATGAAATGAGTTTTACTGTTGTCAAATACATTCGCGGCTTAAATAGGAATCCAGGATCAAGGAGTTCAGACCCATGATGGGTGAAGTCATTGCCGGAAGTACAAGTGACCGTTCGGGACGTCTTGTCGGCGTGGCCGTGACAGTATTTGCACACTTGGGTTTTCTGGCCCTGGTGATTTTCGCCCGGGGCGGAGATCCTTTTCAAGAACCGCCGCAGCGCGAGTACGTGGAAGCCCGCCTCGTGGAGATCCCGATAAAAGCCGGGTCGGACAAGGGGACCGTGGAAGATCCCTCCAAGGTGGAAAAGGGTCCGGAGATTTCTCCTCCTCCTCCGGAAGAACCCCCGGATTCCCCCGAACCTGTTCCAAGGCAAAAAGAACCGCCTCCACAAACAACTCCCAAGGTGGATCCTGAAACCAGAATCGAAACCCTCGCTGCCATCGAAAAGCTGGCAGAAGACGAGATGGACAAGGTCGGAGATTTGCCCAAAAAGGGCAAATTGGGCACGGGAGATCAGAGCATCGAAGATGGTGAGGCAAAAGGCGCGGGAGGCGACAAAGACAAAGGGATCACCGATCCATGCGCCTTGACTTTCAAGTCCGACCTGCGCGGTTACAGAAGCAAAATTCAAGCAATGGTGGGCGGGTTCAAGCGCCCATCTTTCATATCCGCGGATCTGGCTGAAAACTTAGTTACGGGAGTAAGAGTCACTTTTGACGGTACGGGAAACATTGTTTCCGTCGCGACATCTTCCAGTTCCGGAAATCCCATGTTCGACAAGGCCGCTGAAGATTTTGTGCGGAGTTTGGGCAAACTCGAAGCTCCTCCGAGATGTGTGATGTTTGATATGAATACCGGTGTTTTCACGCAAACCCGGTCGTTTCTTGTTAGGCTAAAAGGTAACTGAAAAAAATGAACCTTTAACCGCAATCGGTTTCAACCAGGAAAAGAAAGAGAACAGAGCATGACGACGAAAAAAAGTCCGGGTCAAACTCGCGGATGCAACTCCATAAAACCGGGTGTAAATAGAATTCTTTTCGCCGCCGTTTTGTGCAGTGCACTCGTTTTCACTACAACACTGGAAAGCCGGACGGCCCATGCGACCGGAAAAGAAAAGGGTCAGGATCTTTTTGAAATAACGGTTGAAGCGGAAGGCCGCGATCCATATCGGATAGCCGTCCCCCATGCCTATGGAACCGACCAGGCACTTGGAAAGATGGTGTATGACATCGTGATCAACAATCTCCGGATTGCCACCACATTCAGAGTGCTTGAGCGTAGAACTTATCCCAAAACCACCAGAAGTGAAGGTATGGATTTGAACTCGTCACAGTGGGCGCGCATCGGCGCGCAGGGTGTAATGAAGTTCGAGGTCAACAGCGAAGGCGGAGACGTTACGATTGATTTCAAGCTCTGGGAAGTCAACAGGGGCGATGAACCCGTGCTTACCGAAACCGTAAAAACATCCCAGCGCTTACTCAGAACAGCAGTGCACACGTGGTGCAACAAGGTCATGGAACATTATACCGGCGAACCGGGTGCATTCGGCACATGGCTGGCATTCGTGGCGACATTGGGATCCAAGAGAAAAGATGTTTTCGTGATGCAGCACGACGGTCACGGCTTAAGACGGGTAAGCAGAGACAAATCCCTGAACATTCTTCCGTCCTGGTCTCCCGACGGCGAAAACATTTTGTTCACCTCATACCTGCGCCGCAACCCGGATCTTTATATTGTCCCGTTTTCCGGCAGGCAAAAGCCGAGAAGGGTTTCAATGCGCAAAAACCTGAACTCGGGAGCGGTGTGGTCGCCTGATGGAAAAAGAGTGGCACTGACACTTGCAAGAGACGGAAACACCGAAATTTATTTACTTAGTCCCTACGCACGCAGAAGACAAGGGTGGAGAATCATAAGACGCCTGACAAATCATCCAGGAATAGATACGTCTCCCACATGGTCTCCGGACGGCAAACATATCGTCTGGGTTTCAAACCGTTATGGAAGTGCCCAGCTCTGGATCATGAACGCTGACGGCACCGGAAAGAGACGGTTGACACGACGGGGATATTACAATCAAACACCTGCCTGGTGTCCCCAAAAAGGAAGTCCCTTGATTGCTTTTACAAGCCGAAGCGGCCGGCATTTCAGCATTTTCACCTACAATGTCAGAACAGACACATATAGGCGGATTACCGGAAGCCACCATGGAAACAACGAGGAACCCTCCTGGGCACCTAATTGCCAGCTCCTTTCCTTTGCCTCCGACCGGGGAGGCATCTGGGTGTCGAACAGGGATGGAACGGCCCAGACGCAGATTTACAAGGGAAGAGCTCACCAGCCAAGATGGGGACCCTGGCCCACAATGAACAAGATTGAATAATTCTTCCCACCCATTAAGCGAATCAAAGCCTTCGAAGATCCAGTTCCCGGGAAAGGGTTTCCAAAACAGCCATTCCCGCCACCGAGTTGCCCTTCGAATCTAAGGCGGGTCCTATGGCTGATACTCCCATGACTCCCGGCACGGCGGCCATTATCCCTCCGCCTACCCCGCTTTTCGCGGGAATGCCCACCTTGAGAGCAAACTCGCCCGAACCGTCGTAAAGGCCGCAGGTTCCCATCAACGCCCGGACGATAACGCAAATTCGATCCGGAACCACTTTCTTCCCAGTCAGGGGATTAACGCCGTTATTTGCCAGCGTGGCACCCATAACTGCAAGATCGCGACACACGCAGGAAACCCCGCACTGCCGAAAATACGTATCCAGAATGTCTTCAATGTCTCCTTCAAAGGCCCTGACGCTTCTCAGAAAATATGTCAAGGAACGGTTTCTATCGCTCGTCTGCTTTTCAGAAATATACACCGCTTCATCGACATCCATCCTTGAATTCCCCGTCAGGTCCCGCATCAAGTCTCGCACCGCCTCAAATCGTTCACTGCTCTTTGTATAGGGAAGCAGAGAAAGAACTACGATGGCGCCCGCATTGATCAAGGGATTTTGCGGCCTGTGAGGCTGAACCATTTCAAGCCGCATGATTGAATTGAAAGGATCAGCGGTGGGTTCCACTCCCACATGAGCGAAAACCTTTTCCTCGCCGAGTATTTGCAAGGCCAACACCAAAGAAGCCACCTTGGAAATAGACTGCAAGGTGACCTTTGTTTCCAAGTCGCCTGCTTCAAACAAGTTCCCCTGCAAATCGCAAACAGCAACAGCGAGAGCACTCGGATCCGCCTTGCCCAACTCAGGAATGTATGTTGCCACCTTGCCCTGTGCCGCTGTTTTCCGGCACCGGCTCAATGCTTCCTCCAAAGTCCTTTGAATACTCATTTTACAAAACACCTCTCTTTAAAAAACGAAGCCTCAAATACCGTTTGTACAAAGCCGAAATCTTCCATGAACCTCAAGCTCCCAATCCGCTGCCCATGGCAGTAGCCGTACCCGGCGGTTCTTCGCCGTTCTGCCTCGCTCTCAGCAAAGTGAGGGCTTTTTCGTCCAATCGTTTCAACTCTGTTGGATCCGGATTTTCCATGTATACGCTGCGAGAGGGAAACGCCACGCTCACTCCGATTTCCCTTGTCTTTTCCATGATTGTCAACAGCAGGTCTTCTTGTACTTTCATGAATTCCGCCCACGCTGTGGTCTTTGTAAAACAGTAAACCATGATATCCAACGAAGAATCATTGAAATCCGAAAAGTTCACCAGCCAAAAATCCTGCTTGATGTCCTCATTGTTTCGCACCGCATCCTTGACCCTTTCAACCGCCTCCCTGACCTGGTTTACCGAACTCGTGTAAGTGACTCCGAGCTTAAAGAAAATCCTTCGCTTGAACATGCGAGACCAGTTTTCAATGGTGCTGTTTGCAATCAAAGAGTTGGGAACGGTGACAAGGGAATTAGCGAATGTTCTGACTTTGGTAGAACGAAACCCGATCTCCTCCACCGTTCCTTCCACACCTGGAGTTTGTATCCAGTCTCCCACGGCAAACGGTCTGTCGGTGATTATCATGATGCTTCCGAACAGGTTTGACAGGGTATCTTTTGCAGCCAGCGCAAAGGCCAAGCCACCGAGGCCGAGGCCGGCCAGCAACCCGTTGATGTCATAACCCCACTCTCTCACGATGAGTATGAATCCGATCACTATCACGACCACTTTCAGAAACTTCTCGACAAAGGGAACCAACTGGTTGTCGAGGTCGGATTCGGTCTTGGAGGTAATCTTGTCCAACATGTAGGTAATTACCCGAATGCACCGGTAAAGCGCCCACGCCACTATCACAATGGCGAAAGTTCGCAGAATCCCATCTACAAACCCGGCCACATTAACCGGTTCCGAAGGAAAACGAATCACCAGGGACCCCACAAAAAAACCCGCCAATACTGCAACCCCGCCCAGGGGGGGACGAATCGCCTCGACCAGCATGTCGTCCAGCTCGGTCTTTGTCTTGCTCGCCAGGTGAAGCAGGAATTTCACCATAGCGCTGATAAGAAGCTTCTTCAAAGCAAATGCAAGTATTATTGCGCCCAGAGCCGCTACTATGCGCCAAAGCTCCACATCGAGAGCCTGGTATTGCAGAAACCCTTTCAATTGCTCCCATATTTCCATTTGCTTTCTCCTCTCCTTGGTATCATTAACAGGCTTTGCCGAAACAAAAGGCGTTTAAACTTGGATCGACCTATACGATCCGATGGCGGTGGTTTCAATAAGTAGTTCTTTTACGAACGTGTACAACATCAGAAAAAATTCGGGTTTTTGCAAGTACCCCGCGTCGGTTCTTGTCCGGAAAATGTGCCTGGGATTTATTGCTGATTCGTTTTTGAAAGAAACCCTTGAGAGGAATTTCAGATTTTCTCGTACGGCCACATTGAAAGACCTCCGTCCATGACACGTACGTTTTCAAACCCGGCAGCTTGCAAGACCAGGGCGGCTTCATAACCTCTCAAGGAAGTGCTGCAAAAAACAACTATGTCTTTTTCCCGTTCCAATTCGTGCATTCTGCCGCGTAAAGAACCCGAAGGAATAGATATGGAACCCGGAAGACGCCCGGCCTCGTATTCTTGAGGAGTGCTTACGTCTATAAGCAAAAAATCATCCTTTTTCCTTATTTTTTCATAAACCTCCATTGGGGAAATTCCACGAAATAACCCTTCCCTTTTGTTGCGAACTATGTTGGCCGCGGTTATCAAATTATCCATGGCCAACGAATACTTGGGCGCGTAACAAAGGTCCAGATTCGCTATCTGATCAACGGTCATACCAGCACAGACTGCAGTCGCAGCGACATCCACACGCTTATCTCCCCCTCCCGGTCCAAGTGCTTGAACACCCAAAAGCTTTCCGGTATCTCGGTCCGCGATTAGTTTTATCATAATGGTTTTGGCGCCCGGCATGAATGGTTCCCTGTCCGGAGAACTGCTCAGCGAAGTTATCACGTCATACCCGGCCGCCCGGGCCCAGCCCTCGGTAAGGCCGGTTCGAGCTACGCAATAGTCAAAAACCTTGCACACAGTAGATGCTACGACACCCGGAAATTTTTCGTCTCCTCCGCAGATATTCACCGCTACAACGCGGCCTTCCTTGTTAGCCGTGGACCCCAGCGGAACATAACAAGGTTTCCCAGTTATGATATCTATATTTTCCACACAATCCCCGGCCGCATAGATATCCGGATCCGAAGTGCACATGTAAGCATTTACCTTTATAGCGCCGGTCACGCCGAGTTCCAGCCCCGCTTTCGCGGCCAACTCCGCTTTGGGCCTGACACCCATCGCTATTATTACCATGTCCGCGGGAAGTATCGCTTTGTCCACAACCACGCCTTCCACAAACTGTTCTCCTACAAAGGATTCAGCCCGAGCGTTCGTTAGGACCCTCACTCCCTTGGATTCCAAGTGAAGCATCAACAGCCTGGCCATTTCCCAGTCAAGGCTTCCCAGTATCTGATCCTGCATCTCGACTATGGTTACCCTGCACCCTCTTTTAGCCAATGCCTCGGTCATTTCCACGCTGATCAAACCTCCGCCGATCAGCAATACATCCCTGGCTTTCATTGCGCCGATATGGGCACGGATTCCTTCTGCGTCCCTCACCCCATGAAGCGTGTATATGTTTTTCAAATCCGCTCCCGGAAGATCGGGCTTTTTGGGCTCGGAACCCGTTGCAAGCACAAGCGTGTCATAAGGAATCCATTGCTCCCGGCCGGAGCGAAGGTTTCTTATTCGGACTCGCTTGTTTTCCCGATCGATTTCCGTTGCCTCGGTCTCATTCATGACCCTTATGTTTTTCACATTCTGAAAAAAAACCGGATCCCTCACTACTCCCAACGGCGTGGACATGAGCTGTTTTTGATCCTTGACTACTCCGGAAACATAGTAGGGAAAACCGCACCCTGCATATGAAAGTATCGAACTTTTTTCTATGATGGTCACCGATGTTCGCGGCGCCAATCGCATTATCTTGGAGGCAACCTTGGGCCCTGCAGCCACACCGCCGATGATGACTACTTTCACCCGGTTTTCATCATCGGGTTTTTCGCCCTCATGTACATCAGGGGACCGATATCGCTCCAACAATATTCTGAAATCCGCGCCTCCCATCCGTGAGGTTTCAACCCAGATTTTGCCACCCGCCTTATCCACGATGGTTTTGACCAGAGCCAGACCCAATCCGATACCGCCGACGGTAGAATTCTCAGCCGCGGTCGTTCGGAAAAACGGTTCAAAAATGCTGGAGCGCAGATCATCAGGCACTCCCGAGCCTGAATCCGCTATTGAAACAATGAGTTCATTTTCACTATGCTCAATAATCGAAATCACAATTTTCCCGTTTTCAGGAGTGTATTTGAATGCATTGTTCAGGATTGAGTTGAGCATTTCGGTCATCGAGGATTCATCAACGCGAACAAAAGCGGGTTCAGTTTGGATATCAACTTCGAAAATGATGTTTCGCTGTGTAGCCGTATTCATGTGGCCGGAATAAGCATCTCTCACGAGTGCGGCTGCATCCGCGCCGGTGGTTTCTTTTTCGCCTTTTGATTTCGATCCCGCGATGGCCATCATTCTTCTTATCGATTCAGCGGCTTCCTCAAGCCGCCTGTCCGCCCTTTGAACAATATCTTTTTGTTTCGGGTTCAAAACACCGGCGTATTCCCCCAAAAGTGTTCTCAACAGAGAACCCGCCGCGCTTATCGGGCTTTTTAGCTGATGCGCGGCCAGTGATGCAAACCGAAGGGTTTCATCTTTGTCCTGCCTGTCAAATACAGCCTTTCCGTCGCTTCCATCATTTTTGCCTTTCATTGATCGGCCTCTCCATCCTCACAGGGTTTCTTATTCACTTTCGGCATCGGGTGATTGTGGATTATTCAATCGAAAAAAACATGTTACAAGGACACTCAGTATACATACAGCGGAAAAAACCGGATGGCATTTTTTGAAAATGAATTTAATGCTTAAAAAACCCGGATGGTTTCTTGACATGAACGATTGAAAGAACAAACTCATTCTGTAAAAATGGCCGTTTTGTCGCGGTTTTTTTCCCCAAGACAAGATTTGTTGAAGACTTGGAAAAAAGGAATAGTTTTGTGGACTTTCCGCCCATAAGAACAGAAAAAAAAGAAGATAATCAGGATGTTACAGCGTTGAGCCGAAGCTTGTTCCGATCATCGGAAAAAGACGAAAAAACCGATCCCATGGAAAATCGGGCAGTTGAAGTAAAGCCCCTGGGATCTCCTCCCTGCAACCGAGCGTGTCCGGCAAAGATCGACATAAAGCGCTACATCACCCTAATTGCGGACGGGCTTTTCATCGAAGCGGAAGAGATCATCCGAAAAGATAATCCCATGGCAGGAGTTTGCGGGTGGATTTGCAGCCGCCCTTGCGAAAAAGAGTGTTCCAGGAACGAGGAAACCGGCCGCCCCGTTTCTATAAGAGCGCTTCAAAAATTCGCTTGCAAGTTTGCAGCCGATTCGGGCATCGAACGAAAGCATGCAAGGCCAAGCTCCCAGGCCGGATCATTGAATAAATACAAAGACCGGCGGGTTGCAGTGGTCGGCGCAGGACCCGCCGGACTCTCGGCTGCCCGAGACCTGGCGCTCGCAGGGTGCAAAGTAACCGTATACGACAAAAGAGACCGGGCCGGAGGACTGGTTGCCTTTGAACTCCCGTCTTTCCGTCTCCCTCGCGAAGTCGTAGAAAACGACATCCTGGCGATTCTCGAAACCGGGGTTAAGCTGGAACTTGGAAAACACATAGGCGCCGGCGAGCTCCAAAATCTTCATCGCGAAAACAACGCAGTTGTGCTTGCTACAGGCGCTCAACGCTGCCTCAAAGGCGGTCTTCCCGGTGAAGAATGTGTTTCCGGAATATTCGACGCTGTTACGCTTCTCAGAAAAAAAGCATTCGGAGAAGCGCTTCCAACAGCGCGCACAGCTCTCGTGGTGGGAAGCAGTTCCATGGCCGTATCTGTAGCCAGAATGCTTGCCCGAGAAAAAATACCAAACGTTTTTATGGTATTTCCAGAAACCTCCTTAAACATTGCGGCTGATCCCGAAGAGGTCCAAGCGGCAAAAGAAGAGGGTGTAAGGTTTCTGCAAGGTATGATGCCTGAAGAGGTGACATCACGATCCGGTCGGTTTTCAGGGTTGTCTTGCAGGAGAATAATGAATGCAGAGAAAAGCTTCTTCCCCCTCGGACGGGTGAACATAAACCTCGGTGAAAAAGAAATCTTTTCCGGAGAATTGCTGGTATATGCGCTTAACAGGGAATCGGGTTGGACCGAAGAGGACCTCCCCGATTTTATGAAGCTGGGCACTCTCGGCACTATTCAGGCCGACCCTATTGACCTTACCGTTGGAAAAAAATCCATTTTCGGAGCGGGTGAAGCGATCACCGGCCCCCGCGGTGTGGTCGAGGCGGTCGCTTCCGGCCGCCATGCTGCTTCGCAAATCCTTAAATATTTCGACGAAATCGACAAAATCGGCACAGGGGAAGAAGACGGGATGGATAACCCCCACACGGGGATGAAACGAGCAGCGGCCGGATCAATGATCGGACACCCATGGGAGGTGGGTAAAAGATCCGAACGAGTCAAATCATCCACAATTGGATTCAGATTGAGTTCAAAAGAAGAGAGCAGGGGCCGCACGGGAGAATCGGTTTCTCCACGACCGCTTTCAGGCGAAATCTCCAAGGATCCGGCAAGAGCGGAACATCCGGCCCAGGCGGCTGCTTGGGAATGTTTGCGATGCGGACCATGCCTGCTATGTTCATCGTGTTCGATACATTGTCCCGACGGATTCGTGGTATCGAACGAAGAACATCAACTCATTCGGGTTAATCGACAGTCCGCTCTATCTCCTGAAGAACTGAACGGGCGGCTGCTTCTCGCCGTGGTCGACTCTACTCATTGCAGAGGGTGCGGATCATGCGAACAGGCGTGTCCCTATTCTGCGGCCCGTGTACGTCTAGGACAAAAAAGAAACGTGAGTGTAATAGAAGCGGATTTTTGCCGGGGTTGCGGAAAATGCGCGGCGGTCTGCCCCACAAGTGCCATCACCTACCCCATATCTCCCGCTCATTTGATCGAGGCAAAGAAGTAGCCCATGAATCACAAGTTGATAGAGATTCCGGTCGACGACAGATTTATCAAGGGTTTTTACGGCCAACCCCTTCTTCCATTGCTCCGAAAGGAAGGTTTTGACATTCCTTCGTTGTGTCATCACGATTCGGTGGCGCCTTACGGTGGTTGCCGCATTTGTCTTGTTGAAATCATCGACAAGAAAGGTCGCAAAAAGCTCACCACTTCATGCAACTTCCCGGTCATGGAATCCATCCGGGTCCGAACCGAAAGCGAAGAAATCACCCGCCATCGAAAGATGGTTCTTGAACTTATGATTGCTAGAGCGCCAAAAACTCCTGTTCTTGAAGAGCTGTGCAAAAAATACGGCGCAAACCAAAACCGTCTGGAGTTTCCGTGTTTCACTGAACCCTGCATTCTGTGCGGCCTTTGCGTTCGCGTCTGCAATGAAGTTGTAGGAGCGGGAGTTCTGACCATAACCGGACGCGGGGCCAAAAAACGTATTGGAACATCGTTCGGTGAATTGCCTGACTCCTGCATTGGATGCGGATTGTGCGCGAACGTTTGTCCGACCGGAGCGGTGACAACTGCAATGAAAGCCATGGAAAGCTTCCGCTGTTTCCACGGCCCCGATAGGCTCTGTCGTTATGCTCTGATGGGACTTACCCCCGGGGCCGTGTGCGCTAAAAGCTATGAATGCGAGAGCTGTGAAGTGGAACATCGGATTGCGCATCAAATGGGAGAACACCCCATGATGCTGAAAAAAAGACCCGACCTGGATCCCGTAAAAACCTTTCTTGAAGAAAGAAAGCGGGCGAGGCTGAAATGAAAGACAAGAGCGATATAGAAACCCCCTGCAATGAAACCGCTTCAAACCCGACCGGTGTTTCCCTGAAAAACAAACTGGTCGTTTTTCATTGCAACGAAGGCAACCTCGTAAAACCGGCTTTTTCGGATCCTCTTTTAAACGCCGGTGATTTATCCAAAACCGCTTGGGCCTATCTTCCGTGTACGGGGCGAGTTGACATGGCGGCAGTACTATCCAGTTTCAGAAAAGGGGTTTCAGGGGTGCTTCTTGTCGGCTGTGGAGCGGGCGCATGCAGGTTTCCCGGCGGCAGCGAACATCGCTGCCAAGCCGAAGACCTTGTATCACGGGCGAAAAGGGTTATCGAAATGGCCGGGCTGGATCCTGACCGGGTCGCCTGCACAGCAGGTTTTTCAGACACGACAGAATCACTCGACACCAAACGATCGTTTTCAAACAGTGTTGCAGCCATGCTTGCAACCCTGGCTGCCATGGAAAAACAACCCTTGTCCCTGTCCCCGGTTGAGCACGGAGAAAAACCGGAGATTTTCGGGAATCCGGAAGAGAATATGACTCCTTCGAAAAAAGGCGCGGAGCGAGGTGATATATGAGCCTCAGAAGCGTAGCCCAAAGATTCAACGTTTCCACCTGCGTGAGCTGCAACAAGTGTTTTGATGTTTGCCCCATACATTGGGCGGACCCAAGGTTCAATCCATCCGAACTCGCCGCGGCCTGCCTGGCCGAGGGCCCTCTGGATGAAAAAGCTCTCTTTACACTGTGGACATGTACGGGTTGCCGGGCTTGTTTGGCAAGGTGTCCTGAAAACGCCCCGGATTTCGCCTCCTTTGCTTTCGAAGCAAGAATCGAAACCCGCAAAAAAGGGCATCGTCCTTCCGCTCCCTACGGTGGAGCAATGGAAATCCTTACGCGCCTCACGGCTGATCATAGGCTCGTCCAAAGAAGGCTCCTTCCATTAACCGAAAAACGGCGAAAACCCGTTTCGCCCGACGGGGCGCTTGTCTATCTCGGCGTTCTGCCTTTTATCCGCGACATAGTGCACCAGGATTTGGGAGAGAAAGCTCTTTTATCGGCCGAAGCCGGATTCAAGTTGCTCGACGCCCTTGGAATGGAATTCGGGATGCTGGACGATGAAACGGATTGCGGTCATGATCTCTTGTGGACGGGAGACCGTCTTACTTTCAAGGCGCATGCCCAAAGGCTGCGAAGCCAAATTGAAGAAACAGGCGTAAAGCTGGTGATCGTATTCGATGAAGAAACTGCAGATACCCTGCGACATGAATTCCCGGCCGCGGGATACAGCGTGGAACCGCAAGTAATCACCATGACCGAGTTTCTGGCTCGCAGGGCCGGAACCCTGGATTTCACGCCTTCCCAAAAAAAGGTCGCATTGCATGTGGAAAGTCGGCGAGGAGATCAGGATCATTGCATGAGACAACTTGCCCGAGCCGTCGAACATGTTCCGGAAACCGAAATAATAGAACTTACAAACTCCGATCCGATTCCACATTCAACAGGAGTAAAGGGATTCGCTTTTTGCGGCGGCTGGGCCGCTTGTTTACAAAACCGCCTCCTGGAGTCGGCTGAAAAAAGCGGCGCTCAAATTCTTATAACGGCCGGCATAAACTCAGCTACACACTTGAGATGCATAAACCGGGAAGGCGCATGGCGCAAAAACTCCATCCCGGTAATGACCGCCGCTGAATTTCTTGCAACCCATAAAGCACAAATAGTCCGGGAAGAAAACCAGTTGCTCGATAGATCCACAAAAAAAGCTTTGGAGCCGTAGCATGTCCCGCAGAATCAGTAAACATCCCATACTAGGGGATCCAGAAAAAGAGCCTATCGAATTTTTTTTCAATGGAAGATCTCTACCGGCACTACAGGGAGAAACCATCGCCACGGCTCTTTACGGCGCAGGAATCCGAGTTTTCGGCCGGCATCACCGGGACGGAGCGCCGCAATCCATCTTTTGCGCCAACGGTCAGTGCTCCCAATGTCTTGTTATAGCAGACGGTCGCGCGGTGAAATCCTGCATGGTTGAAGTTGCTCCCGGAATGCAGGTGGAAGAAGCGGGCGATCTCCCTCCTCTTCCCGCTGATGACGAAAACGCAACAACTTTCAATGAACCACGTACAAACGAAATCGACGTATTGATCGTGGGAGGCGGACCGGCGGGCATTTGCGCAGCCGTCGAACTGGGAAAATCCGGCTTCGACTGTCTTTTGATAGACGACAAGAATGAACTGGGAGGAAAGCTTTCACTTCAGACCCATTCATTTTTCGGTTCTGTCCGCGCCTGCCATGCAGGAACCCGCGGCATAGATCTTACAGACAAACTTTCCAGGGATCTCCCGGATTTGGACAATGTAAGCATATGGCTCAGATCCACCGCCGTAGGTGTGTTCAGCGATGGGGTCGTGGGTGTCGTCAAAGACGAAGACTACTTCTTGATAAAACCACGGATTCTGCTCATTGCAGCGGGCGCACGTGAAAAAAGCCTCAGTTTTCCGGGTTGTGATTTGCCCGGCATATACGGGGCCGGGGCTTTTCAAACCCTTGTAAACCGTGATGGAATCCGAGCTGCCGAACGTCTTTTCATAATCGGAGGAGGCAACGTCGGGCTAATCGCCGGCTACCACGCTCTGCAAGCTGGAATCGATGTGGTCGGTTTGGTGGAAGCGCTTCCCGAAGTTGGAGGTTACAAGGTCCACCTCGACAAACTGAAACGTTTGGGGGTGCCGGTTTGGACATCTCACACGGTTATTCGCGCAGACGGCAGTGAAACCCTCCAACGCGTGACGATTTCCCGCATCGACAAGTCTTTTCAACCGGTAAAAGGCACCGAACGATCTTTTGATGTTGATACATTGCTCATTGCCGTGGGGCTCTCTCCGGTAAACGAACTGGCCGCAAAAGCCGAAGCGGCGGGAATAGAAGTTTTTTCAGCTGGAGACGCCGACGAAATCGCTGAAGCGTCTGCGGCCATCTTTTCCGGCAAAATAACCGGTCGGAAAATTTCAGCCCGGCTTGGTCGAAGTGTCTCCATTCCTGCCGCCTGGGAACAAACAGGAAACATCTTGAAAAGTCGGCCGGGCAGAATTCATGAATTGAACCCTGAAATTCCCGATCAAGATATATTCCCGGTGATCGCTTGCAACCAGGATATCCCATGCAACCCCTGTACGGAAGTGTGTCCTCTCGGATCCATAACAATTCCGGATTCATCCATAACTTCTCCGCCCATCTATTCCGGCAACTGCCTGGGATGTGCGCGCTGTGTGCTCATCTGCCCCGGCTTGGCGATACGCCTGGTTATGAAAGGGTTAACCCCTTCCACTTCCATCTTGATGCTGCCATGGGAGTTCGGTGAACAAACCATGAAACCCGGTGACGAAGTCAACACGGTGGACATGGAAGGAAACGTGATCGGTAAAGGTGTAATCAAGGCGATTCGCAAGAGACCGGATCAGGACAGGCGCCGATTGATCTTGCTGGAAATTCCAGATGATCAAAAGATGACCGTTGCAGGGTTTCAGATACGGTCTCCTGAAACAGGCGATGCCGCCGAGGATATCCCGGACAGCAAAACAGAAGACGATCCGATCGTGTGCCGCTGCGAAAGGGTCCATCGATCTGAAATCGTTTCCGCTATTCGCGCCGGAACAAGAGACATGAACGTTTTAAAAGCCGTCACCCGAGCTTCGATGGGTGGATGCGCCGGAAAAACCTGCACTGATCTCATATATCGCATCATGAGAGAAGAAGGGATATCGCTCGAAGAAGTCACTCCCTCCACGGCGCGCCCCCTTACCACAGAGGTCCGACTCGAAACATTCGCCGCTCCACTCCAAAAACCCGAGGAGAATAAACCGTGAAAACCTGTGATGCCATCGTCATAGGCGCAGGCAGCGTCGGCTGTCCGGCTGCTTATTTTCTTGCCGAAAAAGGACTCCACGTAATTGTCCTAGAAAAGCGCGCCTCATGCGGGCAAGGTGAAAATAAGGCAGCCATAGGAGGGGTCCGGGCCACGCATTCCGACCCTGCAAAAATCGAGATATGCAAGCAAAGCCTCCAGATTTTTTCTACCTGGAAGGAAAAACATGGTTTCGACATTGAATGGAAATTCGGGGGTTATTGCTTCCCTGTTTATACCGAAACCCTGGAATACAAACTCAAGAACCTCCTCAAAATCCAGAAAGGTTTTGACCTGGATATCGATTGGGTGGATGAAAAACACATCGCTCAATTGGTCCCCGGTATTGAAAAAACCGATTTGCGCGGTGGAACATATTCCCCAGGAGACGGACAGGCGAGCCCCATGCTGGCCATGGAAGGGTTCCGCCGGGCCGCCGTGGAAAAGCATGCGGAATTCCGCTTCAGGGAACCCGTGGTTGAGATAGAAGTGCAAAATGGCAAAATCCAAACCATTACAACTACAAAAGATACATACATCGCCCCCCTTGTCCTGAATGCAAGCGGGTCGAATGCAGAACAAACAGGCGCTCTTTGTGGAATCCACATCCCCGTCACCCCGGACAGTCACGAAGCCGGCATTTCAGCGCCCGTAGCTCGGTTCCTGGATCCGCTCGTGGTTGACATGCGGCCCGGCCCCGAGGGTCGAACCGCCAACTTCTATTTCGGCCAAAACAACCTGGGTCAAATCATTTTTTGCTACACGCCAATAGAGCCGATAATAGGCAACGATCGGCGTGAAACATCGGAGTTTCTGCCGGTTGTCAGTCGGCGACTTTTTCAACTCATGCCCCGCCTGCGAAATCTCCTGGTCCGTCGGGTCTGGAGAGGACTTTATCCGATGACACCCGACGGTGTGCCTATCATGAGCGGGGTAGAAGAAATTGAAAACCTTTATCTCGCTGTCGGAATGTGCGGTCAGGGATTCATGCTCGGCCCCGGAGTCGGGTTGAACATGGCGTCTCTCATGGTCGACGGTCACCCGGCGATCGACAAAGACGTTTTTGACAAGCTGTCGTTCAACAGGAACTACACCCGCTCCGCTGAAGTTTTGAAATAACCCTGTATATTCGCGACTTCTTTTCAAGCGCTTATATACCGAATCTCCTGCTCTCCGGCTTATCCATGGGCACATTGTCAACCAATAGAGAGTATGCTAATTTTTGTGAACTGGACGATGAGAAGGTGAAAGCCGGTGTTGGAACCGGTTTTTGGCAATGTTTGGAAACCTGGCCCGGCAAGTCAAGACGAATCCTGTTCCACCTGCTCACGCCTTTCCTGAAATCACTTCTCCCTTCCGTGCAGGAAAATGGAGGATACGAAGAAAAATGCGACTTAAACCAGCGTTCACACTAATGTTTCTTGTTCTGTTCGCCTGCACCAGCGGAGGAACCCGCGCCGCGGCAAACAAATATGATTTGAAAAAAATGCCTTTGGTATATGCCGTGATGGGCAAGGTACGAACGCGCTATGTAAACCCGAAGAGAGTCAACCCGAAGAAAATGCTCCTTCGGGCGCTGAACGGCATTCAAAGAAGCATTCCTGAAGTAATCGTAAGAGAAAAGGATTCTTCCATTGTGGAAATCCAGGTGGACAGAAGCAAAAAAGATTTCAACATCTCCCAAGTTGCAAGCCCCTGGGCACTGACTGCAAAACTGGAAAAGATTTTTGCTTTCATCGAAGCCAATTTGCGACCGGAAACAGAGCGTCGCAACGTAGAATACGCGGCGGTGGATGGAATCCTGGAAACACTGGATCCTCACAGCAATCTAATGAGACCTGCGTTTTTCAGGCAACTTGAAATCGACACAGCCGGCAGTTTCGGCGGCCTGGGAATAGAAATTTCTATTTGTGACGGCTCGTTGACCATCAGGCGTCCGATGAAGCACACCCCAGCGTGGAATACCAGGATGAAATATGGAAGAGGCTTTTATCGCATTGAACCCACTGGTCAGGAAGCCGTTTTGAAAAAAGGATCGGATGGATGGTCTCCATCACCAGTCAGTTCCGACCATCCAGGCTTGAAAGTGAGAAAGCCGGACACGGTCGTCCGCCTGAAGGCGGGAGATCGAATTCTTCGCATTGAAAATGAATCCACTATAAACATGACTCTTGAACAAGCGGTTCAGCGTCTTCGCGGTGAACCCGATACCGACGTGGTCATCTGGATAACAAGAGACGGGTGGCGAAGACCACGGCCTTTCTTGATACGCAGGGCACAGATCAGCGTTCCCAGCGTAACTCGTCACACGCTGGGCAAAAATATGGGTTACATCCGAATCAACAAGTTCCAAGCCACAACCCTGGCGGAAATGACGGCTGCGTTAAAAGCCATGAACGCCGACAACTTGTCGGGTCTAATACTGGATCTCCGGGACAATCACGGAGGGTTGCTGGATCAAGCCGTCCGCGTCGCGGATCTTTTCATTTCTTCTGGAACAATAGTCTCCACAATGGGGTTCGCCGGGGTTCGCCGACAGGAATTGAGAGCCAGAAAAGCGTCAACCCTGGCGCCGAACGTGCCCCTGGCCATACTCGTCAACGAAGGCTCTGCCAGCGCGTCGGAAATTGTTTCTTCTACTCTCAAGCAACTCGACCGGGCGGTGATTATCGGTGACAACACCTTCGGAAAAGGCTCAGTTCAGGTAATATTTCAAACTCCCGGTGATACCGGCTTGAAACTCACGGTAAGCCAATGGTTTGCTCCCGGCAATTTTACCATACAAAAAGTCGGACTGACACCCGATATCCGCACACTTCCGGTACACATAGAAAAAGGCAAACACCCAGTGTTCTACACATCGGAACGTCGAAGACGCGGAGAACGTGATTACAAGGATGCTCTTAAGAGAAGCATGGAAGCAACTCCCCTGGAAACAAAACCCTTTGCATCAATCCACTATTTGGAAAAGCCTATTCCGGACCATGCTCGAGGCTTTAATTGCAGATTTTGCGGTCAGCCCGAGGATTACGAACCCCCGCCGAATCCCGATGTTTTTATCAAGGATTCGATAATTGGATTCGCTGAAAGATTGTTGTCTGCAGCCGGCACATCCAGAAGGCTCAACACTCTCAAAAAAGCCCGTCGTTTTTTCAAAGAAGACCAAATGAAACAAGAAGCCAAGATCGTGGCCAGGTTCAAGGAAATGGGAATAGACTGGTCGGCCGGAAAGCAAGCCGACGGCCGTGTTGATCTTGAAACAGAAGTCAGAATGGGAAAAAACGGCAGGGTGCTCGGTGGACAAAATCTGGTCATAACCGTCAAAGCCACAAACAAGGGAACCTCAGTCGCCCACCGAGTGCGCGCGGAGACCTTTTCCACCAACAACAGGCTGAAAAACCTGGAGTTTTTTCTTGGCAAAATTCCTCCCGGAGAAACAAGAACAGCGACACTGGAAGTGGTTATCCCCAAAGGTTATCCTCAACAAACGGATATTGTCCGATTCAAGTTTTTCGAACAATTCGGCCGCGCCCCCAAGCACGTAGACAGCAGGATCAGGGTCATCGCTCTCAAAAAGCCGCGTTTTGCTTATTCCTACACGCTCAACGAAAGTTCGGATTCCAATCAAAACGGTCTCTTTGAAAAAGGAGAATCCCTGGAGTTGACTTTGACATTGAAGAACACTGGTCAGGGACCCACTCAAGAAGCGTACGCTGAGCTTAACAACCAGTCCGGCCCAGCCCTGTTTGTGCAAAAGGGCCGTTTCAGGGTGCCCACGCTTCGGCCGGGAGAAAGCCGATCCTACCGCTTCACATTCGACCTGAAAGAAATCCCAAAAGACAACGGCTTGGCCCGTGTTCAAATCAATGTTCAAGATTGTGTCATGGGCACCAACACAGGAGAACGATTGGTGTTTAAGGTCTGGCCAAAGGGAACCGGCTTGAACCGCCGCACTAAACAGGTAAGAGCAAGATCCGATATTCTCAAAAAAGGACAAGACATGTTTCTCTACCTCTGTCCTCACCGTGAATGTTCTCCCCTGGCCAGAATCAGGCAACCGGAGATATTTTCTGTTTCAGGAGAAATGAACGGGTGGTTCATGACAAGAGTAGAAGGACGTAACGCATTTCTAAAATCATCTCATGTGATCCGAAAAAAAGAGCGTATTCGATCAAAACAAGGGATTATTCCATACTGGAATGTGATTCCTCCGGAAATAGAAATCACCGGCGACAAACAGGTTACAGAAGCAGAAACGATAAAAATGCGGGGCCGTGCATCTCATCCATTCGGTATTGCAGATGTCTACATCCGCGTTTCAAATCTGGAACAAGAAATCATTGCTGAGAAAGTTTTCTACAAATCCTCCGGCAGCGCGAAAAGATCACCTGTCCTGGACTTTGCATCCAGCGTACCGCTTAGAGAAGGCAAGAACCTCGTTGAGATAGTTGCAAGGGTAAACGAACGCATAACCAGCTCAGAAGTTATCGTAATCTTGAAAACTCCTGTGGAACTTGAAAAAACAGCTCAATAACCTTCGTCTTTTCCGCTCGCGTTTGTTATCATTGGGTTCCTGAAATAGGTAGTAAAGGTTTCTAAGCCCCATGACAACCAAGTTTCCAATTCGCTTCGGCAAATACCTCCTTTTGGAAAAAATATCCATGGGCGGCATGGCCGAAGTTTTTCGGGCAAAGTCATTCGGTGTGGCCGGGTTTGAAAAGAGTTTTGCCCTGAAACGTATTCTTCCCCATATATCTAAAGATCCCGAGTTTGTAGCAATGTTCATTGATGAAGCAAAAATCGCGGCACGGCTTCATCATGCAAACATATGTCAAATAGTGGAATTCGGCCGTGTGGAAGATTCGTATTTTCAAGCAATGGAATACATTCCCGGCGCGGACACAAGAAAAATCCGACGAACTCTGGCAGCTAATAAAAGACCGGTTCCTCCCGAAATCGCGATTTACATCGTGGAAAGAGTTTGCGACGGCCTGGATTACGCCCATAGAAAAAAAGGTGTTCGGGGGGAATCCCTGGGTATAGTTCATAGAGACGTAAGTCCTCAAAATATTCTCGTGTCATTTGAAGGAGGTGTAAAACTTATCGATTTCGGCATCGCCAAAGCCGCAGACAGGGCTGCCAAAACTCAGGCGGGACAAATCAAGGGCAAGTTCTCATACTTGGCACCTGAACAAATAACGGGACAACAACTTGATGGAAAAGTCGATATCTTTGCTCTTGGAGTAGTTTTTTGGGAAATGCTCACCGGCAAAGATCTTTTTGTTGCTGATTCCGAAATGGAAATCTTGAGAATGATCATACGGGGCGATGTCCCTTCGCCGAGCCGAATTAATCCTTCTCTCCCAAGAGACCTGGACAGCCTTGTATTGCAAGCTCTGGCGACTAACCCGGAAGACAGGTACATGGATGCCGGCGTTTTCCATGAAGAAATACAAAGGGTTGCATACAAACTAAACATGAAAGTAGGAACATCCGTTATCCAGAATTTCATGACCAATGAGTTCGCCGAAGATCTGCAAAAGGAACAAGAAAAAGTCCGGCAATTCTTGGACATGAGCAAAGAAATGAGACTCCCGGATGATCCATACGAGGAGTCGGTTCAAAGAAAACAAAGTGATCCGGTAAGCGTAGTCACTTTTTCAGGAAAAAGGCTCCTTCCCAAAACACAAAGACCACAACAACCAGAACCTGCAGACATAACGGTCATTCAAGGTCTAAGCAGAGATTCAGACATAGCAATACAGACGGATATGGCGGTTTCCGCTGAAGAAGACATTGAAAACATACTTGAACTGGACGATGCCGATCTGGTCGAAATCCAGGAAGAAAAAGAATCTCAAAACTATTCGGGGAATGAACACCGTCAACAGGATGGTTTTCAACAGGATTTCCAGCATCAAGACGATTACCGGCAAGAGTATCTCCAGCCGGACGATTATCAGCAAGAGTATCAGCAGCCGGACGATTATCAGCAAGAGCATCACCAGCCCGACGATTATCAG
>SLPX01000354.1 GCA_007131745.1 Myxococcales bacterium
CACGGAGACTGTCCTGACGAAACCGAGTCAATCTGCGGCGCCGACGGAACCTGCCGGCCTTGCGAAAGCAACCCGGAGTGTGCTGAACGCAATTCATCGCTGCCATATTGCGAGGACAACAGAGGAATATGTGTTGAATGTCTGACGAACGCTAATTGCCCGTCTGCGGACTCACCTGTATGCGACGAAGACGCAAAATCCTGCCGAGGATGTGAAAGTCACGACGAATGCAACGCGGGCAGCGGATTGTGCGAGTTTTCAACAGGGGAGTGCATGTCGGTAAACGATGTGGTCTACGTGGACTGCAATGCAGGTGTTATGGGCTCGGGAACCTGGACCGATCCGTATAGAAATCTTCAAGTAGCGATAAACGCTGTGAAGGATGGAGACGGCCCGTACGTGAGGGTAACCGGAGTTTGCGGCCCTGTGAGGATAGAAGGTGTGGCGGAAATCAACATCTACGGAAAAGACGGAGCGGTTCTGATAGGTGGAGAAAGTGGAAACATTGTGGATATTGTTTATGAATCAACCGACCCTGCCGGCACGGTAGGGTTCTACGGGTTGACTATAAGCGGAAGTGTTGGAGGTTTTGGAATCGGTTTGAATTGCTCGGGAGTGGCAGGAGTAGAACCGACGGTGAAACTGGAAGAAGTAACAATAGCGAACGCGGGCGGCATGGGGGTCAGAGGTTCTCGTTGCTACATGAAAATCCGCGGCTCCACGGTGAGCGGCAGCGGCAGCGTTGGAGTTTTTTCGTACGATGGAGTGGTGGACATTGAGGGAAGTGAAGTAAATGGAAGTGGGGAAGAAGGAATATTTGTGAATCGCGGCGACTTGGAGATGAAAAGAACCACGGTAAAAAATAATCAGGGCGGAGGAGTATTTACATACCAATCCGGCGCGGTGATTCTGTGGAGTAATATGATCGTGGATAATGGTACAGATTCTTCTGAATTTGGTGGTTTGTCGTTGCATGCAACATCAGGCGTAACGATCGATTTTTGGAACAACACGGTGGTAGGGAATGTATATGGCGGCGGAGATGCAACCGCCATGGACTGTGGTGGTGGGATAACCCTCAACAACTCCATCTTCTGGGGTGAAGGACCATTGCTGGGTTCTACATGTCTGCCTCATTACAGCTTTTTGAGATACGATGAAGGAAGCGGCGCCAAGGAAGGCTGCATTATAAGTGATGATTTGAGCGCTGTGGGATTTTTGGATTATGATGTAAAAGACTATCGGATTGGCGAGGGGTCGGTGTGCATAGACGCGGGGACAATGGACGGGCTGCCAGCTGAGATGACGCTGGACATAGAGGGAACGGATCGTGTGAAGGGAGGCGGTATCGACATGGGAGCGCACGAAGCGATGTAGGGGTTGTGGGAGAGAGGGTGGGGATGTGCGTGGAAGTCAGGGAGAGGGGGGCGGTGAGTGGAGAGGGAGTTCAAGGGGATAAGATGCGCAGGAAACAGGTTAGGGTGTAAGAGGGGAATGAAGAAGAGAGATTAGGGGGAGTTTTGGGAATTAGGATGTTTTCAGGGCCAGAGTACTGAAACAGGGGAGTTGCGGTTATGAAGGCTGTTGTCGCCGAGTTGGCCCTGTTCGTTATGACCCCAGCACCATAATGATCCACCGCTGTTTTTCGCGCAACTGTGAAGTCCTCCTTTGCTAACAGATGTTATGTCGATAATATTCAACACCTGTGTATAGACGGTTCTATTGTTGTAAGTTCCGTCTCCGATTTGGCCGTGTTCATTTTTTCCAATGCAAAATACGTTGCCGTTGCTTCTCAGTATACAAGTGTGTTCTCCACCCGTGGAGACTTGCACCGCGTTGAAGCTGGAGGTTCTGACCATTTGGGGAGAGGAATGCAAGGATGCGCTGATGTCGCCGAAACGATGATTTTCATTCTGTCCCCAGCACCATACGGAGCTGTCGGATTGGAGTGAACAAGTGTGATATAAGCTGGCGGATATGCTGACTGTATTCGTGAGGCTTGAGACTTGCACCGGTTTTGAGCTGTTATTTGTTGTTCCATTACCGAGTTGACCGTAGTGGTTCAATCCCCAGCACCACGCGGTACCGTTGCTTTTTACAGCGCAGGTGGAAAGGCCCCCACCGGAAATGGATACAACACCGGAAAGATCGGTGACCTGTACGGGTGTGGAGCGGTTTTGAGTAGTGTTGTCGCCGATTTGACCGTAGTGGTTCCCTCCCCAGCACCATACTGTGCCATTGCTTTTCAATGCGCAGCTATGGTATCCATTCGCCGATATTTCAACGACATCGGTAAGGTCTGGGACATTGACGGGAATGAAGCGATTCTGCGTTGAGTTGTCGCCGAGCTGGCCGTTGGTGTTCCCTCCCCAGCACCATACGGTACCATTGCCTTTCAATGCGCAAGTGTGCAGATATCCTGCAGATACACTTGAGATATTTGAAATGTTATATGTCCGCACAGGATATGTAGTAGATTGAGATGTGCCGTCGCCGAGTTGACCGTAGTTGTTCAATCCCCAGCACCAAACCGTACCGTTGTTCTTTAACGCACAAGAGTGGAATAACCCCCCTGAAATTTGATAAACACCTCCATGGACGATGCAGGAACCGTTCATGCAAACTTCTTCAACACTGCAGGTGATTCCGCAACCGCCGCAATTGTCGGGGTCTATTTGGGTGTTTGTGCAGAATCCGTCGCATTCGATGGTGCCGCCTCCGCAAGAGAGGGTGCAATTTCCCTGGGAGCAGACTTCACCGGGTGCGCACTTTGTTCCGCAACCGCCGCAATTGTTGTGGTCGTTTTGGGTGTTTGTGCAAATGCCTTCGCATTCGATGGTGCCGCCTCCGCAAGAGAGGGCGCAATTTCCCTGGGAGCAGACTTCGTCAAGAGCGCATTCGATTCCGCAACCGCCGCAATTGTCGGGGTCGTTTTCGGTGTTGACGCAGATGCCGTCACATTCGATGGTGCCGCCTCCGCAAGAGAGGGCGCAATTTCCCTGGGAGCAGACTTCGCCGGGGTCGCATTCGATTCCGCAACCGCCGCAATTGTAGGGGTCGTTTTCGGTGTTGACACAGAGGTCTTCACATTCGGAAAACGGTTCCGGGCAGGTTTGAATGTCGGGGTCTTTTTCCGTGTCGGGGTCTTTTTCGGTGTCGGGGTCTTTTTCGGTGTCGGGGTCTTTTTCGGTGTCGGGATCTTTTTCGGTGTCGGGATCTTGGTCAATGCCGTTTTCCAGTTTGTCGTTTTCCTTGGTACAGCCCGAGCTTCCCGCTGTGAGCAGCAGTGCGAGACAAGCAGCGGTAAACAGGCTGAAGATGGAAAAGAATAATCTTGGTGTGTAAGTAGATGATTTTTCATTGAAATTTTTGTTTTGGGTCATTTTTTTCTCCTGTCCATAGGTTGTTGTGCCTGTTTTTGTGAGATAGGCATTTTTGTTTGTTGATCCTGTTGTCGGAATTTGTTTGGGAATGTTGCGGATTATTTTTTTGCTGAGATGGAGAGGTTTGGGGGAGAGGGTTTTGAGGTAGAATGAATTGTTGGTGAGTTTTGGGTGCTTTGCGGCGGGAATAAAACAGTATGTTGGTGGAGTTTTGAGTTGGAGTCGTGAGAAAGGGGATGCGGGGCGGATCTGCGGGGATGGAGCGATTGGATTCTTTAGCTGGAGGAAAAGGAGATGGATGATAAAGGCAAAGGCGATGGCAATGGCAAAGGAGGAGGCACAAGGATGGATGTTGAGAGGCGAAAGCTAATCAAGGCGGTGGGGGTCACGGCTGCGAGTGCGGGAATTGGAGTGTTGCTGCCGTCGTGTCGCAGGGGGAAGCGAAGCGAAGGAAGAGGGACGAGGGTAAATGGGATTGATCGAATAGCCCGGGCCACGGACAAGGGGGAAAAAGAGGATCCTGTGCATGGACGTTACTACAGGGCCGATGATGATGGTTTTGCTCATTGTGAATTGTGTTTTCACGAGTGCCGTATTTCGCAAGGGGGGGCGGGTTTTTGCAGGAACAGAGTGAACCGGAAGGGTAGGTTGTACAACATAGTGTACAATAGACCGTCGAGCGTGGCGGTGGATCCGACTGAGAAGGAACCGCTGCACCATTTTTTTCCGGCCACCGACATGCTGTGTATCGGAACCGCGAGTTGCAACCTGCGGTGCAAATTCTGTCAAAACTGGGAGCTGTCTCAGCGTGATTTTGAAGAGATGATTATTCGCTACTCATTGACGCCGGAGGAGATAGTAGCGGCTGCGAAGCGCGCTAAGGTTGTGGCCATATCTTACACTTACAATGAACCCGCTGTTTTCTACGAGTATATGTACGATATAGCGGTGGAGGGCAGAAAAGCGGGGCTGCGGAGCATTATGCATTCGAACGGGGGTATGAAATCCAAGCCGCTTGCAGGTGTCTTGCCGCATATAGATGCCGCTACAATCGATTTGAAAGCGTTTAATCCCGAATATTACAAAGAGATATGCAGGGGAGAGCTCGAGCCGGTTTTGGAAACGCTCAAGGCGATCAACGCGGATGACGGGACATGGTTGGAAATAGTAAACCTGGTATTGCCCGGGCACAATGATTCGCCGGAAGAGATCCGGAAAATGTGCGGATGGATAATGAAAAACCTCGGGCCGGATGTGCCCATGCATTTCAGCCGGTTTTTTCCGGCTCACGCGATGAGAAATCTTTCGCCCACGCCGATTTCCACTCTTGAGCGTGCAAGGGCCATAGCTATGGAGGAGGGGTTGAATTACGTGGCTATAGGAAATGTGCCCGGGCATGATGCAAATTCAACATACTGTCCGAAATGCAAGACCCGGGTGATAAGGCGGCATCACTTCAAGGTGTTGAATGTGAACATGAAGGACGGAGCGTGCGGAAAGTGCGGCAATGCGATACCGGGAGTGTGGGGATAGGGATTGGGGATTCAAGGGAATTTAAGGGCAGTTGCCCGATGTGACCCAGTCGTTTGTTCCGGGCACTCCGTCCTTGAACGGAACGTCGTCGAAGCTGAGAGGGACGCTTTGGCACCACCACGAGGCGCATTGTTCCTGGCGCTGCAAGTGCAGGTGGGGACCCGTGGAGTGTCCCGTGCTTCCGCTTAGTCCGATGAGTTGGCCCCTGGTGACGGTTGTGCCCACCGATACGCTAGCTTCGTCCAGATGTAGGTAAAGCGTGTTGGTGGAGTCGTCATGCTGGAGCAAAACGTAGTTAACGTTGTTAGCGCATTCGGAACCTCCGCCCTCCCAGCAGGGGTCGCCCGGCTTTATGTCGTTTTTGATCCGGCTCACGGTGCCGCCGCGGCACGCTACAATAGGGGTGCCGCGAGGTATGGCGAAATCGAACGCGTACGCTGACATTCCGTTGTGGCTGTAGGTGCCGTGGTTTCCCTGGCTGATCCGTGCTTCGTAGCCGCATTCCAAGGGCAGGAGATAACCGCTGGGATCAGGAGCGCAGAGGTCGTGGTGGCCAGGGGGTTGCCTGGAGCAACCGAATTCGCAGAGTTCGGATTCAGAGGTTGCGCCGTCGACACAGTAGTAACGAGTGTCTAAGTCGCCTGCGCCAAGGCTCTCACCGCAGTACCAGCCGTTTCCGAGGGACGCGTTTTCGCATGGATCAGGTTCGAGGCATTTGCTTTGTTCGCATCCGTGTTCACAGTGCTCGGTATTGATCACCGCGCCGTTTGAGCAGTGATAGAGAGTGTCGGGATCTTCACCGTCGAGTTCGTCGCCGCAATGCAAGCCGTCGGACGCGCCGAAGCATTCGTCAATTAAAATGCACTCACCTTCGTGGCATCCATGCTCACAGATCTCTGTTTCCACAAGTTCGCCTTCTACGCAATGGTAAAGGATGTCCGGATTGCTCGTGCCCAGATCGTCGCCGCAGTGCCAACCGTTGGCTGCTGTTTCGCAAGGATCCTGCGGATCGCACTCTCCGTTTTCGCAGTTTTCGTTTGCGTTCGTGTTTTCGTTCGTCGATGTGTGGAAGCTTCCCTTGCAACCGAAACCGGCCAACCCTGCCGTCAAGATCGCCCCTGCAATAACAATTACCCTTTTCATTCCGCTCTCCCGTTTGTAAAACGCTTCCCCGCTGTATTATCAACTGCAAAAGCGCGGGAAAACCGAGTGTCGGCCTAATTAATTCAAATCCAACGAGTGTAAGTTTATCAGAAACCGCCGAATCTTTCCATGGATAACAGTGGTGGGCGAGCCGGCTCTGTGTTGACCGGAATAGATTTGTAAGGAAATCCATTAGTAGCGTGATGGTTTGGCTGCTACAAAAAGTGTTTTGTTTTTCCTGTTTTCATAATTACCGGCGGTCGGCTCCGGTGTTTGAGTTTTTTTGTGGGGACGGCTAGAATATAGATGATTGTTTTTGAGAAAACAGGATTTTTAGTGAAAGCGGACCGTTGCAACTTATGGGGAAAAAAAGGAAAATATTTATTTCTTTGTGCGCGGAGTTCATCATAACCGGGGTCATTGTTTTGTTGTGTCCGATGGTTTTTTTGACCTGCACCACGTCTTTTGAAAAGGTTGAACCCGAGGTGTTGGTGGAAATATGCGATAATGGAATAGACGACACGGGAAATGGGCTGACCGATTGTGAAGATCCGGCTTGCGCGGACGACGCGGCATGCGCTCCGGTTGAGATATGCGACAGCGGACTGGACGATGACGGCGACGGGCTTACCGACTGTGAAGACCCGGATTGTGCGGAGGAGTGGTTCTGCAATGAACCTCAACCATGCAACCTGGACTGGATTTGTAACACGTTCGAGCACCCTTTCTGGTGTGACGACTGTTGCCCTGATGGAAGTATTGAACAAGGGGATGCATATGATTACATTTTTTCTGAAATCATTGCACCCGAAACCGATGAGGACGCGGAAAAAATCGGAGTCGACGTAAATTACGACGGCAAAGTGGACAATGCTTTGGCGGGTTTCTTTGTTTTGTTTCCGGCTTCCACGGGAGAAAGCCTGAACTCCGATTTGAATGAGGCCGTCCAAAACGGTGAATACCTTGTTTTGGGCCGGATGCACGTATCAGCTTGGCCGACGGATGAGGCGATTGCTATACAGGTGTTTCAGGGAGCGGCGAGTGAAGATGCAACCCAAGACAACCTGAGCGGACAAGGAACCGTCAACATTGCCGATGGCGAGGATCGCAGCCTTTTTCTGAAAGGTGAATTGATTGAAGGCATGGTGGAAACCTGCCCTGGAACGATAAGGTTTCCTTTCTACCTGGACTCGACTGTGTTGAATTTGAAAATCGAAAAAACCAGGTTTGTGTCAACCGGAGAAATCACTGAAGACGGCTGGGAGGAGATGATGATAGGCGGCGGGTTGAGCCGGCAGACTATCGATGATCAGCTGTTGTCCGCGTTGGTTGTCTACCTGAATAGGAAAACACTGGAGAATCCGAATTCCACCCATGGTTTCTTTGTAAGGCATATGCTGGACGCCAAGTGTAATCCGGATCTTCCAGAATGCGATCACGTTGTAAACGGCGAGGGGGAATGCACTACCTGGAGCGAAGATCCGGATGAACCTCCCCTTACGTTTACAGAGCTCAAGTGCAACTCCTTTATTTATGATCTTTTGGAACCGGATATCGACAGCAACGGAGATGGGGAAAAAGATCTGCTTTCAGTGGGATTCAGGGTGAAGGCGATCAAGGTCAAAATCTTGAACTGATGCGGCGAGTACGGGTTTGAACATGGAAGATCGAGTGAAGAGCTCGGATGGTGATCAACTTTGCAGTCGTAAGCCATCCGGGGTGAAGTCGATTCATTGGGGATGGGGGATTGGATTGTTCGTTTGTGCATTGGTTGCAGCCTGCACAATTGCTTTTGATCCGACTCCAAGGGAAATCTGTGACAATGGAATAGACGACACCGGAAACGGGCTTACCGACTGCGAAGACCCCCATTGTGAAGATCACCCGGCTTGCATAGAGTACTTTGAAATCTGCGACAATGGAATAGACGACACCGGAAACGGGCTTACCGACTGTGAAGACCCGGAGTGTGCGGAGGAGTGGTTCTGCAAAGAACCACAACCATGTAATAACGACGGGGTTTGCGACGTTTATGAGAACCCGTTTTGGTGCGCTGATTGCTGCCCCGACTGCAACATTTCCACCGGTGAAACGTACGATTACATAGCTGCAAAAGTCATCCTTGCAAAAGATGAATACGAAGCTCAATTTATCGGTGTAGACTTGAACGGTGACGGCAAGGTAAACAACGCGTTCGGAGCGATAACAGATACCGTTCCTTCGGTTACCGGCGATTACAACGGGGAAATACAAGGTGCGATCCTGGATGGTGAGTATATTTTCCTTGGCCGGCTGCACCTATCCGATTGGTCGAGCGAAGACATTGTGGCCGTGCAGGTTTTTTCCGGCAATGGAACCTTGGACGCCACCGAAGACAACCTCACCGGTTACGGCCAAACCGTGATCGACCCCGGAGCGAACAGATCGCTTCATGTTTGCGGAGAGCTGACAGATAACATGCTCGAAACCTGCCCGGGTTACCTGGAAGTCCCACTCCATTTTTTGATGGAAACCATGCTGTTTCCTCTTGAAAAAGCCCGCGTGGTCTCCACTGACCGGGTCACGGAAACCGAATGGACCGAAATGATGATAGGCGGAGGTTTGTCGCAAGAAAGCGTGGATGATTTCCTTCTCCCTGCTTTGCTCGTTTACCTGAACAAGATGACTATTGAAGACCCGAATTCGAATATTGCCGATTTTGTTGAAGTCTTTCTTGACGGAAGATGCTCCCCGGGGCTTCCTGGTTGCGAAGACGTGGTAAACAGGGAAGGCGATTGCGCTAGGTGGACCGGCGACCCAGACGACCCGCCCCTTACGCTTACTGAGCTGAAGTGCAACCTGATCGTTCGGTCGGTCACCAAGCCGGACTGGGATTCCACCGGCGATGGAACCCCGGATCTTCTTTCGTTCGGAATTATGGTGCAAGCCATACCTATCACCATCACGAACTAAACACGCTCACATTGACCGCGGATCAATCTCGCAATAACACAATGAGATCCTGTTTATAGCGTATGTGTACGGATCTTGATGTGAGTATGTTTGAAAATTATGGGGAATTGCGATTGCCGCTATAAGGGCTGACCACCTTGTTGAGATGGTGTAGTATTTAACCTGCCAACCCGGGGAGCCGGGATGGGACGATGGGTTAGAAGGAATGCGAATTTGCATTGCGCAAACAGAAAGAGGGAGAGATGAAAAGAATTGCAACCTTGGTGCTTGCGGTGTTTGCGGCTTCCGGGTGCGGAGACAAAGAAGAAAAAGATAAAGACGGCGCGGTCGACGGGTTTGTCGAGGCGGACTCATCTGGTTACCCGGATGGAGGTGTTGACGCTGATTTGACGGGCGATGCGGGTGTGGAACCGGATTCCGGGGTGATGAACGGGGATGGAAATCCTTGCGCGTTTGGTGAATGGGATCCGGGTGATTTTGCGGCTGTCTACGACGTGGGGCCGGGGAAGGATTTTGAGGATCCTTCTCAAGTGCCGTGGGAGGCTATCGGGCCGGGAAGTTTGATCAGGATTTATTGGAGGGAGGAGCCGTACAGGGACAAGTGGGTGATAAACAGCAGGGGGACCGAGGATCAGCCCATCGTGGTTACAGGCGTGGCGGACAGCGGGAGGCTTCCGGTGATCAGCGGCGAGAACGCGAAGACCCG
>SLPX01000052.1 GCA_007131745.1 Myxococcales bacterium
CCTGCCCTATCTCCTGGTGTCCATGATAGCCTTGACGATTCCCCTCTCTCTTCTGTTGCTCTTTTCCGGAAAAAAAAAACCTCTCAAAAAGATAGAATCATCCCGCAGGCCGGTGTTGGAGAACAAATGCGAACGGATCAAACAAACCGTATCGGAGGAAACCGAAGACATCGATTTCATCTGCAAAAAAACCGATATCCTTCCTTTGCAGGCGAAAAAAAAACACACCGAAAATATCGCCGACAAATCGTCAGGGAGCGTAGACCTGTTTACCAAAAACCCTGATACAGAACTGGAGAGCATTTCACCCGGGCATATTTACCACCTGGGAGCAAACCGAAAAGTCGGCGGCACGGTGAAAAACATCCTTGCCTCCCCTTTGATGAAAGCAATGGTGCTGTCAACCGGCCTGATGGTTCTGCTTCGTCACCTGATGCGGTACGGAAGCCTTGTCATTCTTCAAGCCCATTACGATGAAACATCTCTGGCCGCTGTTGTCGGCACATACTCCCTGCTTGCGAATCCGGCTGCAATCGGCCTTCAGTTGCTTTTTGCGCCGAGATTTTTGAAAAAATTCGGCGTGGAGACGGCAAGCCTCCTGTACGCAGGAAGCATAACCCTCGGCTTGGGATTGCTTGCATGCTTTTCCAACGTTCCCTCCGCTCTTACCGCCAGGTTTGTCCACACGGAATTCAAGGGAGCGGTGAGAACACCGATCTCTCCGATTTTTTATTTTGGAGAACCACCCGAAAGCCGAGCTGAGGTAAGGGCTTTGATTCTCGGAGGCGCTGCGCCGCTGTTCACCGTTGCCGGAGGCCTTCTTTTACAAGTCGTATCCGATCTTGCAAGCGTGACATTTCTTGCTTTTGCAGGAACAATATTGGGAGCAGGTTACATAGCGGCATGTGAGTGGCAGAACCGAATCTATAGGCGACAAATAAAACTGCTCGAAAGAGATGGGCTTTGAGATGGTTTGCCCATAAAAGCCGTGAATGATATAAAAGAATCTCCACAAAGGAGACCGTTTCCGGTAAAGACATGGATGAGCAAGAACAACAATTCGTCTGCTTTTTCTGGGGCTCCCAAAAAATGTGCATCCCGATTCACCAGGTTAAAGAAACCCTGGCGACCCGTCCTTTGACAAAAGTATTTCTGACACCTTCATTTGTCATGGGCATCTTCAACCTCCGGGGTGAAATTCTGGCTTTGTTGGATCTCGCCCGGCTTCTCGGACTTCCCGCCTTGAACTACGGCCCTGATTCCAAGATCATAATAGTAAAAATCAACGGTCTCAAATGGGGTGTATTGGTCGATACAATGACAGGAGTGCGAAGGTTTCCCCCCGAATGTATAACCCCGGCAAAGGACCTTTTTCCCCGCACTCCGCTGTGGCTTGCAGGTGTTGTCTCCCATGAACAGTCTTCCCTGGGAATTTTGGACATGGCCTCGTTTCTGGAAACCGATGCCTGCCGTATAAATGCACAATCCGCTCGTGGAGATTGATTGAATGGTTTTAAATGCATCGCCCCAGTTTGAACGAAAATCCATTCAGGAGGAGTTACGTGAAACTGCCTTTTAAAATGAAGCTTTGGGTGAAGATTTTCGGAGCTTGCTCCCTGATCACAATCATCGCCGTCGGTTCCACCGGCTTGATGAGTTACTGGATGCTTCAAAGAGGCCGCCGGGATCGAGGACACTTTCTTGACAAGCACATCAAAAGATACCACGACTATGTCAAAGGCGTTGGAGAAAGCCTGGAAGCCCTCACACACGTACTGGCTACCGACCCGAGACTTCTGGACATCCTGGAAACAAAACCTGGATTGTCTTCTTTTTCAGCCGAAACGGACGGCGAAAAAACCACCGACCACGGAGACACTCAGCCCGCCGAAGACAAGAAAATACACCGACATCCAGGCCACTCAAGAACAATAAAAAGCATTGGGCGGATGGTTCGCGGCATCAGGGGTGCAATCAATCCGGATTTCGTCCTGGTTGTGGACAGGAACCGGAACGCTGTTTTTCAGCACCCTGAAAAAGGTCTGGATCTGATTGCAGACAGACAACTCGTTATAACCGAACTTCTGAATCAGGTTCCCATCAGTGGAGAAACCCTGGTCCTGGCTAAAAAAGGATACCTGGTGTCCGGTGCGCCGGTGTTGTCAACCGATGGAAACAACATCGTACTGGGAGGTGTTCTCGTAGGGATAGATCTCGAAAGATACTTTCATAAATACAGAATACAGTCCGATAACAGAATTCCAAAACAGCACCGGCTTGTATTTGTCAACACGGCTGGAGAAATTTTGACCTCAGTCTTCCCTGAAAACACTTGGTCTACCCTGGCGCCTCAAATCCAAGAAGAAAACCGCTTGGAAGTCTATGAAGGAAACCGCAAAGTGGAGGTCATAGAATGGGCCGATACATTGTATGATTTCACTTCTCTTTCCATGACGGGTTATGAAAACGAACGCAAAGGGGTTGTGGGCAGACTTTTTCTTCTCAGAATAAGAGAACCGGTGGATATCCTGAGGGACTTGATGGATTACATATTGCCGGCGGCAATCGCCATAGGAATATTCTCACTGGTAGTTGCATCGTTTCTTTCTTTCTGGATCACCGGCCCGATCAGAACGTTTATCCGGGCTACACGTCAGATCACCGCGGGAGGGGGCGACCTGACACGGAGAATAAAGGTACGCTCCAAAGACGAAATGGGAGAACTTGCAGAAAACCTCAACCAGCTTTTCGATCGCCTTCAAAACATCACGGCTCACGTGCAACAATCTTCACTGCAAGTAGGCGCCTCAAGCACTGAATTGAGCGCTGTCTCCAATCGCATGTTGGATGGAGCAAAGGAGCAAGCCATAAAAATTGAAAACTCCACGGCCGCGGTAACGGAACTCAGCAGCTCCATACAACAAGTAGCGGACAACGCCATGCAGACTACAAAAGTGGCAAAATCCACGGGCAGCTCTGTAAACCAGGCAGTCTCAACCATGAATGAAATAAAAAACACGGTCGAAGACGTCGGCCTGCGCATCACGGAACTGGGTGAAAGCGGAAACCGAATAGGAAAAATCGTCGAAGTCATCAGGCAAATTTCCGAACAAACTTCTCTATTGGCTCTAAATGCATCGATCGAAGCCGCCCACGCCGGCGAACACGGACGGGGATTCGCAGTCGTGGCCGATGAAGTAAGCTCCTTGGCGCGTCGCGTAGGCCAGAGCGCGAAGGATATCGAAGACCTTATAGGCACAATAACTGAACAAACCGCTGAAGCCGTTCGCACCATGAGCGTGGCCATCGAAGAAGTGGAAGGCGGTTCATCCCTCGTAAAAAACACCCTGAGAAACATCCAGGAAATCGTTGACGTAATCTCCGATACCGCTACAGCCGTGCAAGAGCAGGCCTTGGCTTCGGATGAAATAGCAAAAAACATGGATGTGGTACAAAGAATAACTCAGGAAGTCCTGAACTCCAGCGAAGAAGCGGTCCTGCAGGGTGAGCGATTGCAGGAGTTGGGGTTCCATCTCGCGGAACTTGTCAAGGGGTTCAAGGTCGGCGCAAGATCTATTGGCGTCGGCAATACAGCGGGAGCGCTTAATCCTCCAAACTCCGGAGAGCGGGAGAGTCTTGATTAATAGAGAAATCGCCAAGCTGGTTTCAGAATACACCGGCATGGGAAACACGAAATCATGGCTTCTCGAATCGAGGGTTTCATCAAGGATGAAGATCCTGAACCTTCATGACATGAAGGACTATCTCGACCTTCTCCTCCATCCGATGGAAGGGATGAAAGAACTGGAATCACTCATAGAGACAATTAGAGTAAATGAAACCGGCTGGTTCAGACACAAAAAACAGATAAAAGATCTCACTGATTACATTTTTCCAAAGTTTTCGAAAAACTCCAAGATCCGCGCATGGAGCGCGGGATGCGCCGACGGGCGCGAAGCATATACACTGGCCTTATGTTTTTTACGTTTCGGGCACCGCCGGTTTTCAATTCTGGGAACCGACATTTCAAAAACAGCCATTCAGGAAGCCACATCAGGCGTATGGACGGAAAGAAACGCTATCACCATTCGGGAAATTGAACGATCCGGTTTTTTTCTAAGGGATGAAAAAAATCGCTTGCAAGCAAAGGATATCCTGAAGCGTCATTGCAAGTTCATGGTTCATAACTTGATGGATTCGGTTTACCCTGGAGGGTTCCACCTCATAATGTGCAGAAATGTCCTGATTTACATGAACAAAAAAGCTCGATTGTTCGTTCTGAAGAAACTACTCCGATCTTTGGATCCAAATGGTTATCTGGTTCTTGGATACTCTGAATCAAATGAAATACCATGTGATATCGGTATACCTGAAAGATTCGGAACATCCGTTTTCTGGCGGCCGGCCGGCGTTTCAATTGCAAACACAGAAGACAAAACAGCCGCTGAACGCAAATCATCTCAAGACTCGATTGGCCTTTGCGAAGACAGGCTTACATCCGGAAAAAACCCCGAAACCGCCCAAATCGCCCGGATCAAAAATAATGTATTAAAACTGAAAGGATCGTTTCCAAAAGAAAAAATGTCTTTTTTGGCCGAAGAACTTCGCAATCTTCTCGCTGCTTCTCCAAACAAAGCTATCGTGAATATTGATGAAGTCGATTTCTTCTGCAATCAAGCCGCTGTTTATATCCGAAGGGCCGCTTCGCAACAACACGCCGGCGGCGGTGAATTCATGTTGATAGCCACCAAACCCGGAACATCGCATTGGGCAAGGCGTGCAAACCTTGCTCAATGGATGATCATAAAAGAAAACGACATCTGAAAACCCAGGGTTCATGACAACACGCACCGGACAGAATGTTGAAACGCTTTGGAATCTCCTCTTGGTCGACGGACGTTCATGTGTAATAGACGCTTTGGACGCACTGGCCCGGGATCCCTCTGTTGAAGCGGAAACCAGCATGTTTATCCGTGCAAAACTCTTCGATCTGGAAGCCTCTTCATGGTATTGCGGCGCCGAACTTCTTGCCGAGGCAACCCGCATACTCCGGCGTACACTTCAGGGACCCTTGCCCTCGGCGGAGAAAACTGAAGAGCTGCTTTTTGAAGGCATGCACTCTCTTCAGCGGATTCTCTCGGCAATGGCTGCCGAGCATCCGGACGAAAAAGAAATTCTGGCCGATCTGGAATATTTCGAGTCACTCAAAAAAGATCTCGCAGATCAAACCTCTTTGGAATCGAACGTAACAACTTCCGGGCATAAGGATCGCCAGGATTCAACAAACCTTTCTGAAGATGCTTGGATTCCCAATGTAACAGCGGATATGTTACCGGCTTTTTTCGAGGAATGCAGCGAGCGTCTTGAAAGCCTTTCCGAAAAACTCCTGGAGCTTGAGGATTCCCCGGACGACAGAGAACTGCTTTCAGCGCTTTTTCGAGATCTGCACACCATCAAGGGCTCATCAGCTTTCGTCGGGTTGACCTATTTGAACAGCCTTGCGCACAAAGCGGAAGATCTCGTCGGAGAATTAAGAGACGGAAAACGGCGCGCTGATGGCCGGGTCATCGATGCTCTTTTGTCGGCCAAAGATACGATGACCACCATCCTGGAACGCGCCGCCCAAAACAAACCTCTTTCCGAATTGGACATGAAGCCCCTGCTTGATATGCTGAACAACCCGTCCGACAGGGCTTTCAAACAAGTTGTTGAGGCCGATCCCGAACCGGGTTCTGAAGCAACCCGGAGCAAACCCGAACAGGTGGAAGGAAAAAAAGTTCCCGGCCCTGCAACCATCCGGGTGGGTTTCGAGAAACTCGATGTCTTGCTGAACCTTGTGGGGGAGCTTGTCCTGGACAAGGCCTCAGTGCGATCTGTTCTTCAAAATCTGGATTCTGCCGCCGGAGCGCTGGAAACCATTCGCAAGTCACTATACAAATACATACGGTTGTCAAAACAAAAGCAAGGAAGTGTTTTGTTTGGGGAAATACGCGCGGTGTATGAAGAAATGGACCGGATCGCTCGGTTGTTTAAAACACTTGTCAGAGAATTGGACATGTCCGCGGGAAGTCTTGATTTCGTTTCATGCGATCTTAGGGACCAAGTCATGGGACTCCGCATGGTCCCGATTTCCCAGGTCTTCACAAAACACAAACGGACGATTAGAGATCTGGCCAGGATCCTCAACAAAAAAGTCGCTCTGGAAATCGAGGGGCAAGAAACGGAATTGGACAAGATGCTCGTGGAAAAACTCGACGAGCCGATTTTGCACCTTGTGCGGAACGCAGTCGACCACGGAATCGAAGATCCGGAAACACGAGCCCGACATGGAAAAAACAGAGAAGGAAAAATCGTGCTTTCCGCCCGCCACCAGGGCGGTCAACTAATCGTGGAGGTAACCGATGACGGCAAAGGCCTCGACCCCGAAAGCATAAGACAAAACGCCATAAAAAAAGGTTTGCTTAAAGAAGAAGAGGCGTACGAAATCGACGGGAGATCATTGTTGCGGCTCATCTTCGCCCCTGGGTTTTCAACAGCAAACAAGGTAACGCACATTTCCGGCCGGGGTGTGGGTATGGACGTTGTACACGATGCCGTAAGACGACTCAGAGGCTCCATCGACGTAAACAGCGTACCCGGAAAATTCACAACATTGACGATTTCGCTGCCCCTGACCCTTGCAATCCGCCACATTCTGCTCATGCGCATAGGGGGCGAACTTCTGGCTCTTCCTCTTGACCACGTGGTCCGAACCTTTTCTCTGAATGAGGCCGCGGTCAACATCGTGGGATCGAACCCGGTGATAGAAGAAGGAAAGACCGTACTGCCGCTCATTAATGTCGGCAAAGTGCTTCGCTACGCCCCTGAAGATGGTTTTGCAGGCAAGAAAGTTGTTTGCGTGAACTTTCAGGGCAGATACTTCGGAATCTTGTGTGACAGCCTGGAAGGACAGCACGAGATAGTTGTAAAAACCATGGGCGATTTACTTGCAAACGTGGACTGCGCAGCGGGAACAACACTTTTCGGGGAACGGGTTGTCATCATTTTGGACCTGCCGGCACTGATCAAACGATGGGAACAAGGGGAGGAATACAAGTTTACTCCACAATCTCGAATCCCTTTTCCAACCGGCCATGTTCTTGTGGTTGAAGATTCGCCTCCCACAAGAACTCTTATCAGGGAGCTCTTTCAAAACCTCGGCTTTAGGGTTACCGAAGCATCCGATGGACTTGAAGCCCTTGAAGCTGTGAAGACAGAACACTTTGATCTCGTTTCCACGGATGTACGCATGCCTCATATGGACGGATACCTTCTGGCTAAAAATCTCAGAAAAAATCCATCCACCCAATCCGTGCCTATCCTGATGATTTCAGCTCTTGGAGAACAAATCGACAAAGTCCGAGGTTTTGATGCAGGCATAGATTTATATCTTGTCAAACCAGTTGAACCGTCACAACTTCACGAAGCAGTAAGCAAGCTTTTAGGAGAGCCTTTTTCAGGGGACAAACCATGACCGGCAACAGCGCGCATTTGAATAACCGACAGCCGCCCGGAAAAGAAAAGGTCACTCTGGTCGTACTTGCATCCACCCGGATATTCGCCAAAGCCCTAACGGAATCGCTCGAAGGCGCACCGATACGACTGCGAATAGTGGACTCTCCGGCTGAACTTGCAAAAAAAGTGAATGAAAGCCATGCCGACGGCATCATGGTTCCCGCAATAACCGCGGAGGAGGATATTCTCCCCCTCGCCATGGATATTCAAAAAAACCATTCTAAAAGACAACTATCCATAATCGTTGTCGGGTTGGATGACACCCACAGAAAAGAAGCCTCCCGCATCCCCGGTTCTTTTTACATTGAGATCCCGTATGGAAGAAATGAACTCGTTGAAATAATACAACGGGCATGTAGACGCCGCAGGTTGATCGCCCTGATAGACGACAGCGAACTCGTTCACAAGCACACGGTACCCGTACTGACCGAAGCCGGCTATGAAGCGATTTCAGCGCGCGACGGCGTGGAAGGCTTGCGAATGATAAGATCTATGAGGCCGGACCTGGTCATTTCGGACATAGAAATGCCGGAAAAAGACGGCTATGAACTGTGCCGTGAAATCAAGGAAGACGCGGAGCTGCAAACAACTCCGGTGGTTATATGCTCCGCGCTGGGAGAAGCTGCGGACATGGAAAAAGGGTTTGACGCGGGAGCAGACGATTACCTTGTAAAACCGGCGGTTCCCGAGGAACTGTTAACGCGGGTCCGCAATCTCCTTGCCGGTCTCAAACTGGCGGGCAGAGAAAAAATTCTGTTGGTGGAAGATAGTCCACCTATAAGACACATGGTAGCAGACGGCCTTGGCCGGCAGGGGTTTGACGTAGAAACCGCAAACGACGGCATGGCTGGATTTGAAAAAGCGAAAGCCATTTTGCCGGATCTGATCATAACCGATTACGACATGCCCGAATGGACGGGTTTTGAACTTGTTTTCGCTCTAAAAAAGAATGCTCTGACACGTGACATCCCGGTCATGATGTTAACCGCCCGGCAGACACAGAGAGATCAAGCACAAATGAGAGCAGCGGGGCTCACCGCATATCTTGTAAAGCCCTTCAGCATAGACAAGTGCGTTGCCTTGGCTGAACGACTTCTGGCTGAAAGACGATTGCTGGATTACAAAAAAGCATCCCTGCTCTATCTTTCCAAAGGTACTGCTGAAGCAGCTGAAGCACAGGCGGCAATGAGAAAGGTAGGGGCCGAGCGCGCCGATGAATGCACAATGACCGTGCTCTTTTCGGATATCTGCGGATTCACTCCCCTGAGTACGAAAAAATCACCTGCTGAAGTTGTAAAGTTGTTAAACGCGTATTTTGATCTTTTGTGCCCGATAATTCTGGACGAGGGCGGAGATATTGACAAATTCATCGGAGATGCCCTAATGGCCTTGTTCGCCGACGACCCGGAAGAATCCGGCGCAGTTAAAGCAGTTAGAGCCGCCCTGAGAATGCAGAAAGCCATAAAAGAATGGAGCGGCATGTCCGAAATAGAAATACAAAGCCGCATCGGCATAAACACGGGTCCGGTCGTCCGGGGAGATATAGGCAGCCGGCATGTAAGACGGGATTACACCGTGATAGGCGACGCGGTGAACCGTGCTCAAAGATTCGAATCCATGGCTCCGAAAGGCGCTGTCTTGATCAGCAAAGCCACATATGAACTGTGCAAGCATTCAGTAAAAGCTGAGAAAATCGAAAATATCAAAATCAAGGGCGTAGATGGACCGGTTACAGGATATCTTATAAAGGAACTATTTTGAACCGAGCTCTTTGGATCAAGGAGGATTTCAATTGCACAACAAGTCAAAAATCAGGGTCTTGGTGGTAGATGACTCCTTGTTCATGAGAGGGGCTATCAAGAAACTGCTCGAAGAGGACAGCCGCTTCGAAGTGGTTGGACAAGCCGGCGACGGCGCAGTTGCCGTACAAAAAGCAGCTGAACTGAAACCGGATGTCATAACCATGGATTTCAACATGCCGATCATGAACGGCGCTGAGGCTGTCCGTCGTATCATGGCGCAGAATCCGACCCCTGTCGTCATGCTTTCAGCACATACAACCGACGGGGCCAGGGAAACCATTGAAGCTCTTGAAAAGGGCGCTGTCGACTTCATTACAAAACCCTCAGGAGAGGTTTCTTCCGACATTTCAAGGGTCGGACC
>SLPX01000130.1 GCA_007131745.1 Myxococcales bacterium
ACCGCCGGACGTCGCCGTTTGAAGCTCCCCTTCGGGGAGCATCGTCGGCGACTCGGCCGAATCCCTTCAGCCCTTCGGGCAGCGGTCTTCTGACGCACGGCTTGTTCCGGAGACCTGCTTCAACTTTTGGTCTCGGCACACCACATATCCCAGGCTCGCTCGATCATCCGCTGTAAATAGAGCGAGCCGCAAAAAAGGCAGATGGACAATAAGCCGACATCTGAGTTGCGCTTCCGGGTGCAGGGGGTGGCAGGAACGGGTGAAGGATGAAGCGACTCGGACGAGCCGCCGATGAAACTCCCGCCAGGGAGGTTCAAACAAGGCGCTCGGCGGTTTGTCCGCTGCCGTAAACAAACAGGCTCGCTCGATCATCCGCGCTGTAAATCGAGAACAGAAAAGAAGCTGTTATTTACCGAGGTCGGAAAACTCAGGGGCCGGGCAGCCCGTCCACGGACATCTTTTCAGGTCTGCCCAATACCCGCCAAGGAGTGTGCAGAATGTTTTTTTGACTCTGTTGAAAATCGTGGTGAAGTTCTCGATCTCTCGCCAGCGCTCCGATTGTCCCCTTGCCTTCAGTTACAGCATCGACAATTATGTCCAGGTCATCCCGCACTCCTCGAAGCACTGAAAACACCTTTCTGAAATTCTCTTCGGTTTCACTGAACTGTTTCTTTAAGCCAAGGGAAGCAAACTCATCGCGCCTTTGGTCGAAAAGTCCGGACAAATGGCTTCCTTTTTCCTCAAGGCCCCGAATCCTTTGGGTCATGTTTTCAGCCAATTTCTTTAGTTTATCGACCGGACGCTTGATTAACTTCCCTTTTCCGGTTCCGAATTCCACGGAATCTTTCAACTCACCAAAGTCTTTCCAAAGCTTCTTCGACTGATCCGCCAATTCTTTCAACAAAACCCAATCTTCCTCGTAGACATCAATCATCTCCTCCAGGGATTCGAATCCCGCGCGCACGGCAGACAAATCAGGACCGATAAATTCCATTATTTCGGTCGCTTTTTTCAGGTTGTCGTATACCATCATTAACATTCTATCCATGAGAGCCGGCGGTTCTCCGAACAGGGTATCTCCATCCCTTACAGCGCGCCCGGGTTCATCTTCGGGAAAGGCGATTTCCAGGTGCCGCGCTCCAATGAGACTTGCCGAACTCACGTAAAAACGGGAGTTCGTCCGGACAAATTTTCTGTGCCGATACCTGACCCAGATCGAAACCTCGACATCTCCAAACTCTTTGTTGTCTCTGATATCATCATCGGGTTCGGGAACGCGGCTATCTTGTTCCACTCGCTTTGCAGGAGCAAACCGTATGCTCGTTACCCTTCCCACTTCCATGTTGCCGATTTTGACCGGGCTTCCGGGTTCAAGTTGCCCCACCCTTTCAAATCTCACCTTGATTCTGACGACCGGTGTCAGGGGTTGATCTCCCAGGACGAGAACCCACAATACGGCAGCTGTTACAAGCAACAGCGCTGCATATCCCACAACTCGATTCAGCTTCTCGTTGATCAAAGAGTTACTCTTTCCAGAAAAACTTCCATGGATTGCGTTTTAAATCGCGGATCAATTCCCTCACATCTTCGTATACCTCGCGGTCCATTACGAGTGCTCCGGCTGTCCCCTTGCCTCTTTTTACATTACGGACAATGTCGTGAGTCTCCTTGGCTATGGATTCGGCTTCCCGGCTCAACCTGACCACGCGGTCCAAGACATCCATGACCTTGTCTCTTTCTTCGGGACCGACCAACTTGGCGACATTGATAGCTCCATCAAGAGCTGTGTCGACGCGGTCAAGAGTCGGATCCAGCCTCCCGGCCAGCTTCGCTGTCAAAACATCGGCGCGCCTCAGGGTCCTTTGTATTCTACGCCCGTCTCCCACCCCTTCCCGCAGCGACCGGGTCAGGTCAACCGCTTCAGCAGCGAGTTCATCCCCCCGGCTCAGGAGTCTGTTTATTTCGGACCTGTTTTCCCTCAACACCTTGTCCGCGGTTTCAAGGGTCCCGGCAAGATTTTTGAGTGCCACGCCGATATTGTCTTTTTCCTTGTCCAACACTTCTGTCACGACATCCAGGAATGAATACAATCGAGCCACTATGAGGTCTGCTCGCGGGGGAGTCCGGCCAAGCATGATTCCACCCTCTTTTACACTCGGATGTTTTTCGTCATCCATCGTTCCCGGGGTAATTTCCAGATATTCCTCTCCTAAAACTCCCTGAGTATTGATGAAAAACTCGCTGTCCGAGCGAATTGCAGCCATTGCATCGTTTTCCACCCAGATCTTCAAACGCACATAAACCCTTCGTTCAACCTTTGGATCGTACTTGCCGGCCATAAACCGGATGTTTTCGATCTTTCCAACTCTTATGCCGGAAACCTTCACCGGCGCGCCCTGAGCCAGGTTTCCCACAAACTCGAAATCCACGTAAAACGTGGTCCCCTTCTTCCATGAAAGATTTCCCAGAACGAAAATGAAGCCGCCCAATATGACTAGAGCGGCCAAGACCAACAAGCCTACTTTTATCTCTGTGGAACGTTTAGCCATGCAAGCATTCTACAGCGGAGCCGACTCAGGGGCAAGAGAAGGAAAACACCTTCTCCCCGACTCTCAGTCCAGGGTCATCGATTCACCCGGACTCAACACGTGCACTTTTGCGTCGGTTTCTTTTTCCACCCGCACGGCGAATTCCTTTGGATCCTGCCGGATCACGTCAAAGGTGTCGTAATGCATCGGAATCACCATTCTGGGATTCAGCATTTTGACGGCTTTGAGCGCATCATCAGGCCCCATAGTGAAATTGTCGCCGATGGGGATTATCGCCAAGTCAGGTTTGTCATCGCCGATAAGTTTCATGTCCGAAAACAGGCCTGTGTCACCGGCGTGGTAAATCCTGGTTCCTCCAAGGTCCAGGAAAATACCGGCGGCAACTCCGCCGTAACTACCATCAGGAAGGGCTGAACCGTGATGGGCCTGGGTCAGCTTGATCCGTCCCCATTTAAAACTTTTCCCGCCACCTATGTGCAAGGGATGTACTTTCTCCAGCCCCAAACCTTGAAAGTAATTGATGATCTCGAAATTGGATATCACCATCGCTCCGGTTCTCTTGGCGATGCTTTCCGTGTCGCCCACGTGATCACCGTGTCCGTGAGTTACTGCAATGACGTCCGCATCGATCTCGTCGGCAGAACACGACGCTTTCTCGTTTCCGGTAAAAAACGGATCTATCAAGATTTTCACCATGGAAGTCTCCACGCTGACCGCTGCGTGTCCATACCAAGTCACCTTTTTGCCCATGTTCAATCCTCCTTGTCTCAATTGCCTGGTTCGATTTGACTCATGCTTTTAATCATCTGAAAAAAAACAAACTAGCACATGACTTCCCTGAAAAAAACCCCATTAAAATCCCAGATGGAAAAAATGAAAAACCGGCCCGGGGTTGACAAGACGTAAGGCCGCGTCGTACCCAATCCCCAAGTAAAATATCCGACAGGAACATTTGACCATATCCGTTTATCCTGGTGAGTTATGCACAACTCGGAACAAACGAGCATCAAGCCGGTTGAATCAATTTGTTGAGCAACTAGATTTAATCAGACACACATTCGCCTGGAAGGTTTTTTTATGCGTTATACCTGCTCGAATTGCGGAGAAGAATTCAATACGAAAGAAACCAAGGTCCGGTGTCCCTCGTGCCTTCGGAAAAACGGTTTGATTCCGGCCGAAGAAAACTCCCCACGAAAGGGTGGTTTGAAAAAAACCGATGCAAACGGGGTTTCAAGTGAAGCCGACAAGCCTGAAAAATCCCGTAAACTCTATTTTGCTATAGGGTGCGTCGCGTTGGTCATTGCTGCGGCAATCGCGGGAATCTACTGGTGGAGCCGTTCAACCGACAAACCGGTCCATGATCCACTTGAAGATCCGGGGCTTGGAAAGCAACCGGTTGAACGGCTGAAAACAGCACTCGCGGCCGTTGGTTTTCCCAAGGAACCGATTCCTTTTGAGATCACCGGTCCTGTAGAGAAATGGTCCTCTCCCTTGAAGGGCAAATCGCCGGAAAATGCCGGGGCAGCGCTTTCCTCGATGATTCAAAAACTCATGGAAAGCCGCGGGATGGAATTCGCGGATACGCCCGATATCGGGAATGCCCGCATTCTCACAGCCTCCCAGTTGCTGGATCTTCCGGAAAGAACCGGATCCAAAGGCAAGCCTGAGGCCCAGGAAGATGAGCGCAGCGAAGAAGCCGAGTCCTCGGATGACGGAGTGATGGTATCTTCGTATTCCCTTGCCGCACTCGGATTGGCCGGAGCGCGAGCTGCCGGCCACAAGGCCGTCATGGTGGAAATACACCAGGCTTCTCATATCGACGGTCCGCCCGACCCGACCGGTGCTCGTGGACGTTTCGGAACCGCGTTCATGGACGATGATTTTGAAAAACCGGTCGTAGTTCTGGACCCAGTGACCGGAACAATCGGCGGAATGGAGGTTGTTGAACTCCTCACCGACATGGAGGCTTTGGGGCTGTTTCTGAACTTGCGCGCCCAAAGAAACCTGGAAGCGGGTTCAGAACCGGGAACGACCCAGCTTCTGAGCGAAGGTGCCAGAAACCTTGCTCCACGCTCGGCGACAGTCCGTTGCGGCGGAGGATTGCTACTTGCTGCTTTGGGCGGAATTCAGCCCGCAGAAGGCATGGTTCAGTCTGCGATGGGATTGAGGGACGACGCTCCCAGGCATTTCTGCATGGCACAGATCTATCTGATGACTCAACGTCTTCAGGAAGCATTGGCCATGTTGGAAAAAGCCATCAGGATGAGTCCGAAATACGCACACGCGTACCTGGAAATAGCTCGCATCATGCTGGCATCCGGGAATCTGCTTGAAGTAGAAGAACACCTGGACAGGGCTGAAAGCGCAAGACCCGGATTATGGGAAGCGAAAGTGCTTCGGGCGATGGTGCCCGCTGTCCGGGGCGATGCTTCAACCACCATCCGGCGCCTCCAATCTCTTCATTCACAAAGACCGCGGGATGTTTCGACATTTTTCTCTCTCTGGCAAATCCTCAAGAAGACTGGACAGGATGAACGCGCCGGTGAACTCGAAAAAGCCATGCTAAAGCGTTTGGACCGGGAAAGAGGCGCTCAGGTACGGGAGCGACTGAGGCAAACCAAGGAGTTTTTGAGCAAGCTGAAAGAACGAATGGCCGAGGGAGAAGATTATTTCGATGAACCGGCAGATTATTTCCCGGCTGCAGACGACACCCCCACACCCACTCCTGCTCCTGCGCCGGGAACAGCTCCCCCTCCTCCTGCCGATCTGGATTTCAAGCTTGAAACACCAATTCCCCCCGGCAAGACCCCGGGTGGGCCGGGAGAAAAGTTCAAGTTGGATTTTTAACTGGAAGATCCGCTTTCCTAACTGGCGGATTCAGTTGCCGGTAACATCTGTTTTTCTTTCCATATCCGTTTTTCCTGCATTGAACATGCGAGCATAACCTAACAAAAACAAAGCCTTACAGCCAGTGTCATTTCTTGAACAAGGCACAAGAAGATGGCATGCATTTTGCTTAATCATATTATAGCTAACGAAATCCTACTGGATAAACCTTCTTTGTGACCGAGGAAAAAAATGAGTGAGAACAACAAAAACCTTCTTTTCGCTTCTCGTAAGACACTCAATTGGAACATTTCCGGTCTCCAAACGGCGGTTTTGTCTTTCTCCTTGTGTTTGCTTCTCATTTTCGTGGCCTTAGGCTGCGCTTTGGGCGAGAGCGGCGGTGAATACGGTTCAGAGATAACCAAAGAACAGGCCGGGCGAATGAACGGCAAAAATGACCTGGGGCAAGATATTTGTGAGATACAGGGCTGGTACGGAGACGGCATCTGTGACGAGTTTTGTCCTCTGCCGGATCCTGATTGCACGGATGATTCTTTGAGATCTGATTTTCACGAAGCGGTTGCGATTTGCGAAGATCGCCGCAACGAAATTTTGATGTATTCTTCAAGCAATGAAGAAATGATAGTAGCGGAAAAAAATTACCTGGAATGCCTCAGGCAGATCAACGATACCACCCTTGAGCTTGTACAAAAGTACGCGGACGAATCCGCCGGCCGGGTATACGCAAACGCTGCTGAAACCCTCAACGGTTTCAGAATCGCGCAAGACGAATTCTGCACCCTGGCGGTATCAGCCGGCAAATTCGGTCGAAGCGGTGGATCAATCGAAGCGCTAATGGTCGCCGGCTGCAGGGCCGAAGCCGAAAGAGAACTCTCAGAAATTATCGGCGCTCATGTCGAAATGGAAGTGGAAAGATTGAAAGTCGATCTCGAAGAACACTTCGATGTCTCCCCCGCATGTTTTGAACAGTATGGCCTCCAGATGGAAAAGGCCACCGGTCAGGCGGGCGTCAATGCAGCTCTGAATCAACTTAATATCTGCGTCAGCAAGGAGAATCTCGATCGAGTACAAGCTCTCGCCGATGGATTGATAGAAAACAACAAGACAGCAAACGACCGGGAAGTTGTAGTCTCGGGAGTCGAAACGGTATTTTTTGCAAACAGCAAATGGGGGGATCTCCTGTGCAGTGTTTTCGCCAAGGCGGGCGAAGATCGCTGTTCTTCCATCGAAGGGATGCACCAAGGAGAATGCTCGGCGGCTTTGTCCTTGTATCGCGCCGGTCGGATCAACCGCAATCTCTTCTAGTCTCGAGCGTTATCAAATTCCATGACCCGACCCGTGTCCTCTGAATCTCTCAACTCACACAGAGGCTGAAGTGTACTACGTCGTCGCCAAACCCTATCTGCGACTTGTTAAAGGAAAAAGTTCGTTGTTGGGCTAAAGGAGCCGGACCGGAAATGGATCTTTTGCAAGAGAAACCGAAGCATGATAGGTTTTTGAACTTTTCCGGCCGAACAGGTGAGGATTTTTCATGGAAATAAAACAATTTCGATATGGCTCCGACAACTTGGCATATCTTGTTTACCGTAACAATCTTGGAATCGCGATCGACCCGGGCGCGGTTGACGAGATGCACGAGTTCATCACGACCTCGGGGATCCGGATCACCCATGTCGTCAACACCCACACCCATCCTGACCACACCCACGGCAATGCATCAATGCTGAGTAAAACAGGCGCGGCTTACATTGACATGAAGACCCTCATCAAAACAGAATCCCTTGAATTGTCAGACAAGAGAATCCGCGTCCATCACACCCCGGGCCACTCTGAAGATTCGGTAATTTTTCATTTCGACCACATCCTGGTCACGGGCGACACTTTGTTTACCGGAAAAGCCGGCAGATGTTTCACAGGCAACCTGGAAAGATACCTCGAATCAATCAAGTTCATAATGTCTTTTCCTGAGCACACCACCATCTACGGCGGCCATGATTACGTGTTGGAATACATGCAAACCGCTAAATCAATCGAACCGACGAATGAAGCGATAGATGATTTTCTGAAGACATATGATCCGAAACATGTCCGTTCCACCCTCTCTGAGGAATACAAAATCAACCCCACTCTGCGTTTCAACCACCCCGACCTTATCAACATCTTGAAAAGAAAAGGGTTGCCTGTCGAATCCGAGTTTGATCGATGGCAATCCGTGATGTCGATTGTATAGAGACCCTGTAAGCAATGTAAAAAACATAAAAGGAAGAAGCACGAGTGCGAGTGCGACGCGTTGTGGTTATTTGCGAACTTTCAATTCTCTTCCCTCAGGCAAAGCCTCCCGGAATTTCTTGATTCCTTCACTCGTAACTTGAGTTTCCTCCAGGAATAATTCCCTCAGAGCATTCAGCCCTCTAAGATGTACCAGCCCACCATCCGTGATGTTCGGTCCATGAAGACTCAAATGTTGGAGAGATTCGAGATTCTTAAGGTGAACCAAACCCGCGTCGGTGACTTGCGAAACTCCGATGAAAAGTTCCTCAAGCGTTTTCAGATTCTTCAAATGAGCCAAACCGCTGTTTGTGATTCGCGTACTTTCTTTTGAATGCCGGTGGTGCATCCAATCCGTTCCGCCGAATGAAAGATGGGTCAGCGAGGTCATTTTTTTCAGATACGCCAAACCCCCATCGGTGATGTGAGTATCACTGAGGTTCAGATGCTCAAGGTGTTTCATGCTTCTTAAATGCACGAGCCCCTTGCCCATTATATGCGTTCCTTCCAGATCGATTTCCTTCAAGCCGTTCAGATTCCTGAGATTGACAAGTCCTCTGTCCGTAACCGCGGTGTGAGCAAGCCTTATATGGGTCAATCCGGTGAGTGATCGCAGGTGGGCCGTGCCTTTATCAGTAATTCTCGTGTTTCCAAGATTGAGGCGGGTGATCGAAGACAGCTCCTTGATGGAGGCCAAGCCTGCGTCTGTGACCTGTGTATTTGAAAGGTCCAGCTTTTCGAGCTCTTTCAGATTTTTCAAATGTGCCAGGCCCGAGCCTGTTATTGGAGCGCCTGCACCGCGAAGATTCCGGATCGAGTATTCATCGCAACAGGGCACGGCAACCGATTTCCTGCCGCCATCTTCAGAACCACGAAGACCGACAGTCATGAGTTTTTCCGCCATGCCGCCCAATTCGAGAGACTTCAAGTCTTCCAGAGCGCTCAAATGAGCCAACCCCGCGTCGGTGATTCCCGTGCCCGAAAGCTGAAGGCGAACAAGTTTTTTCAAATTCTTCAGATATACCAGTCCTGCATCCGTGATTCTCTTTTTGCCGGGATACAATTCTCCAACATGGAGATACATCAGAGCATCGAGTTTTTCGAGATTGGCGAGACCTTCATCCGTGACTTGAGTGTAGCTCAGGTCGAGATATATCAAGGAAGTCAGGTCTTTCAGATGAGACAGCCCCGCGTCGGTGATTCTTGTCAACCACGAAATGTCAAGATGGATCAAGCCGGCAATGGATTTCAGAAAACGGAGGCCCGCATCGGTTATTTGCGTGTTGTAACTCAGGTTAAGATGCGTCAACGAGGTCAAGTTTCCAAGATGGGCCAACCCAGAGTCGGTCATTCTCGTTCTCCTGAGATTCAGGTATCTCAAAGCTTTCAATTCCTTGATATGAGAAAGACCCTTGTCGGTTATTTGGTAGCAACCTTGCAGGGACAAACCTTGAATCTCTTCTTTCGCCATCTTTCGGGCGAGAACATGCAGTTCGTGATCTCGAATTCCCTTGGATACGGGCTCTACGTACCACAATCCACCCGCAGGAATTTCGATTCTCCCGATATCGTCGGCCCTTGTCTTGGCCAAAAGTTCCGGCTTGACGAAGTGCGGTTCGGGAAGATGGTAGACATACACTTCAATGCTTTTCAGTACGTCTTTCCATTCCGGCTGCTGGGTTGAAGTCTCATCCGAATCCACCGACAAAACCTCTTCAACGCTCTCAACCTCCGGCACCGTTTTGGCGCTCCCTTGCCTATGCTCTTTGCCGCATCCCGCCTGTAAAAAGGAAAAGGCGAGAAAAACAAAAACGTGAACCATTGCTTTTGCACGCAGCATGTCAATTAACCTCTTTCATTCAAACCTTTGGTTTTTGCCTATACGGGTTGAAGATACTATCAGGGCTGGTCTAATCAAGCATTTCGAGTTTACCTACGAGCTTTCAATGGCTCACAGAGACTGAAAACTTTTTTTGGAATTCTTCGGCTTTGTCTTCCGTCACTTTTGTTTTCGTTACATCCAGAATTTTGAGA
>SLPX01000072.1 GCA_007131745.1 Myxococcales bacterium
AAGGCTTTCTACATCATAATAGTTTTTCGCAGGTTTTATTCATATTCAACAATGAAGTCCGACATTGTTGTAACACCCTCCGGAAGTGACCAGTTGGATAGTTCGTCACCATCACTCCAAACGCCGGAATTGTCATTGTCGTGCCAGTCAATTGATACAATATTAATTCTGGTTGTGATTCTGGTGTTTTTATCCGGCAATATTTCAAATGTGCCTAGTTTTTCATCCGGGTACCTCAGAACAAAAACTCCGTCTTCCAATTCATAGAGGCCGTCTTCACCCAAATAGTTTGTCAGTAAATCATTCGGTTCCAGATCCGAATCGTTATAAGATGGAAATTCGATGATTTCTTCCTGGAAGAGGCAAACCCAGTAAAACAGATTCCTTTGTGTAATTCTAAAACCGATATAACGCCCCGCTGGTATTTCAGTGGTTATTTGTCTGTCGGTGTTTAACATCTCTTCACTGGATTCGTATATTGTGAACCAATCAATTTCATCCGGTGCCATTCCTTCCTTGATTTCATCGGTTGTAACTTCAATTTTCGGGATGAATTGTCTTACATTGATGAGTTCTACAGTGTGGATATTGTTTCTTGTACCAATTGCCATGCGTTTCTCGTGATTTGAATGTTCGGCATTCCAAACCGTGAATCGGAAATCTAAAGTTCCGGTTCCTGTAGTGGGATCATCCTCTTTATCGCAACCAATAACGAACAACATAGATGCCGCCACAATAATAAAAAATTTTTTTGCTGACATAGAGTTCTCCTGATTAAAAGTGTTTACAAGAGTTCGGGTTGTACAGCCGATTCAAACGTTTCTATTCGCTGTATGTAAGGAGACGCTATGAGAACACAAGGGTGTTTGTCAACCGAGAAGGCGATAACAACAGAATGCCGGGGGAAATAGAAGACTGGGGGGCGGAGAGTGAGAACGACATACACATTTGATTTACGGAAAAAATACGAGGTGATTGGAGGCGGTCGGCGCGTAGTAGTCAAAAGTAGATTGGACCTGTGTCGGGGCTGCCGGCGCAGTTGTTGTCGGTCCATACATTTTCGTCGGAGAACCACTGGCCGGGTTCGAAATCATCTGCGCATCCCACCACCGAGCCGAATACGTCGTTTCCCGAAAAAACGTTGTTTCTCGGGGCCCAGTAAGGCTGAATCTCATCCGCGCCTATGCTCAAAATGCCGTAAAAGGAAACGGATTGATTGTTTATTATGAGGTTGCCTGTGGTCACTAAATTGTCCTCGTCGGTGTCTTGGCACAAAAAGATCCCGGCTGAATTTCCACCGGCCGGTCCCCCGGCACAGTACGGGTGGTAGGGCTGCGGAGGCTGATCCGCGGGATGGCTGATTTGATTGTTCTCAATCACCCAGTTGCTTGCGCCGTAGAGGCTGACTGCGGCCCAGTCGCTGTTATCGGCCACGATGTTGTCGCGAAACACTCCACCCCACGCTCCATTGATATCGAGAGCCGGACCGTAGCTGTTTAAGATCGTATTTCCCTCGATAACCGTTCCCAGATCAACGGCCTTGGCTTCCGAGTAGATCGCCGCGCCTTCGTCCACGCCGCCGAAGCCTCCGGTGGCGCAGTTGATGAGTCCCCTGTTTTCAACGTTGGTGGGCTGAGCGCTGTTGAGCATGAGGTTGTTGTTGGCGGTTACCCCGCGGCCGGCGGCGCCGATAGCAGAACACCGCGAGTTCTTGAGAACCGAATCCTCAACTAAAAACCCGCGGCAACAGACGTTGTAGGTGGCGACTCCCGAGCCATCGAGAGTAAGGTTTGAAACGGTGAACGGATTTGTCTCCGGGTCGGAAGGGAGTGTGTCGTTGACCATCGCATCGCAACATCCGAATGTCCAAGTTGACGCGGCCTTCAGTATGGTAGTGGCTGAGTTTACTCCTCTTAACGTGTGTCCCGGCTTGGCAAAGACACCCGCGCTCAGGACATAAGTGCCTTCTTGGATCTCCACACACTCGTATTGGTTTATGGCGTCTCCAAGTTCGCTCTCCCCAGCCCACTTGAGACAGCCGTCTTCGGTGAATCCGTTGTCGCCGTTTCCGCTGTCGATGTTGTTTCCGTCGGTGTCGTCTGCATCAGTGACAGCGGCGGCATCGATTAACGGATCGCCGTTTTCATTTGTGTTGCCGTCACTATCGGCTGCATCAGCTCCAACAGATGCATCGGCTGCACCGTTTGAAGGGTCGTCGTTTTTGTTTTGGGAGCAACCGGCTGCATGGGTGATGGTAAATATTGCCACAAGCGAGAAGAACAATCGTATACCTGGAATTTGATTTTTCATGAGTATTCCCGACAAGAGGGTTAAATCATTTCCATGAAATTATAAAAAACTTAAACGCGCTTTCCAATGAAAAAGGTGGAGAATAAAGAACGGGACGGGACGGGGACGGAACGGAACGGAAAGGAACGATATGGCGCGGACGATATAGATTGGAATATATTGCGCGGAATACATTGCGCGGACTGTTTCGCAAAGTGGAGATCACATGTCGTAGAGAAACGGAGACGTGGGACGTGGAAGATGTCGATGCGCGACATCCGGTTCCGGTCTTTATGAAAACCCTTGGGCCGTGGAGCTATGCGCCGTCCAGCATGGATCGGCCTTTCTCTTCAAACCAGGCCTCGGGGTTTTCGATGTAGAATTTCATATCCGCAAGAGCAGCGTAGTGCCCACGCTCTTCTTCGATCATTCTGCGGGCGAATTCTTTTTCCAGTTCATCGGAGGAAGCGTTGAAATGCTTTTCGTAGAAAGCAACGGCCTTTTGCTCGAACTCCATTCCGATCTGGAGAGCATCCAGGTCGTCGGTGCTCATATCGACCTTTTCACCGTGCTTTTTGGCCAATCTCTGAAAGATCTCTTTCAGGCCGGGGTCTTCAACGTTTCGGCTTTTCCACGAATCGGTCCATCCACCGCCCTCGGTGAGGCTGTTGTATATTTCCCGGATCCTCTCGATATGAACATCTTCATCCGCCTTGAGCTTTGAAAAGATGTCGCGGCCCAAAGCGTTTTTGCATTCAGCGAGCGCTTTTGCATAAAAAGCTTTGCCCTTCTCTTCCATCTCAAGAGCGGATCCGACCATTTCGATTGCATTGTTGTCAGGCTGAGCCATTTTGCTTTCTCCCTTTTTTCATGACTTTTTTTTTCATGACTTGTGACTTGAATGACCTGCCACCGCGTCAAAACTAGTTTTGGGTCAATATGACGTCATCGTATTCCAGTTCAAAACGCAGTTTGTGTTTTGCTTCCTCTTGTGCAAGTCCCAAAAACAGTTCGCTGACGGACTCGTCTTCGACTTTCAAGGCCAGGTCGCTATACAACCTGAAAGCGGCTTTTTCTTTCTTCATGGCGATTATCAAAGCCTGTTGATAATCCATGTCGGAAGACGTTTCCCCCGCCACAAGATAGTCGGCCATTTTCAAGTCCATGACTCTTCCCTTCGAGGGAATCAATTTCTTTCCATCTTTAACACGTTGCAACTTTGCTTTGTGTCCTAATTCTTCCTTTGCAAATTGCTCAAAAACCGTCCGCATGTGGGGTTTGTTCATTTTGTCGGCCAGTCCGCTGTAAAAATCGTGTGATTCCTGCTCGCGTTCCATGGCATAATCAAGTATTTCTTCTACTGAAGAAAACTCACCTGCATTGGCCATAACTTCCTCCTTGCATTCCGGGTTGAACTGTTCTTGTCAATCGAGCGGTGAAAAATCGTCTTTGCCCGCGCCGCACACGGGGCAAACCCAGTCGTCCGGAACATCTTCAAATGTCGTGTTGGGCGCCACTCCGTTGGCCGGGTCGCCTTTTTCCGGATCATACACATAACCACAAAGATCGCAGACATACTTCTTCATTCTACTCCTCCTTGTTGAAACCATGTTTCAACGTCATGGTGTAATTTGTCGTCAGGCCGCGGATCAAGCTTTCCAGAGTCCGTGGATGTTGCAGTACTCACGCGCGGTCACTTCATCAGCGTCAATTCTGAACACGGCTTCGGGCTTGTCACCCGGGTTCAAAAACTGCCGGTATGCTTTTCCATCGGCGATGATCTGGATCCATTCGATGTAATGCTTGTCTTCCATTGGATGCAAAACGCTTCCAACCGTCACCTTGAATCCACCGTCGATTTTTTCCACCACCGGAACGTGCTTCTCGGTGGATGAATCCGCTGTTTTTTCATCGAAAAGTTTCATGGGCTCGCCGCAGCAGATAAGGTCTCCCTTTCCGCCGTGCATCATCTCTACGATGTTCCCACATAAATCACACTTATAAATCTGAAGTTTCTTGGTCATACTCTCCTCCTCTTCCGTTTTTTTTTTAGAGTCGCCCTGCTAGGACCTCGAAATGCGCACGTGGATGAATGCACGCGGGACAAACTTCCAGCGCCTCAGTGGATTCGTGCAGATAACCGCAGTTCCGGCATCGCCAAACAACGGGTTTGTCTTTCTTGAAAACCGTTTCGGTCTCCACTTCGGCAAGGAGTTCCCGGTATCTATTCTCGTGCTGTTTTTCCGCCACGGATACGGCTTCAAACAACTTGGCTATGTTCTCAAACCCCTCTTGCCTCGCCGTTTCGGCAAACCCCGGGTACATGCTATCCCATTCTTCGTGCTCGCCGGCAGCCGAGGCTTTCAGGTTTTCAGCAGTGGTGCCTACTATACCCGCTGGAAAACAAGCCTGGATCTCCGCCTCGCCGCCTTCCAGGAATGAGAAAAACCTTTTTGCATGTTCCTTTTCCTGGTTCGCCGTTTCTTCGAATACGGCCGATATTTGCACAAACCCTTCTTTTTTTGCCTTGCTTGCAAAATAGGTGTAGCGATTCCTCGCCTGCGATTCACCTGCAAAAGCTGTCAACAAGTTCTTTTCGGTTTTCGTTCCTTTTACGGACATATAAAGCCTCCTTTTTGTTATTCGATTCCATCAGCGACGTTGTCCGGTCGATGACCAAACTCCGCTCAGCCGGAAAAATTTCTTTGAACAACACTTTTTTGATTCAAAAAAAAGAAATTGCAACTGTATTTTGCAAAGTTTTCCTGGAACCACGGAAAAAGACACCCCTCTCCGGAATTTTTTTTTTACGTATCCGGGTTTTCCCATTGGACAGGGAGGAAAAATCAGCGACCGGGGTTGAGCGGTTGGTTGCCGATTATGGGTGGAATGTGATAGTCAGGGATGTCATGTCTCAGGAGGTAGCACGATGGCGTCCCGGCAATGGATTCAAGATCTTTCCGAAAAAGACAATGTGGACGAGGTTTACCTTGTCTGGCAAAAAAATCTCCTGGTCGCAAAAAACGGCCGCTCTTACCTGAACCTTGTCGTAGGGGACAAATCAGGCAAGGTGGAAGGCCGGGTGTGGAGTGAAGCCGACAAGTTTGACGAACTGTTCCAACCGAGAGACCTGGTGAGAATCAAGGCACAAACGATCAAGTACCAAGACAGGCTTCAACTAAACATCAAGAGCATCGAAAAGATCCACGAGAAAGAAGAGGATCTCTCTCTTTTCATTCCCGCGACAAAACGAAGCCTTGATGAAATGAAGGCCGAGTTGGATTCACTCGTGAATTCCATTCAAAACCCCCATTTAAGAGCGATCTCCGCGGATTTCCTCACCCGGGGCGTTGCGTCGAAGAAATTCGCGAAGGCGCCCGCTGCAAAATCGATCCATCACGCATGGATCGGAGGGTTGCTTGAGCATACGCTTTCGGTTTGCCGCCTCGCGGATTCCATCCGGACGCACTTCGATCAAGTGTGTCCCGGCCTTTTGGACAGGGACATGGTGCTCGCGGGAAGCTTGCTCCACGACGTGGGAAAAACATGGGAGCTTGGGGAAACAACCTTTGAATACACCGACGAGGGAAGACTGCTCGGCCACCTTGTGCTCATGTACGAAGCCGTGGCCGATTACATCAGGAACAAGCCCGATTTTCCTCCGCATTTGAGTCTGCATCTCAAACACATAATCTTGTCTCACCATGGAGAGCTGGAACACGGTTCACCGAAAAGACCACAGACGGCCGAAGCTTGGGCGGTTCACTACGCTGATATTATCGATGCAAGAATGTCTTGGTTGCACGAGCAGTTCAGTGACGTCAAACCAGGATCATGGACCCGGTTTCAAAGACAGTATGATCGATACTTTTGGAATCCACCGGCAGAAGAACTTCCGGGAGAATCGGTTCAAGGTGAGATCGCCGATGGGGAAGTCGCAAAAGAAAAAATCGTCGAAAATAAAGTGGTCGAGAATAAAGTGGTCGAAAACAAAGTCGTCGAGAATACTGTCCCCCAAAATAAAGTCCCCCAAAATAAAGTCGTCGAAAATAATGTCGTCGAAAACAATATCACCGAAAATAAAGTAGCGGTAACCGAACCTGAAGAACCGGTGAGCAACGAGGAACAAAGAAAACTCTTCGGGGACTGAAAGACATCTATTCCGACACCGACTTCCGACGAATGGGATCTTTCCCCGGCACGGTTCAACCTCGGATTTACCAATAAGCGGGATCCTGGGCTTTCCCGAACTCTTCGCGGAAGATATCCGATATCTCTCCGATGGTCACATACGCTTTGACCGCATCGATGATCGGCGGGAAAAGGTTTTCGTCGCTTCTTGCAGCCTTTCTGATGCTCTCCATTGCTGCTTCCGCCTTTTGCCGGTCGCGGGTTTCGCGGAGTCTCTTGATGGCTTCGATCTGTTCTTTTTCCACCACCGGGTCGATTTTCAGGGTGTCAATCGGCGACTCCCTTCCCTCCGTGTACTTGTTTACGCCGACGATGACTCTCTCCCCGGCTTCCACCTCTCTTTGAAAGCGATACGCGGACTTAGCGATCTCTTGTTGTGGGTAACCGGCTTCGATGGCGTTTACGATTCCGCCCATTTCATCGATCTTATTGATGATGGCCATTGCTTCGGCCTCCATCCGGTCGGTCAGAGATTCGATGAAATAGGAACCGGCAAGCGGATCCACCACATCGGGCACTCCGCTTTCGTGCGCGATCAACTGCTGAGTCCTGAGCGCGACCGTGACAGCGTCCTCGGTCGGCAAAGCGTAAGTTTCGTCGTAGGAATTGGTGTGGAGCGACTGGGTGCCGCCCAAAACCGCGGCCATCCCCTGGATGGTCGTACGAACGATGTTGTTCAACGGTTGCTGCGCGGTCAATGAAACGCCCGCGGTCTGGCAGTGAGTTCTGAGCAACCAGGATCTCTTGTCCTTCGCGCCGAAGCGATCACGGACCACGTTGGCCCATATTCTTCTCGCCGCGCGCAACTTGGCCACCTCTTCAAAGAAGTCGTTGTGCACGTCGAAGAAAAACGACAACCTGGGGGCGAATTCGTCCACGCTCAACCCCGCGTCCACGCCCAACTGTAGATATCCGATGCCGTCGGCGAGGGTGAATGCAAGCTCTTCCACCGCGGTGGCGCCCGCCTCCCTTATGTGATATCCGCTGATGGATATGGTGTTCCACTGAGGCAACTCTTTTGAACAGAACGCTATCATGTCTCGTATGATGCGCATGGCCGGACGAACCGGACAAATCCACTCTTTCTGCGCTATGAATTCTTTCAATATGTCGTTTTGAGTCGTACCACGAAGTTGATTGCGTGGAACCCCGTTCTCATCCGCCAAAGCGATGTACAATCCAAGAAGTACAATGGCCGGGGCGTTTATGGTCATGGAGGTTGAAACTTCTCCAAGCGGAATTCCGTTAAACAGCCTTCGCATATCTTCGAGCGAAGCCACCGCAACCCCCTCGCGGCCGACTTCTCCCATGCTCATCGGATGATCGGGGTCGTATCCCATCAACGTGGGCATGTCGAAAGCAGTGGACAAACCGGTCTGCCCCTGTTCCAGGAGAAACTTGAAGCGCTGGTTGGTATCATCCGGCGACCCGAACCCCGCGAACATCCGCATGGTCCACCGGCGGCCCCTGTACATTGTGGAATGCGGCCCCCGGGTAAACGGAAATTCACCGGCATCATTCAACTTTTCTTCGTATTTCCATCCCTCCATATCAGCGGGATCATATATCCTCTTCAGCGGCAATCCGGACATCGTTCGGAATGAACCATCATCCACTTTTTTTTCTACGGGCATAGAAATCTCCTTGGTATGCTGACTGCTTGTCTCAGGCTGTCTGCTTGCAATGTCGCCGACCGCTGCTCCGCGGTTTCGCTGCGAAAAACACGGCAAAAGTGTTCGCCGTTTTAGAGGTTGTTGTCAACCAATCGCAGATAACCTTATATTATCGTGAAGTTACACTTCAAAGAACCGAGAAAGTCAAAGATTTATTTACATAAAAACAGTGATTAAGATAAAGGTGTTGCACACGACACGAAAATCCAATATTTTATCGGTATTCTCGAAACAAGATCGGCGGGAAAAAAAAATGAAAACACGACACGGATTGATAACCTTACTTTTAACTTCAGTGGCGCTACTTTACGCAACGGGTTGCAGTAAATCCAAGAAGAAAAAGACCACTCCCGACACTCAGAAAACGGAGCAAACAGGACCCAGGTTCCAACTCTCCGTGGTGCAGGGTGATGAATCAAGTCTTCTCAGGTGCAAGGTGCCTGAAGGAGGGAGACTCGTCACATTCGATATCAACCGGGATAAAGATAAGAACATCGATATCTGGAAGGTTTTTCGCGCAGACGGAACCCTTGCATGCCGCGAGATGGATTTGAACTTTGACGGCAGCCGTGACCTGATCATCAAGTATTACGACAACGGCAGGGATCCAAGGGTGATATGGCAGGATCAGGATTTCAATGGAAAATTCGATATCGTGCTCTACATCCGGCCGGACGGCACCCTGGAAAAAACCGAAATGGACACCAATTCAGACGGTAAGATCGATCTCTGGAAAGAATATCGGATCAATCGCGACAAGGAAAACGTCGTGTTTTCCGTGACAAGGGATCTGGATCACGACGGCTACAAGGATTACTGGGAGCGTTATGACGAAAACGGCGTCATAGACGAGATTTCCTGGACCGATTCGGGCGACACTTCCGAGAAGCCGAGATACTGGATGACGAATCCGGCGCCTGGAGATCAAGCCGGGAAAGAGCCCACCAAATTGCCGGATGACGAGGACGGGGGAGGCAAAGAAGGTTCCTGATCCCCGAATTCTCGAGACATAAGCTTTTACCGAACATGTTTGGAAACGGCACTGAAAACAGTTTTCGCGAAGAAATGGTTGTCGCGTTTCCTTGACAAAACACGATGCAAGGTCCATTCCATCTTAAGAACCGGGTGCGGAACCCAATCGGTGCCGAAACGGAAACCGAGTCGGGCACCGGAATCGAAACGCATGACCAGGAAGGAATACATCCATGCAAACTTCCAGCAAACGCTCTGACATGCTAGTAGAAGTTCCCGAAGTCATCCCTATTCTGCCTTTGCGCAATTCCGTTCTGTTTCCCAGCTCCATAATTCCAATCGACGTGGGCAGACGGAAATCGGTGAAGCTCGTGGAGGAAACGGTCAAAAAAGAAAGACCGTTCATCGGTATCCTCACTCAGAAAAAGGCGCAAGAAGACGACCCCGGCGAAGATGACATGTACACCGTGGGGTGTGCGGCGCGGATCCTGAAAGTGATAAAACTCGCAAAAGACAATTTCAGCGTGATTCTTCAGGGTGTGACACGTTTCAAGGTAATCAAATTCGAACAAAGAGATCCCTACCTGACGGCGCGCATTCAAACCATGTTGGACCCCGTCGGTTCGGACGTCGAATTGGATGCACTTGCATTGAATCTCAGGGACATAGCGAAGCGGGTTATCCGGCTGATGCCTGAATTGCCCAAGGAGGCTTCAGCTCTGATCGACAACGTTTCCGACCAGGGACAACTCGCGGATCTCATAACTTCGAATCTGGACATTCCGATAGAAGAAAAACAGGGAATCCTGGAAACCGCGGACGTGAAAACCCGCCTCAGGAAGGTGCTCAATTTCATGTCGCGACAACTCGAGGTCCTCAAGGTGCGCGACAGGATCAACAGCCAGGTGCAGGAGGAGATGGGGAGAAACCAAAGAGAGTACGTGCTGCGTCAGCAACTGAAAGCCATAAAAGAAGAACTTGGCGAAATCGACGACACGGGTGGGGATCTCGACGATTTCCGTGAAAAGATCACAGAAGCCAAAATGCCGGATGAAGCTAACAAAATGGCGCTCAAACAACTCAACCGGCTGAAACTGATGCAACCATCTTCCGCTGAATACACCGTCACCCGGACATACCTGGAGTGGCTGACGGAGATTCCATGGAGCGAAAGCACGGAAGACAAGGTGGATGTTCCGGAAGTAAGAAGGGTTTTGGACGAAGACCATTACGACCTGGACAAGGTAAAAAAACGCATTGTGGAATATCTGGCCGTACGCAAGTTGAAAAAAGACAAGAAAGGCCCGATTTTGTGCTTGGTAGGTCCTCCTGGTGTGGGAAAAACCTCTCTGGGGAAATCCATAGCTCGCGCACTGGGAAGAGAATTCTGGAGGGTGTCTCTCGGCGGTGTCAGGGACGAAGCCGAAATCCGGGGCCACCGGCGGACGTACGTAGGGTCGCTTCCGGGACGCATAATCCAGGGAATAAGAAAAGCCGGAACAAACAACCCCGTGTTCATGCTGGACGAAGTCGACAAGCTCGGCCATGACTTCCGAGGGGATCCTTCGGCCGCTCTCCTGGAAGTGCTGGATCCCGAACAGAACCACGCTTTTTCCGACCATTACCTGGAAGTATCTTTCGACCTGAGCAGGGTGATGTTCATTGCCACGGCCAACCTGTTGGATCCAATACCTCCCGCGTTGAAAGACAGGATGGAGATCCTTGAACTTCCCGGCTACACGCTCGATGAAAAAATCATGATCGCGCGCAATTACCTCATACCCAGGCAGGTGGAAGATCACGGTCTGACCGATGAAAGGCTGAAATTCTCCGCGCCGGCCCTGAAGGGAATCGTGGAAAACTACACCCGGGAAGCAGGAGTCCGCAACCTGGAGCGTGAAATAGCCCGGATATGCAGGGCCATAGCTGTGAAAGTCGCTGAAGGAACAGCGGAGGATTCGTACGAGATTCAAGACGAAGATCTCCAGCCCATGCTTGGTCCCGCCAAATTCCTGCCGGAAGTTGCAGAGCGAACCTCTGAAACCGGAGTGGCCACCGGGCTGGCATGGACGCCCGTGGGTGGAGACATCATCTTCGTAGAGGCCACGTCGATGAGGGGCAAGGGAGCCCTGGTGTTGACGGGTCAGCTTGGGGATGTCATGAAGGAAAGCGCTCGCGCAGCCTTGAGCTTCGTAAAGTCCAAGGCTGAGACCATGGGAGTCGACCCGGAATTTCTGGACACCCATGATATACATGTCCACATCCCTGCAGGCGCCATACCCAAGGACGGTCCTTCCGCGGGAATCACCATGCTGGCCGCTCTCGTGTCCATGTTGACTAAACGATGCGTCCGACATGACGTCGCTATGAGCGGCGAAATAACGCTGAGAGGAGCCGTGTTGCCGGTTGGCGGAATCAAGGAAAAAGTCCTCGCCGCTCACAGGGCCGGGATCAAGTCCGTGGTTTTGCCCGAACGGAACAGGAAAGACCTGGAAGATATTCCTCCACAGGCCCGCGATGAACTGGAAATCAGTTTCATCAAGAGCATGGATGAAATACTGGATCGGGTTCTCGAAGCCCCGAAAGAGTAAGCGCCTGCATTTCCCTCCTCCTCCTCGCAGAGAACCCGGAGTAAACTGAAAACAACTTGCGTTCACCTCCGAGGTTGGATAAGCTCAAAAAAACACTGTTCGGCAAGCTGGCAATCAAGCCGTTATTCAAGGGAGTTGTCGTATGAGGAGTTGTTTTGCAAAAGCAGCCGTGGCGCTAGTCGTCATTTCTATTCTGGCACCATTGGCGGGATGTCCTGGTTCCAAAGCAGAGGAATGTTCTTGGGGCGCGGTGTGCCCCCCCGGTGAAATGTGCCACGAATCCACTGAGCAGTGCGTGTTGCCCGGACAGATTTCCTCGTGCATCGACAAGGATGATTACGATCAATGTTCTTATTCCAGGTCTCCACCCGGCGCTGTTTGCCGACAGGGAATCTGCATAGTTCCGCAATGCGGCGATTCCATCGTAGATCCGGGAGAAGACTGCGACGGGGAGAATCTCGAAGGCTCAACATGCGAGGGCTTAGGGCTGGGCGAAGGCATACTCGGATGCAACGCTGATTGCACTTTTGACACAACCGGGTGCCAACACGGCTCGGTATGCGGCAACAATGTCAGGGAAGGAGAAGAATTGTGTGATGGAGAAGATTTGGCGGGAGAGACCTGCAGAACACAAGGTTTCTATGCGGGCAGTCTTTCCTGTTTTGAAGACTGCTCGGGCTTCGACACATCGCTATGTACCGGCTATTGCGGTGACGAGACGATCAACGGGGATGAGATCTGCGACGGCTCAAACCTGGGCGGGCAGACCTGCGAATCTCTGGGCTATCACGAGGGTGGTGACCTAGCCTGTTTGGAGGATTGCTCCGGATTTGACACATCCGGATGCTTGGGAGGCTATTGCGGCGACGGCGAAATCAACGGAGACGAGGTATGCGACGGATTGGATTTGGCCGGACAAACATGCGAATCAGTCGATTCGATTTACCATGGCGGCACACTTGCCTGCAGATTGGATTGCACTGAATTCGACGTTTCCGACTGCGAGTATTGCGGTGATGGAACAGTCAACGGAGACGAAGTGTGCGATGGAGAAAACCTGGCCGGAGAAACCTGCAGTACCATTGGTTATCATGGAGGCGGTGTCCTGTCATGCCTCGAGGATTGCTTTGGATTTGACACATCCGGATGCTTGGGAGGCTATTGCGGCGACGGCGAAATCAACGGAGACGAGGTATGCGACGGGTTGGATCTGGCCGGACAAACATGCGAGGCAATGGGTTTGATATACGGCAAACCGCTATGCTTACCGGACTGTACCGGCTTCGACACATCCACGTGTTGGCATTGGGAATCATTATCGTCCACCTCGGAAACCACCTGCGGAGTAAGAACCGACGGCACTGCCTGGTGTTGGGGAAGTAACACTCATGGCCAACTGGGAAACGGGGAATGGGGTATTTTCGTGCGCGAAAACACTCCGGTGAACGTTCTCGAACTGAGCGATGTGACAAAGATCTCCAGCGGAATGAGTCACACGTGTGCGGTCAAGACCGACGCCACTGCTTGGTGCTGGGGACATAACGGATATGGCCGGCTCGGCGACGGGACGACCACATCAAAACGGATTCCGGTGCAAGTGATGCTTACCGATGTAGACTCCATCAGCGCAAGACTACACTCATGCGCCGTCAAGACCGACGCCACTGCTTGGTGCTGGGGACGAAACAATAACGGTCAGCTGGGCGACGGAACAACTGAAGAGAAACACACCCCGGTGCAAGTTTCAGGAATCGACAATGTAGTCTTAATCGCGTTGGGATCATATCACACCTGTGCAGCGAAAACCGACAAAACAGTTTGGTGCTGGGGTAATAACACGGACGGCCGGCTCGGCGACGGAACAACTGAGAACAAGCACACCCCGGTTCATGTTTCAGGAATTGACAATGTAGTCTCAATCTCGTCGGGACACTCACACACCTGTGCCGCGAAAACCGACAACACGGTTTGGTGCTGGGGAAATAACACGAACGGCCAGCTCGGCGACGGAACAACTGAAGACAAGCACACCCCGGTGCAAGTTTCAGGAATCGACAATGTAGTCTCAATCTCGTCGGGACACTCATACACCTGCGGAATAAAGGTTGACGACACAGTTTGGTGCTGGGGACGGAACGTTGACGGTCAGCTCGGCGACGGAACAACTGAGGACAAGCACACCCCGGTGCAAGTTTCAGGAGTTGACAATGCATCCTCGATTTCGGCCGGATCTGGCCACACCTGCGCAATAAAGGCTGACGGCACTGCCTGGTGCTGGGGACGAAACAATAACGGTCAGTTGGGCGATGGGTCTTTTACGTTGAGTCTGACTCCGATGGAAGTTTCATCCAACTAGAAACTGCTCCGTTTTGCAAACATCTACCAGCAGCCAAAACCCTTGACCGTCCAGGCGTGCGTCACATAAACTGACATTCCTAAGACATATATAACGGCGAGGATTTCTTTGGCAAAACCGGCAGTCACATGACGAGTGGCTCACAGGACTGCTGAGAGAATTATTTCAGGATAGATGTCAATGAAGGAGAATGTACATGATCAGATGCATGGCTAAAATACTTGTTTTTGTTGTTGTCGCCTCACACATAGTGGTTCTCTCTGGATGCCCTGGTTCAAAAACGGAGAAGTGTTCCTGGGGCGCGGTGTGCCCTCCCGGTGAAGTGTGCCATGAATCCACTGAGCAGTGCGTGTTGCCCGGACAGATTTCCTCGTGCAAAGATAAGGACGATTACGATCCATGTTCTTATACCGGGTCTCCACCCGGCACTGTTTGCCGACAGGGAATCTGCATACTCCCGGGATGCGGAGATTCCGTCGTAGATCCGGGAGAAGATTGCGACGGGGAGAATCTCGAAGGCTCTACATGCGAAAGCCTAGGTCTCGGCGAAGGCACACTCGGATGCAACGCGGATTGCACTTTTGACACAACCGGGTGCGAACACGGCTCGGTATGCGGCAACAATGTAAGGGAAGGAGAAGAATTGTGTGATGGAGAAGATTTGGCGGGAGAGACCTGCAGAACACAAGGTTTCTATGCGGGCAGTCTTTCCTGTTTTGAAGACTGCTCGGGCTTCGACACATCTCTATGTACCGGCTATTGCGGTGACGAGACGATTAACGGTGATGAGATTTGCGACGGCTCAAACCTGGGCGGGCAGACCTGCGAATCTCTGGGCTATCACGAGGGTGGTGACCTGGCCTGTTTGGAGGATTGCTCCGGATTTGACACATCCGGATGCTTGGGAGGTTACTGCGGCGATGGGATAATAAACGGCGATGAGATATGCGACGGATTGGATTTGGCCGGACAAACATGCGAGTCAGTCGATTCGATTTACCATGGCGGCACACTTGCCTGCAGATTGGATTGCACTGAATTCGACGTTTCCGACTGCGAGTATTGCGGTGATGGAACAGTCAACGGAGACGAAATGTGCGATGGAGAAAACCTGGGAGGAAACACCTGCGTTGATTTGGGCTTTGACAGCGGAACTTTGGCATGCGGTGAAGACTGCGTTTTCGACACTGTTGGGTGTGGCACCTGCGGTGATGGAACAGTCAACGGCCACGAGGTATGCGACGGTATAGACTTGCTGGGAGAAACCTGTCAGTCATTAGGTTTCCAGGGCGGCCATCCGGCCTGCCTTGATGACTGCTCCGGATTCGACACAACAGCCTGCTGGCAATGGATATCCATATCAAATTCAGGCCTTTTTCACACCTGCGGCATAAGAAGCGACAACACGGCTTGGTGCTGGGGAAATAACGAATACGGTCAACTCGGGAATGGAGAATCCGGGCCGGATCAATTTGCAAACACTCCGGTGCAAGTGCTTGAACTGAGCAATGTAACTGCTATATCCGGCGGAAATGGTCACACCTGTGCATTAGCGGGCAACGGCACGGCCTGGTGCTGGGGAAATAACGAATACGGTCAACTCGGGAACGGAGAATCCGGGGAGGATGAAATGGAAACCTCTCCGGTGCAAGTACAGAATTTGAACAATTTAATCTCAATCTCCGCAAGAATGGATCACACATGTGCCGCAAAAAACGACGGCACGGCTTGGTGCTGGGGATTAAACTCATCCGGCCAACTCGGCGACGGAACAACTGAGGACAAACACACCCCGGTACAGGTTGCAACAATTGACGATGTAGCCTTGGTTTCCAGTGGTGGGACGCACACGTGTGCCGCCAAAAACGACGGCACGGTTTGGTGCTGGGGATTAAACTCATCCGGCCAACTCGGCGACGGAACAACTGAGGACAAACACACCCCGGTACAGGTTGCAACAAATGACAATGTGGCCTCGATTTCCAGTGGTGGGGCGCACACGTGTGCCGTAAAAAACGATGGCACGGCTTGGTGCTGGGGAAGCAACTATCATGGCCAACTGGGAAATGGAAAATGGGGAAAAATGGAATTAGTAAACCCCCCGGTGGAAGTCAGCAATCTGACCGATGTAGTCTCAATCTTTGCCGGCAGGTATCACACCTGTGCTGTGGAAAGCGACAGTAAAGCATGGTGCTGGGGGATAAATCGGTGGGGTCAACTCGGGAACGGGCAATCGGGCTTTATGGCCGATAGCAGCGTTCCTGTTGAAGTGCTTGGATTGACAAGTACATCAATGATGTCAGGTGGAGAGAATCATACCTGCGCCGTCACAAGCGAAGGGACGGCTTGGTGCTGGGGGAGAAATACCCGTGGTCAACTCGGCGACGGCACGGATAGCAACAGCTCTACTCCGGTGATGGTCTCATCTGAATAGAACCGGACTGAAGATCTGTCTACCAGACGCATGCTCAAACAGCAACTCCAAAGCCTCCGGCAATTCCTCCACTTTTCCGTAAATGTTGACCGCTTGGCAGGCCACTCTGGTAATGAGCGGCCCATCCCTTGACATCCTTGATCTCGTGCTTACTTTGACCTCAGTAAACAGGAAGAAACATCGAACAAACATAATGCGGAGTAGGTAAATGGCGAAAATTATTGGTATAGACCTGGGAACGACCAATTCGGTCGTCGCCATAATGGAAGGCAAAGAACCGAAAATCATCAACAACGAGGAAGGCGGACGCACAACTCCCTCAGTAGTTGGATTTGACGACAAGGGGGAGGTTCTCGTGGGGCAAATCGCGAGGAGACAGGCCATAACGAACCCGGAAAAGACCGTCTTTTCGATCAAGCGTTTCATGGGTATGAAGTACGACGAGATTTCCGGGGATATCGAACGGATGCCCTACAAAGTGGTCAAAGCGTCCAACGGAGACGCTCACGTGGAAATAGCGGGTAGGCGTTACGCACCCCCGGAAATCAGCGCGAAAATACTGCAGAAACTGAAAAAGGCCGCAGAGGAGTACCTTGGTGAAGAAGTAAAGGAAGCCGTGATCACCACACCAGCCTACTTCAACGACTCACAGAGGCAGGCGACAAAGGACGCCGGTAGAATCGCGGGACTGGAAGTCAAGCGGATCGTAAACGAACCAACCGCTGCAGCGCTCGCCTACGGCATGGACAAGGGAGACGAAAAGATCGTAGCGGTTTACGACTTTGGAGGAGGCACGTTCGACATCTCGATTCTGGATGTCGGCGACAAGGTTGTCGAGGTGATTGCAACCAACGGCGACACCCACCTGGGAGGAGACGACATCGACCAGAAGGTTATCGAATGGCTGATTGACGAGTTCCGCAAGGATACGGGAATCGATGTCTCCAAGGACAAGATGGTGCTTCAACGCCTGAAGGACGCCGCGGAAAAAGCCAAGATCGAACTCAGCACCTTGCAGGAAACCGAAGTGAATCTGCCGTTTCTGACGGCGGACGGGTCGGGACCCAAGCACCTTCAAACAAAACTGTCCAGGTCCAAGCTGGAACAGATGATCGAAGACATCGTGGCAAAGACCATAGAGCCCTGCAAAAAAGCCCTGAAGGACGGCGGCAAGTCGCCGTCGGATATCGGGGAAGTGATCATGGTCGGCGGGTCCACCAGGATTCCCCTTGTTCAAAATAAGGTGAAAGAGTTTTTCGGACGGGAACCGCACAAAGGTGTAAACCCGGACGAAGTCGTATCGTTGGGAGCTGCCGTGCAGGCCGGAGTGCTATCGGGAGATGTCAAAGACATTCTCCTGCTGGACGTGACCCCGCTGAGCCTCGGGATCGAAACCCTCGGCGGCGTGATGACCACTCTCATAGAGAGGAACACGACCATCCCGACGAAGAAGACAGAAACATTTTCAACGGCGTCCGACAACCAGACTTCCGTGGAAGTTCACGTGCTGCAAGGCGAGAGACCCATGGCAGGCGACAACCGGACTCTCGGCAAGTTCCACCTGGACGGGATTCCTCCGGCGCCCAGGGGCGTGCCCCAGATAGAGGTCACGTTCGACATTGACGCCAACGGAATTTTGAATGTTTCAGCGAACGACAAGGCAACAGGAAAGAAACAGCACATCACCATAACTGCTTCATCGGGCCTGTCGCAATCCGAGATAGAAAAGATGCAGGAGGAAGCGGAAAAACACGCCGCAGAAGATGTAGAAAAGAAGAAACTCATCGAGGAGAGGAACAAGCTTGATTCCATGGCATACTCCATCCGCAAGATGATGGATGAAAACAAAGACAAGCTCCCCGATGAAGACAGGAACCGGCTTGAAGAAGCGGTCAAGAAAGCCGAAGAAGCGGTCAAAACCGATGACCTGGGCAAGATCACCGCTGCAAGCGAAGAGTTGACCAAGGCATCCCACAAGATCGCTGAAATCATGTATCAGCAGACATCAGGCGGAGCCGCGGACGGCGGCCCGGCCGGCGGACCCGCACCCGGCGGCGGTGCAGGAGGACAACCAGGAGGATCCGGCGGGGATGACGGCGTGATTGACGCTGAATTCGAGGAAAGCAAGTAGAAGATAAAGAATCACCCGCTGCGGGCGCCGCAAAAACATAGAGGCTGTTTAGCTATTTTTCGCCCTTATTCGTAAATGTGAAAGTCTTCAGAATAAGTTCGAATAATCGGCCTTCATCCTCGGCCTTTTCTATCGGAAAAGTGAACGTTAATACATATCCCACCCGCCCCTGTTGCAAGAAAAACAACCTGTAGCCGACTTCCCGTCGGGGGTGTTTGCCTGAAACATAAAGGGCTTCTTCCTTTCCAACCCGGGTCTTTTTCAAAGAACTCACGGGAAAGCCCAACTCTTTCAAAACCTGAACTTCCCTGCGGGCAAACGCGGTCAAGGTTATTCGTGAAGGCATCACTTTTATCGACATGCTGACATTGGACCCTTCAGGGGATCGCAGGTTGACGGGAACCGAAGGATAAGTTCTTTGATCGTTTACTCTCCAACCTTCGGGAACCAGGAACCTGAAATGGAAATCCTTGTTCTGATAAACATTCCAGCGGGCCCTTGAACCACGGCCCACACCCCTTGCAACTCCCACAGTGACAAAGAGCGGGGCGACAAAACCAAAAAACGCGAAACACAAAACGCTGAGCAAATTATCTCGAAACCCGATCATACTTTTCAAAGCTACTCTCCCGGGTTAGTGTGTTTGACTGTGGCCCGCATGTAAGCATCATGATAACGGGAAACAAGGTTAAGATCCAGACTCCAATCTCTTGCAAAGAAGGCATGCAGCGATTAAGGATACTGAACGGAAACGACAGAAAACCATTCATGGAGTTCACAAAATGCCGGAAAGTAGCATTCCCCAAATTCCGGTGGTGGCCGCGGTCATCAAGGAAAACGAAAAATACCTCATTACGAAAAGGAGTGCCCATGCCGTGCTTCCGGATTACTGGGAGTTTCCGGGAGGAAAGGTGGAAAACGGCGAAACAGACAAGGTCGCTCTCTGCAGGGAATTGAAAGAACGGCTGGGTGTGGTCATTGAAGCCCGAGACATGATCGGAGAGAATGGACACGATTACGGTGACTACCAGGTTGTGCTGCGAATCTATGAAGCCGCGATAAAAACCGGGTCACCCAGAGCACTCAAATGCAAGGCTTTTAAATGGGTTTCATCCGCTGAACTGGAAGAACATGATTTTCCGCCTGCTGATCGCGCAACCATGGATCAACTGCTCAATCTCCAGCCTGAAGGATTCACAAGACAGGACAAGAAATGAGCCATTTGAAAAAACCTGAATGGCTGAAAACGCGCTTGGCCGGCTCCGGCAGGTACGGTGAACTCCGCCGGCTCCTCGGCGAATTGAAACTGAACACGGTGTGCACTGAAGCATCCTGCCCCAACATGGGAGAATGCTGGGAAAGAGGTTCCGTCACGGTGATGATATTGGGCGGCGCGTGTACTCGAAACTGCCGATTCTGCAACGTGGATTTTACCGCCGCGCCCCGACCGCCCGATCCCGAAGAACCCGAACATACAGCAGCCGCGCTTGCGCAACTCAAACTGAAACATGCTGTCATCACCTCGGTCACACGAGACGATCTTTCCGACGGTGGAAGCAGGCACTGGGCCGCGACGATATCGGCAATCAAACAAACCTGTCCATGGATGACCATGGAAGCATTGATCCCGGATTTCAAAAGAAACGAACCCTGCCTGGACCGAGTCCTGGATGCAGGCCCGAATATTCTTTCGCACAATCTTGAGACAGTTCAAAGGCTTGCCGAATCGATCCGTCCGCATGCAAGCCACGAAACGAGTTTGCACGTCTTGAAACACGCGTCGGCCCGGGGATTCATCACGAAATCATCCCTGATGCTGGGCATGGGAGAAACCGACGAAGAAGTCGTGACCACGATGAAAGAATTGAGGCGAGCGGGAGTGAGAATAATCGCTCTCGGACAATACCTCCAACCTTCCAAGCGTCACGCAGCGGTGAAACGATACGTTCAACCTGAAAAATTCAAGGAATTCGAGAGAAGAGCGCGTGAATTGGGATTTGACTGGGTTGAATCGGGTCCGCTTGTCCGCAGTTCCTACAGGGCCGAAGACCAGTCCCGCCTTTGTAAGACCCGCACAGATCAATCGACTTCTCTAAACCCACAATAAACCCACGAAGAGTTCAACGTTTCCTTTGAGTCAAGGGAAACATGGAAACTTCCTGGTTTACGTTGTCCCTTACCCGAACGATCATTCCGGGAGCATCGTCCACCGCCCAGCGTGAATGCCAACCGTCAGGCATTTTCGGAAGAGAACGATCGAATACGAACCGGGCGTCTTTGGGAGACAAATTGATGCAGCCGTTGCTTCTCGCCCTGCCGAAACCATCATGCCAATAAGCTCCGTGTATCGCGTAACCTTCATGATAGTACAGAATCCATGGAACCGCCTCCACCTTGTACTGATGGGCCGCTCCGGGCCTGTTGTTCATTTCTTCCACCGATATTTTGATCCACACCCTGAATACTCCGGGAGGCGTGGGTTCCGAACTTTTTCCGGTGGAAATGATCGTCGCGAATATGGGCCGGGCGCCTTCGTACATCACCAGGGTCTGCTGCCCCGTCAAAACCTCCACCCATGGCTCGTCCGGGTGTTCAAGCTCTTTCGGCGGATCACTGAACCTCACTCTCCTTACATCGCGGGCGTGAACCCATTTGTCCGAATCAACGCGATAGTACAACCTCGACCCCCTTTTTTCCTCCTCGAGAATTTGAACCCATGTATGGTAGCGAAGTCTTTCGCTTGTCTTTCGTGCACCCTTTCCGGGCTTTTCATAAGTCCACGCCCCCGGCCTGGCGATCACGCACGCCCATGGTTTTTCAGGTATCCCCGACAGTTGGATCCCCTCGAAATCAGACGGACGATGCTGGTACATCTCTTTTCGCGGCACCAGGTCGAAAGTCCAAGTAAGTAAAAACGTTTCTTTTCCCACCCTGCGGGTCCTGCGAGCTGCGAAAGAAAAACCTTTTTCAACCACGCGATCCAGGTTGCCGGCCTCAGCGTCTTTGGCGTTGTTGTATACAGGCACCCCGTCCCTTCTTGAAAAATACACCCGGTACGGAATCAATTCCCCTTCCGGCAAAACGGGTAGCGTCCGGCCGTGGGGAAACCTGTATGACGGCATTCCATGGTCCGAGCACAAATACCTGCTGTTACCCACCTTGTACCATTTTCCGCTGGGACACATATTCCTGGTCCCTTCCACCAGTCCGACGTAGGGCAGGTAAGTATTCGCGGTGACTTCACCCAGGCTGTCTTCTCCTGGACGCTCCCACAACCTTATCCTGCGGGTCACCCTCACCGATAGGGGGGACAACATGTCCGGAAGTTTTTTCTTCACCGCTGTTCTTTGCGAAGGTTCCGCGGATGCGCTTTTTTCCCGACCACTCCCCACTACGATCGCAAAGCCTGCGCATCCGAGCGCGGCCACCAGAATCACGTAACGCCACATTCCTGTTCTTCTCCCTTCAATCAAAAAAAACCGAACTCTCCAACTCTCCAAACTTTTTTCACTCAACGTTCACACATCTCAATGTGATAGTACGTTGACAATGTCATGCAAGAGTAATTTTGTGAATTTTCCACAAGAACGCGGTCATAGTAATATGACCTCCTACAACCGCACATAATCGGTGTTTCGATTACCGTTGAAAAGAGGGGGCTAAAAGGTTTATACATTGTATGAAGAGAGGTGAATGATCTTGTCGAACATGGGTCTGAAATTTTCGGTGGCGTTGCTGATTGCATCTTTCCTGGTGTTTTTTCCGGCTTCCGGCGTTTTTTCCAAGAAGCGGCCTGCGGCACGCAGAAAAGAAGAACCTCAGAAAATTCAAAAAATAAGGAAAAAAAAGGGAGAAAAGCAAGCTGCAAAACAAAAACCCGCGCAGAAAAGCTTTTGGGAACGCTTTGTCAAGGATCGGAACGGATCCGAGGAAAAACTCATCCAGGAAATCCTGGTGGACCTCAGGAGCGCGCTGAACGAAGAGGATCAGGAAAAAAAAGAAGAGCTGCTGAAATCAGCTATAGGCAAGGCGAAAAAAGGAACACGGCTTCACCCGGATTCCGCGGATCTGCATTACTGGCTAGGCTTCGGCCTCTACGAAGTCAGGCGTTTCAAAGAGACGCTTGCTGCTTTTAAAAAGGCGGAAAAGCTGGATCCCGAGGCGGGGTTCATTGCGGACATGGCATTCAAAAAAGGGATCATTTACACGGTGCTGGGTGATTATCCGAAAGCGGTCGAATCATACATGACGGCTGCGCGTTCGCCCATGCAAAGCGCGGAATCTCTCGGAATAATATATTCCAATGCAGCGGAGTGTCTCATGGGCATGGGAAGAATGGTCGATGCCATCCGGATGTATGAAAGATCCCTTACCGTGAGACCTGCATCCAACAGCCAAGCGCTATGGGGGCTGGCTGTGGCCTTGGACAGGGACGAACAGATCTCCAAATCGGTTCAGGCCGCAAGGGCTGCTGCAAAGATCGACCCGAAACTCGAAAGTTTGACCGGGCCGGGGGTGTTTTTCGTGCCGGAAGGTGAATTGCATTATTACCTCGGAATCGCCTACCAGGCACTGGGCAAACCCGAAAAAGCGTTGGTCCACTGGAAGAGCTTCCTGAAAGCCCTGCCGGAAAGCCCCTGGGCATACAGGGCAGAGGATCACATCAAAGTCCTCGAAAACTCCAATCAGCGTTAAAACCACAGGTGATGAAAAATGGGTTCACCCGATACGAGTCCGACAATTCGAACGGTTCGAACTGTTGAAGAAATGCACCGATTATCCAACCGACTGCGCATGGAAGGAAAAATCATTTCCCTCGTGCCCACGATGGGTTTTCTTCATGAAGGCCATTTGAGCCTCATGCGGCTGGCAAAAGAAATGAGCGACGTGGTGGTAATGTCCTTGTTTGTAAACCCGGCCCAGTTCGGCCCGGGCGAAGACTTGGATGTCTACCCCAGGGATTTCGAGGGGGATCTGGACAAAGCATCGCGTGAGGGGGTCGATTATTGTTTCGCTCCCGAAACCGAAGACATGTATCCCGAATCTTTTCAAACATACGTAGAGGTTGAAAAAATCACAAAGCATCTCTGCGGTTCAACAAGGCCTTCTCACTTCAAGGGAGTAACCACCGTAGTGATGAAGCTTCTGAACGCGGTTAAACCCCACATCGCGGTTTTCGGCATGAAAGATTATCAACAATTTCAAGTCATCCGTCGCATGGTCAAAGACATGGATATGGACATCGAAATCACCGCGGGCCCGATAGTGAGAGAGCATGACGGGCTGGCGATGAGTTCCAGAAACGCCTACCTGTCGCCCGGGGAAAGACAACAAGCGCTCAGCATTGTAAGGGGGATCAGGGAAGCCGAACGACTTTTTGGACTTGGAGAAAGGCGCACGCTACAATTAACAACCTCGGCGCGAAAAGTCATAGAAGCCGAACCGGACACGAAAGTGGACTACATCGAGCTTCGCGACCCGGAAACACTCGAACCGATTGACAGCGTCGAGGAAAGAGGGCTTCTGGCACTCGCTGTGTTTCTGGGAAAGACGCGGCTCATAGACAACACGGTACTGGAGATATGACCACTGAAACAGCGCTTCCTATTTACAGACAATCGGAAATGGACTTCATGTATCAACTTACAAAACCCCCGGTGGAAGAGCTTGTGAAAGCGCTTCCCAGCGATCGAATCATCTACGAATTGGACATGGCGCCCCTGTGCACATACCGGGTGGGAGGAAAAGCAGACCTGGCCGTCAGACCTCAATCATCCGAAGAGGCGGCACTGGCAATCTCCGTGCTGGCTCAAAACGGATGCAAATTCGAAATCCTGGGACAGGGAAGCAATGTACTGATCTCCGACAAGGGCGTCCGGGAACCGGTCATCATTGCAACCGCTATGAACACCGTAGCGCTCGAAAACGGATTGCTTGAAGCTGAAGCAGGAACACCTTGCACAAAGTTGGCTTCTGCAGCGCTCAAGGCCGGGCTTTCAGGCTTGGAGTTTTTTCATTGCTTGCCGGGATCGGTCGGAGGCGCGACCTACATGAACGGCCGGGCATTCGGCCAGGAAGTAAGCGGAACAATCGAATGGGCCGATGTCATCACCCCGTGGGGAAAGCTGGAACGAAGAGATTTGAAGCCATCGGATTTTTCCTACAAAAAGTCTCCTTTCATGGAAGAAGACCTGATGGTTGTACGCGCTGCATTCAGGCTGAAGCCTGCGCCCAGGGATCAAATCCGGGCTGCGATGGAAGCCAATGAACTACACCGCCGCAAAAAAGGGGAGATGGACTACCCTTCATGCGGATGCGTATTCAAAAATCCGCGCCAAAGCGATCGGTCGGCGGGAGCGCTGATCGATGCATGCAACCTCAAGGGATTGCGCCAGGGAAGAGCGTGGGTGAGCGACAAACACGCAAACTTCATCGTACACTCCGGCAAGGTGACCGCTGCTCAAATCCGCGGGCTCATGGAAAAAGTGCGCGATACCGTGTACCGCCGAACCGGCGTGCGTCTTGACTACGAAGTCCGCTTCCTGGGAGACTGGTGAAAAAACCGGCGATAGAATTCAGCGGGAAGGCTTGTGTCCCTTGATCTGGTAGATGTAGACGGCTCTATCGTGTTCGGCCCGGGTCTCTGAAAACTTGTGTGTTCCATCGTTCCTGGATACGAAAAACACGTATTTGGTATCAGCGGGCAACATTACGGCCTTCATAGCAGCGCGGCCGGGGTTGGCTATCGGACCCGGCGGAAGTCCTTCATGAACATACGTGTTGTAAGGGTTTTCCGGATCTCTGAGTTGTGCCGTCCTGATCCTGTCTTTGAACTTCTTGCAAGCCGGACTCCTTTGCACGGGAACAAAGCACCCGTATATGATCGTCGGATCCGCTTCCAGCCTTTTGGGCCTGAACCAGGGAAACCGCAGGCGGTTCAGATACACGCTCGCCACCATCGGTCTTTCATGCGGGGCGCCCGTTTCCTTTTCAACAATCGAAGCCATGATCACCATTTCGTGGTGTCCGAATTTGAAAGTGTTTTTTAAACGAATCATTCCATTCGGGTGCTTTTCCCTCAATTCATCCACGACACGGAAATGCATCCTGACCATGTATTGAAGAACATCGCTCGGAGAAGTACCCACCCTGAACTTGTACGTATCCGGAAAAAGGTAACCTTCCAGGGTTGTGCCCGGAACCCCGAGTTTCCTGGCAAAAGCAGTGTCCCTCATGAGCCGCTCCAATTCTTCCCTGGTACCGAACCCGGCTTCCGCCAGGATATCGGCAACCTCCAACATGTGCCTCCCCTCCGGAATCGTCACCCTCCTGAGCTCAACCTTGGGCCCCTTGATGAGCGCATCTATGAGTTCCCCGGGGGTCATGGAACCGGAAAGATTTTCATACCGTCCCTGCCTTATTCTATGAGCCAGTCCTTGCTGGTTAACGTAGAACCTGAAAAACATGGGATGTTTCAAAATACCCTTTTCATTCAGGATGGTGACAACATCGCTCAGAGAAGCTCCCCTGGGGATCACCACCTCCACTTCCTCGCTTCCTTCACCCACCGGCCTGTCCGGATATGTTCTCACGTAATTGATCCCCCAGGCTGCAACACCCACCACGGTCAAGCCCGTCAAAACAGCGACTGCAAAAGCAACTCTTTGACGTATTCGTTTCTCTTTGATCGGCTTTCCACCGGAAACAGTTATTCCACTTGGGGGTTCGATCCCCGGGCTGCAAGGTATCCCTGCAGAATCACCGAGGCCGCAATCTTGTCCACCACCCGCTTCCGCTTTTCCCTGCTCAGGTCCGCTTCCAACAGGACCCTCTCGGCCGCCCTGGTGCTCAATCTTTCGTCCCATGTCTCTATCCTGCCTGTCCATTTTTTCTTCAAAGCCTCCACAAATGCCATGACACGGCGGCAGCGAAGTCCCATTTCGCCGCTCATATGCAGGGGCATGCCTACAACCACCGTCTGCACGCCGTGAGCATCCAAAAGTTCCATCAACACATCCAAATCCTCCCGAACACCTTTCCGTCTGATAGTCGTCAGCGGAAAAGCCACGGTACCGGATTCGTCGGACATCGCCAAACCTATGGTACGGCTGCCCATATCAAGTCCCATTATTCGCACCATGTAAACATGCCACCGGGCGGACGCCCATGTCAATTTCCTACTGCGGTTCGGTTGTTAGCTTGTTGTCGCCGTGATATATAGAACGACATAAAAAAGGAGTCGTGTTGTGCCTAAATGCCCAAAGTGTGGAGTTAATTATCCCGACGGCGCGAATTATTGTCCGGCTTGCAGACACTCACCCGCGCCCGTCGTACGAAGCTTCCCGCTCCAACCGGGAGAAACGGTTTGCCTCGATTACGAAATCGAAGAATTGCTGCGCACGGACCACAACGGTGACAGATACCTGGGTGCGCACAAACTTACCCGCCAACCGGTGACGGTGGAGGTACTTTCTCCGGTTCTTACCGAAAGTGCAAGGCAACAAGTACTGGCTGAAGCTCGTGTTCTGTCCCGATTCCATCACCCGACTCTTCCGGTCATGTACACGATTCGGGAGGAATTCCGTAGAATCTGGATCGTTTTTCAACATCCCGAAGGAATTCCCCTTTCTTACATGCTGGCAAAAAAGAATTTTCCGTCTCAGGAAATCGCTGTAAAAATTTTCGAACAGGTTTTGTCAGGACTGGACCACACGCACCGGCAAGGGCTTTTCCACGGCGCACTGCGTCCCTCACTCGTTTTTGTCGACGACATGTTCAATGTCATGATCGGGGGTTTCGGATTCCTCAAAGCACTGAACCAACCTCAGGCCGGCGCGGAGAGAGACTTCACGACGGCCTTTTATACCGCTCCTGAAACAGCTCTGGGCCAAAACGCGGATCATCGTACAGACATCTATCACACAGCCATCCTTTTCTTTCATTCCGTTTCCGGCAGACCTCCCTTCACGGGTGGAAGCAATTATGAAATAATCAGGGGTCACGTGGAAGAAATCCCTCCCGATTTGCACTCCATCTGTACCACGGTTTCGCAAAGAGTGTCCGAAGTCATCGCAAAGGCCCTTGCTAAAGATCCCAAAGATCGCTTTCAATCAGCACGCGAATTCAGGAACGCTCTCCTTCATGCTCACAAAGATTCATCCGCAAAAATAGCGGCGCCCGATTTTTCAACCAATGAACATCGGCCTTCCCCAGAGGGGAGTCAAAACGTATTCCAAGAAATTCGGACAAACGGAAATGTATCCGGCACCCTCATGGGATTGCCACAGGAGCCAAAACCTCCGCAAGAAAGCCGTGAGAGTAAAACAGGGGAAAAACACGTATCCCCGGCAAGAAATTTTACCGGCGACATACCCGCCGGGAAAAAGAGTGGAGAACCGGAGAGTCGTGAAAGAAAGAGGTCGTCCGCGGCTTTGAGAGAAACCATCAAAACTCGGCCGCCGGCGCCGGCGCCGGCGCCGACTCCGACTCCGGCTCCGGTTGAACCGGAACCTCCGGAAGATACCGGAAAACCTTTGCCTCCTCCCCTTTCCCATGGTGATGCCGATCTCGGCCGCCCGTTGCAGCCGCATTTCCCCAAGGGTCCCGGAACCAATCTCGCCCGCCTATCACTAAAGCGGATCACAGTCCACGGCGGAGCAGCCTCGGAAAAAGTTACTCCGCTTCAAACACCCGCCGTAGCCGAGGTGCAAGCACAAAAACCGGAAAAACCGGCTGAAGCGAAACAACAAGCCAAACCGCAGCCGACCGTGCAACAAGAACAACCGGCCGAAGCGAAACAACAAGCCGAACCGCAGCCGACCGTGCAACAAGAACAACCGGCTGAAGCGAAACAACAAGCCGAACCGCAGCCGACCGTGCAACAAGAACAACCGGCTGAAGCGAAACAACAAGCCGAACCGCAGCCGACCGAGCAACAAG
>SLPX01000349.1 GCA_007131745.1 Myxococcales bacterium
CAGATGGACAATAAGCCGACATCTGAGTTGCGCTTCCGGGTGCAGGGGGTGGTGGAATGGGTGAAGGATGAAGCGACTCGGACGAGCCGCAGACGAACCTCACACCAGGGAGGTTCAAACAAGGCGCTCGGCGGTTTGTCCGCTGCCGTAAAAAACAGGCGAAGCTCGATCATTCGACGTCAATAGAGCGAGCCGCGCTCGCGATGATATGCCGTCTTGATCTTTGTTCGTAGAGTGTTATTAAGAAACCAGAAATTCAGACGGTAGGTTGCCGGGGTTGAGGAAAAGGAGGTTCATCTTGTCGTTGAAAACTCAAGCATTGGGAATAATCAACGTGGAATACCACGGAGATATTCTGGAACGATTCACAAGCCCGAAACCGATTTTACCGGGAACCGTGATCATGGTCCCGGACGAAGCACTTTGTGTTTTGGTGGCCGGAGACGAACCTTGCAAAGCGTTTGGTGAGGGTCCTCACGAATTGGATCTCATGATGTTCAACAAGCAGCCTTCGGGACAACTCTACGTGTTGAGCCGAAAACCGATAGGCAGAGCCGGCACAACGATCAAAGGAGACCTGGAAAGACACATCGAGGTGCACATAACAGACCCAATCGCGTTTATCCGGCATTTCGTGATAGAAAAGTCCATGGAAGAATCCTACGAAATTTGGAAATCATTGTTTCAGCTCGTAGATACAGCATTATCCGACACGGAAAAGCCACGCATCAGAGAAACCGTGGACGAAGTACTGCACGAAAAATTGCAGAAATCAGGAATTGCGTTAACCGACTTCTATGAACAGGCACCAAAAAAAGTCTCTGCAGAAAAGAAAACACTGCGGATAAAAAAAAATCCTTTAAATGCAGTCCCTGAAACCGAACCATCCCACATTTTGAAAATCCAAAGCGTCCGGTCCACCTCCACCATGGATCTCTTCGGCAAGGGCGAATTGACATTGCAGATTCGGGTGACGGCCGCAGCAAATATTCAGAATCCGGACGAAAACGAATACATTTACGATAGAACTCTCAGGTGGGAGAGTCCGGACAACTGGTTGGAAGCAAAGAAGTGGCAGGATCTCCCGGAAAATGCACTCGAGTTTAAGGGCCTCGACCCCGCCTGGACGATTCGGGTTCACGTGTCGGCTGAAGAACGTGACGGCAATTCGGTAGACAACCTCGGCGAAACAACCTGCACAATACCCCATGGAGAAAAGACTTTTGAACTTGGGCCTACCGAGGGAGGCAAAAGAAACAACCACATCACCCTGAAAGCATCTCTTTACGCCTGATGCAAACTTGCCTGCAAGCTATCCAGGGTGATAGAGCTGTTTTCGATGGTTTTCCGGAATAACACGGGATCAAGGAGAAACGTATGCGGGAATCCGAACCTGCAACAGACCTTCAAAAAGTAGTGGAAACCTTTTTGGATTTGACAAAACAACACCGATCCAAGGCCGTTTATCAGCGATATTCGAATGCAATGGAACTTCTGATGAGCTACCTTGCGGTCAATTTATTGGATCCGGACGGTCCGCCGGGAGGGGACAAGAGTCCCGCCGGCACCTTAGAAGAGCTTACGCCCGATTTGTTGCGCAGTTACACTTCCGAATTCCTCATGGATCGAATTTCCGGGGATCGCCGCACTCTGAAACGTCATCTTATGGCGTTGCGAGCATTCGTGTTTTTTTTACTGGATAAGAATCTTATCGAAAAACAGAAAGGGAAGGAATTATCGACTGTAATTCGAGGCGCAATTGCTTCACTAAAACACTTTGACAATCCCTTCACCGGGCCGGATGAATCATCGGGGGTGCAGCTTTTCCGGCTCCTGGGCCAAGCTTCGGAAAACAGTTTTGCAATCGAAGAAATCGTCAGCGGCAAACGTTTCGACAATGTCCGAATAGAAAACCTCGACGACTGCCGGCCGAACGAAGGGGATGTATGCCTTATCAGCCTGAAAGATTCTCCTTCAGGATTGGAAGGCGCTATTCTGGGCATAATGGATGCGGACGTGGAACCTCAACTTCATTACGAAGATGATCCGTCCGCTCTCAACCGCCCGACCTTGGGTGGATCCGGCCCCGTACTTATGAAACTCGGTAATAGAGAAATCCCGGATGACGAATATGGATCTTTTGAAGATCTCGAAGATTATCCCGACATTTATCCCGACATGTATATGGGAGGCGATGCGGACGATGAACTTGATGATGACGACTTTGAAGATCCTGATGTTGATTATGGTTTCGGTGATTTCTCGATGAGTCCGGAAGAAGCCCTGGATGAATTGGCCGAGGAAGACCGGTACGCCAGGCGAAAAGTGATTGGAGCTGTGTTGGAGAATTACGACGAGGCGCGAGATGAACTCATGGATTGGCTTCATGATGACTCCTACAGGGACGCCCCTTTTCCCGGCGCGGGTGAAGCCCCGGCCAATGCAGCAAGAATCATTTCCGAGGTCGGGGACATGAGGGCGTTGAAACGCCTGCTGGATGTCTTGGGCGACACGGACCCTCTGGGCGAAGAGGCCCCTCTAGCCTTAGCCAGGTTGGGTCCCGAAGCATTTGCGTGCGTGGCGACCGTGTTGGATGAGAAGAAAATCAAACCGGAAAGGGAAAACGCAGCGCTTTGGTCCCTTGGATTCATGGCTGCCAGGCATCCCTGCATGAGGCAGGCGGTTTTAAAAAAGATCACCGCTTACCTTGTGGACAACAGGCCATCTAAAGAAACCGCTCTTGAAGTACTGGTCCAGATCCGAGGGGTTGAATCCCTCAGAAAACTTCGCACCGCGTGCAAGGCGGGTCATTTGGATCCGGAAAAATTCGGCTACACTTGGGAATTGCTCTCCACGCGAGTCAGGTCACCGGACTGGGGCGACACGGTGGCAGAAGCGTTCATTCCTCTCTTGGAACTCTACCCGACCGAAGAAGAACTTGAAGAACTTTATGCTTCCATTGAAGACTCCATAGATGATGAAGGTCTTGAGGATTTTGAAGATTTTGAAGATTTTGAAGATCCCGCGGCACTTGAACGGCTGGAAGATGAAATGATCAGAGATATGGACGAAATGCTTGAAAACAACGGCAAGAATGAAGACCACGGGGACAAAGAATCCAATACCACCCGGCCGGGCGGGAAAGGCGGGAAAGGCGGCAAGGTGATTCCTTTTCCACCCAACAATGGCTCAAACAAAAAGGATCCGGAGCAATAACAAAAACCGAAATAAACCGCCGACCCGGCAAAACCATGAAATTCCGCATGGAACTTATTCTCTTTCAAGCCGAACCTCCGGCGAACCGGCCGGGCTTGTTTCCAGGTCGGCGTTCGGTTTTGACGCTTCTTCTGCTTGTCTCCTTCACAAAAACAAGCGTTGCTCAAACAGCGGGTTCCGGCATCGATACAAACCCGGAGATAATAACCGTGACCTCGAGTCAAACGTTCGTAAGACGCGGTCCGTCTGCAACCAGCCCCAGGGCCGGAGTCGTAAAAAAAGGGGCCCGGATGTCGGTGGTTGGCCGGGTACGGGGCATCGGCTGCATCGGAGACTGGCTCAAATTAGCGGTCGGCGGCTACATATGCTCCGAAGAAACAACGCTCACCCGCGAAAAACCCGGCGGGCCGCGCCATCCCGTTATGGAACCAAGAAAACGCCTTCCTTTCCGCTACATCATAATGGGAGCGCACGGCGGTCATGAATACGCAAACATCGAAGATGCGCTTGCCGATCTTCCCATTGCTTTTCTCGAAAGGGGTTTCGGTAGAACTTACGAACGTGTTATTCGGATCAACGGCCTGCGTTTCTATCTCACCACCCGCCAAACGCTCATACCGGTGGAAGAAGCTTTTCGCGTCAAAGGATCGGATCTCAGTGGAATCGAACTCCGCGAAAAAGGATCCATGCAGCTGCCGGTGGTATTCATTTACCAGGATCGAACACCGGTGTACAACTCCCCCGGAGGAAGGATCGTCAAGAGAGTCGAGCGTTTTAGGACCTTCATGGCGGATAAAATGAAGGTGGGAAAACGTCGCAATCGATATATCAGGATACCCCCGCATGGGTTCGTGCGCGCTAACGATGTCCGCCTTGCCGTCCGAACATCCCCGCCTATTGAAACGGGGTTGAACGGCAAATGGGTCGACCTGGACATTTCCGAACAGGTCCTCGTTGCCTATGAAGGCGAAACCCCGGTCTATGCCGCATTGATGTCGAGCGGCCGGGGAAACCGAACCCCAACAGGGGTTTTTAGGGTCTGGGCCAAGCTCGCGGCTACCGACATGTCCAATGACCCGGAGGCCGAACGTCACTATTCCCTATGGAACGTTCCCTGGACGCTTTTCTACCACCGCGGATACGGTATCCACGGAACCTACTGGCACAACCGCTTTGGCCACAGAAGAAGTTACGGATGTATCAACCTGAGTCCCCGTGACGCCAAGTGGATTTTCGACTGGAGTTCCCCTGAACTGCACCCGGGGTGGTGGGCAAGGCTGCCGGCCCGAAACGAGGATTCACTGGTGGTGCGCGTCCGGAAAAGCACCCCTGAAGAAAAGTGGAAATCGTTTGAAGTGCCCATCCCTCCGAAACGTTCCGTGCACGATTTGCCCGTGAAGGTGCGTCCAAGATCCATATCAATCCACCCATAGACAAGCCTCTAGTAGCACGGGGTTTACCCTGGACATAAGACCAATAAATGGTAAAAATGAACGAAGAAGAGTAGTGTGGTTCAGGTCCACAATTGAGTGGTGACCGAGTTTTGTCGGAAAATGTTTCCGGAGGTAATGAAAATGAAGCATCTTGAGTTAAAATTGAATCTTATCTATTTCTTGTTTCTAACGTTTCTCCTGGCGGCCGCGGGTTGCAAATCATCAGCAAAAACAGCGGACCCACGACAGGACAGCGGTATCAACGGAGGTGATTGCGTACCGGGAGAGATCAGGTGCGAAGGCAGAACAGCTTATTACTGCAACAGCGACGCTGAATGGGAAGAAGAGATGTGCGAAAGCGCATGCGTTGTGGGAGAAGGATGCGTTTCTTGCGTCACCGGGCAGACATACTGCATTGAAAATCAGGTCGCGCTCTGCAACGAAAACAAGGATTTGGTTCCACAGTACGAATGTGAAGAGGGCACGGTTTGCATAATGGGAGAATGCGTTTCCGAGTGTGATCCACAGGTTCTCACACCCTCCAACGTGGGATGCGAGTTCTGGGCCGTGGATCTTCCCAACGAAGCAACGTCAGGCGCGTTGGCCAATAATGCTGCGGCTCAGCAATATGCGGTTGTTGTCGCCAATGCAAATGATTACGAAGTGCAGGTCACCGTGTACAAGAACGCGGGCAGGGTCGGCCAACCGTTACAAGAAGAAGTGGTCACCCAGGTTTATGTGCAACCCATGGACATCACGCAGATCGACCTCCCTCAAAGAGAAGTCGACGGCACAATGGGGCAAAACGCTGAATACCAAATCTATTCCGGTTCCAAAACCTTCGTCTCCCCGCACGCCTACAGGGTGGTGAGCAACGGCCCTGTGGTTGCGTATCAGTTCAACCCAATAGTTCAACAATTTTCCAACGATGCATCCATCTTGCTTCCCACACAGGGACTCGGCAGCTACTACTACGTCATGGGTTGGCCCACGGCCAATCCCTGCGGCGACCCCGACATGCTTGGCGGAGAGAAAAGCATTCCGGACAACACCGCTGTTACTATCGTGGGAGTTCACGAAAGCACCGAGGTGACCGTATATCCCACCCACAGGATCAAGGAATCCGGGGGAGACTCAGGTTTCCACATTCCGGAAACCGAACCCGGAATGCCGATTCAGTTTACAATCGAACCTTATGACGTTGTAAACCTTTCTTCGTGGCAACCGATTGCGAGCATCATAGATTGCATACAAATCATGGCGTCAGGAGATTTCACGGGCGACCAGACCGGCACCAAGGTGGTTTCATCCAAGCCTGTGGCAGTGTTTACAAGCCTGGAACGGGGAATCGGTTTCGGCGGCGCCAACCCGGATATGCACCCTGATTGGGACGGGGAAACGTGTTGCACGGACCACCTCGAGCAGCAGATGTTTCCGGTGGAATCACTGGGCAAACAATTCGTGATAACCCGGAGCCCGGTGCGTTCAACGGATCCCAACTGGAAGGAACCCGACCTGTACCGAATCCTGGCCACGGAAAACGACACGGTCATAACTACAAACCTCAGCAGCTTTCCCGAATTCAATTTGAACGAGGGAAAATTTGTCACCTTCCATGCAGACACCGGGTTTGTCATCGACTCAGACAAACCCATAATCGTATCCCAGGTGCTCGTAGCGCAAAACATCATTCCACACGGCGGCATCGGAGATCCTACGATGATCATCTTCCCTCCGGCCGAGCAGCATCGCGACCATTACGTGTTTCTCGTTCCCACCACCTTCCGGGACAATTACATGACCCTGGCCGCTCCCGCCACAGCGTCGGTGGAGATCAACGGGCAAGCATTCGGCGAGTTCGACGCCCAGTGCGTGACAAGCGAGATCGGTGTCCTGGAAGGCACTTTGTATACCCAGTGGACCTGTGAAATGGAAGAAGGCGCGCACATGATCACGGCAAGCGAAGCCGTGGGTCTTGCAGTCTACGGTTATTACAATGTCGGTTCTTACGGTTACCCCGGGGGGTCGGACATCAGGATAATCAACCCGGTTCTCTGATCGAAGTCTTTCTTCCACCAACCGCGTCACTGTTGTTTTTATCCAAACGGGGGTATAAGACTGCTTATGAAATCAGCCCATCTTGAGGACGGCGGGTCGCACCGTCTGATAATTCTTGCATCCAAATCCCCGCGGCGCATAGCCATGCTGCAAAAATTGGGATTAATGTTCGTATCATCTCCCCAGGATATCGACGAAACCGCGAACGGTTCCACCGATCCCGGGGACCACGTGCTGCGGCTGGCATGCGAAAAAGTTGAAGAAGCGGTAAAGGCATACAAGGCGGGGACCCTGACTTTCCGAACCCCTGAAGAAGGGGAAATATTCAAGAACTTCGAAAAAACTTCGCACAACAGTCATCCGGTTTTCCTGGGCGCGGATACCGTAGTGGTACACAAAGACAAATTGATGGGAAAACCCGGCTCCCGAAACGAAGGGAGAGAAATGCTTTCGCTTCTCTCCGGGACACGCCATGAAGTCATAACAGGATACTGCATCAGGGACGATGGAGGGGTTCAAATCTGCAATGCAATCAAAACCCGTGTCTTGTTCAGGACGCTGGAACCGTCTGAAATCCAGGATTACCTGGACAAAGGGGAATGGACGGACAAGGCCGGCTCATACGGGATCCAAGGATCGGCCGCTTTCATGGTGGAATCCGTTTTCGGCTCATACACCAACGTTGTAGGCCTGCCCCTTGCCGAAGTCACGCGGGATCTCAGAAAAATGGGCGCGATGACGCGGCTCTTTTCGGATAAGGAAACCTAATGAGCAGCGGCTGAACAAAAACAAATTCTTGAATTTTGTTTTCGCTTTTCTATTCTCGATCCATCTTTACATCTGAGGTTTAATTGAGCGACTCCCGGTCCAAAGACATCATCCGCGCTGCATCCGCTGGAAAACCGGATTCCCGGACAACGAAAACAGTTTCCGGTCGCATATCGGGACAACTCGGTTTCGAATCCATGGAATACGAACCCGGTACGGAAGGCCTTTCAATGCTGGAGGGAACGCTTTCAAAAGTTGTTTTCTCAAACCCCGAATCTGGTTGGTTGGTGGGCGTTTTAACAAGGTCAACCAACGGAATGAATGATGACATCAAAATAGTCGGATTCATGGGTGGAATAAGGGAAGGCGCTATCCTCAAAGTCTGGGGCAAAAATCAAGACAACAAGAAACACGGGCCCCAGTTTTCGGTGGAACGATTCGTGGAAGTAAGTCCGAACACGAAAAAGGGGATTCTGAAATATCTGAGTTCCGGGCTGGTGGAAGGTATCGGCCGGGGGATGGCCCAAAGAATCGTGGACCGGTTCGGCGAGGAAACGGTCGAAATAATAGAGAATCAACCGCAAAGACTCACAGAAGTCGAAGGCATTGGTCTTAAAAGAAGCCGCCTGATAAAGAAAGCATTCAGCGAAAAGAAGGCCCTGAGAAGCACAATCGTGTTTCTTCAAGGCCACGGCCTTAACATGGGACAGGCACAAAAAGTCTTCAAAAAATATGGTTCGGATGCAATCAACCAGGTATCGGCAAATCCCTACCGGCTTGTAACCGACATCCAGGGCATCGGCTTTCTGACAGCGGATCGCATGGCCATTAACATGGGTATCAGCCCGGACGCGCCCCAACGGATTGAAGCCGGCCTGCTCTACACTCTCACGGAAGCCGGCGACAAGGGGCACTGCTTTCTGCCCGAGGACGTGCTCGTAAAAGAGTCTGTACTGAAACTCCAGGTTGAAGAAGACATGGTGAAACTGGGAATCGAAAAGATCCTGGAAAAAGGATGGGCGGTGGACGAAATGATTCAACCGAATGCCGAAGCCGCGGAAAACTATCAAGAACAGGAATCGAATGGCAAAAAGAGGATTATCTATCCGGTTTTTCTGCACACCGCGGAAACGGAAACATCGCGCCTTGTCAAAAGACTGCTTTCAAACCGAGCGAGGCCGTTGCACCAGAACCTGGAAAAAGAAATGCCGGTCCTTCAGAAAAACCTGGGCATAGAGTTTTCCCCCGCGCAATGTAAAGCGCTGGAAACCTCGCTCGAAGAAAAAATTGTGGTCATAACGGGAGGACCCGGCACGGGAAAGACAACTCTGGTCAAAGGCCTCCTGCACCTGTTCAGGAAAAGGAACCTGGATGTAGCGATGGCCGCTCCCACGGGCAGGGCCGCTCGGCGCATGAAAGAACTCACGCAGCACGAAGCGAAAACCATCCACAGGCTGCTTGAATACACCCCGCATGTTAACAGGTTCGAAAGAAATGTTCACAATCCCGTGGACGCGGACGTTGTCATAGTCGATGAAACATCCATGGTGGACATCGAGTTGTTTCACAACCTGCTCAAAGGAATCTCCGCAGACACCCGTCTCATTCTGGTGGGAGACGCTGATCAACTTCCGTCCGTGGGCCCCGGCCTGGTCCTGAACGATATCATCGGATCCGGCGTGGTCCCTACCGTACGTTTGACGGACATTTTCAGGCAAGCGCGCAAAAGCAGGATCGTGATGACCGCTCACCGGGTAAACAAGGGCCAACCCCTGGATGACGGTTCTTCTCAGACCTCGTCCAACCTTTTCATAATAGAAAAAACCGACCCTGAAGAAATAATCAAGCTCATCTGCAAAATGGCCGTCGAGCGGATACCCGAACGTTTCGGAATGGATCCGGCTGAAGACATCCAGATTCTATGTCCCATGAAAAACGGGTTGCTGGGAACTCAGAACCTGAACAACATGCTGCGGGATCTTCATAATCCATGCCACCCATGCCACCCGGTTGACACCACAGATAACGGGCTCAGACCGGGTGACAAGGTAATGCAAATCCGCAATAACTATGACAAGGATGTATTCAACGGCGACATCGGCCGAGTCATGGAAATTGATCCGA
>SLPX01000281.1 GCA_007131745.1 Myxococcales bacterium
CGTCGGTGGAAGCATGGGCTTTTCCCGTTTCACTCCTCCGGGAGAGTACGGTCGAGGTGTAGAGTGGCGCGCGTTTGCAGGTCTTGGATTCGCCCTCCGCAAAGAGAAAGTCGAAAAGATTGAAGAAGAGGTAGAAGTCGACGTTATCCCGGATGAAGAAGTGGAATACTTTTATGAACCGGTTGTGGTCGAGGAGGAGATCGAAGAAGAGAAAGTAGAAGAGGAAGAAGAAGAAGACATAGCTGAATACGAGGATTGGGAGACAGAACATATCGAACCCGTTCCGACAGAGAAAATAGAGGTCGAAGAACAAATAATGTTCGTGTCCGGCAAGGCGGTGATCACGGAAGAATCCAAAAGAATCCTGGATAAAGTCGCTGAAACCCTGAATCGGCACACGCATATCCAGTTGGTTCGAATCGAGGGACACACGGACAGCATCGGCCAGGCGAAAAGAAATCTAAAACTCAGCCAAGAACGGGCTGATGAAGTTCTAAGGTATCTGGTTGCCAAGGGAGTGAACCCGAAACGACTCCAAGCCGTGGGCTACGGACAAACCAGGCCGATCGACACCAACAAGACAGCTGAAGGAAGAGCCCGGAACAGAAGGGTCGAATTCATCATCGTGCGTTGACGTCATCAAGGACGGAGGTATATTGTGCAGCCAAGGCGCCACATCACCACCAAGTTACTGAGGATTCTTTTTGTTTTGCCGTTCCTCCTGATGTCTATTCCCGCCCGGGGAGATGATATTCAGGACAAGGATGAAAAGGAAACTCAGGTTCCCCAGGAAAACAAAGAAGTCAAAGACGATCCTCCGGAAGTCAAGGAAACTCCTCAGGAAGTCAAAAAAACTCCCCGGGAAGTCGAGGAAACTCCCAAGGAAGAAGAAGATGGAATAGAAGGTCTGGATATTGATTTATCTGAAGACGAAGAAGAAGATGTTTGGGGATTGGACGTAGACCTTGATCGCGAGTTGCGTGTCAGAGACATCGTCCACAGCGCCACAAAAGCAGTTACAACCGTTCAGGAAGCTCCATGGGTGATCCACGTTATCACCGATGAGGACATTTCCGCCCGGGGTTACCGGAACCTTCAGCAATCTCTTTTGGATGTCCCGGGTGTCCTGGGAAGTCCCTCCCAAAAAGACATCTTTCCGAACTGGCTGATCCGTGGAGTTACTCAAGGCGTACTCTTCATGAAAGACGGGTTGAGCCTCTTCGACCCGACCTACAACATAATACCGGCTTTACGAAGGCAACCCCTTGAAACCATCAAGCGAATAGAAGTTATGACCGGTCCCGGCGGAGTGCTTTGGGGAAGCAACTCGTTCTTGGGTATCATAAACATAATCTCAAAAGACGCTGAAGATGTAGACGGTGTGGAGATTGGAATGGGCGGTGGCCACGGCCCGGGTGATGAAGCCGTGATCCGCCCGTATGTCATGTACGGAGACCAGTTTTTTGACAACCGGCTGAAAGTGTTCCTCCACGGCAGCGTGGAATGGTTCAAAGGTCCCAAGTATACAATTCCTGAATTGTACCTGTACAGCCCGCCTCCTCGAATCAATGGAACAGCTCTTTTCCGCAACCTGGACGGAGTGGAAACAGATGTCCCGTTTTCCATGTATGCTCAGCTTACAGGAAAAGTGAGCTTGGTAAAACCCGGCGAATCGCGCAACCTGCAGTTGGCCTGGCAACTCACAACCGTTCGCATCCCCAAGATCTGGGATGGAGGAGGAATCAATCGTCCGATAGGGTTTGTTTGGGCTCCGATTCAAAGAACCGCGGAGGTGGCGGCGATACGCAACAACAAAATCAACTGGCATAACTCTTTTGTTACACTTTCTTTCAGGGACCGTTTCATGGACTCCAGAATCGGCCTGGATACAAAGGCATATTACATTCGCTTTCATCGAAGCATGGACCCAATGGTTACTCTGCCGGCTTCAAGTATTATGCCGGGAGTAGGTTACCAAGATAGCGGCACCTATGCAGAACGCGCCGGCTTCAGTTTGGATATGGATTGGCAAATCCATCGTAGACTTCGATTGCTTTGGGGAGGAGAAGGCTATTACGAGTGGCTCAAGGGTTCATCGGTCAATTTCATAGCGCCCCAAGACGCTTCGGGAAATTTTAATCCCACGGCATTGAGCATAATATGCCCATTCGAAGACCACACGGGATCCGGATTGCCGGTCTATGATCCGGTCAACCCTGAAAACACGACTTTCTTACCCGGATGTCGTCAGCCGCTGATTTTTGATTCCGATCGATTTGTAGCCGCCGGCTTTGTAGCGGCCCGCTATCAAGCTCTTGACAATTTGTCTTTTGAAGGCGGTGTTCGTCTCCAAGCCGCTCCCCTTGGAAACGCAACCTATGATCCGGTATTGCTGTACTCCGCGGCCGCTTCATGGAATTTCTGGCGAAGCTGGTATTTAAAGGGAAATTACTCAACCGGTTTCCGTTCTCCCATTTTTAACAACGTAGCCGGGAACCCTGCCATTGTGGCTTACTCCGGAGACCCGGATATCAGAGTTGAAAGGTCGCAGTCGGTTCAAGCGCAGATCAACGGCAGGCTGTTCGAGAGTGAAGGTCTTCTGCGCGTATGGGAGATCCGGGCAAATTACTCGTATACACATCTTAAAGACATGATCCGAATTCTTGACGGCCAGTATCGCAACAGCCCCGACCGTGCAATCAATGCAGTCGAATTTTTGACCAACGTGGAAATGCTGGGCGGACACTCCTTATTGTTTTCCTATACCTACGTTCGCCAGCACGGATCCGGAGAATCCGACGGCGGCATTATCCGGGGCGTTCCAAACCACTGGTTTGCGGCCACCGGAGTGTTCAATGTCCTGGCCAAACCGAGATGGAGACTGGACCTGAACAGTTCCATCAGGGTGATCGGAGCGTTCGAAGACCCCAATCGTTATTTCGATGACTCCGGCACGGCAAGAGCATCAGATCAGGTCTATGACCGCATAGCATCGCAGGCTAGATGGCATGCCGGGGCCAGATTGCAAACCAGGCTGGGCGACAGACGGCTTTCATTGGCGTTGAATTTTCACAATATCTTCGGAGGCCGACAGTGGGGACCCGACGTGTTCAGCGAAATCGCATCCAGAACCGATTTTCTTCCGCACCCGGAACCAAGCTTCTACTTTTTCGCTCAAGCCAAAGTCAACCTTTAGGCACGATTCACGTTCATAAACTCATTCCCAGGTGAAGTTGCAGAGTGCAATCAAACCTCTTTGGGACTCGATTGCGGTTCGTCCTACTTGTCCCACAGAACTGAATCTAGTAAAAACGTCATTGGTTCGACTCAGGAATACGCTGCCGGATCCACGGTTATAGGTAAAAATGTGTGAATTCAGCAAAAAGATATCAACATCGGCGCGCAGGTATAGACCTCTCGGATTTTCCATTATCCTGTTTTTCGCACTTCATGCAAAAGGCTGCGCCTCGTCGTTGGAAAGCAAACGGGTTCGCGTAGAGGAACCCACGAACGTGATGGTCTACCGGGTGACCCTGGACGAAAAACAACCTGCGACTTTCCATGTAAGATTGCTTTTGCCTAAACCGGCCTCTCAATCGGATCGAATCGATCTGAGAAACATTTCCGGAAGGAACGCCAGACGTAAACGAATCTTGCGCGTGCGATGCAACGGGATTCCGCTACAAATCGACGAAAGAGGGGGATGGAAATATCCGGCGGGATGTCAAACACTCGACTGGACGGTAAAAGCCATCACGGTGACACCTTCGGGAACCGACATCTCGAAACAGCACGCGTTGTACTTTGAACAAGGCCCCTGGTGGCTAATCTCCGGCCCTGCGATGCTGATGCGACCACGAGATTCGTTCAGCGAATCATCCTACCGGGCCTATCTGGAAGTCGATCTGCCGAAAGGCACAAAGATCCTTAACCTGCAGGCCGAAGAGAACGAAAACCGGTTTCTTCTGCCGACCCTCCAAACGCGTCCTTTATTCATGGTTGCAGGAAATCCTCAAGTCATCGAAGCGCCTGAAGCTGGTTTGCGAATCCGCTACTTCATGGATAGAGGCACCGGGTTCGACCCTGAAACCATCATGAAGGCGCATGCCCGGGGAATCGCGTACATAGATTCCCTGGTTGAAGGGAAGTCGGTTCGTCCGAAGAAAAACGAGTCCCTTGACGTGGCCTGGATTGGAGTCACTCACCTGCATGGAATAATCGGCGGAGCCGCGGGTCATCGTATACTGCTCGTCAACTATCTCTCGGGAACCGATAATGACGGCCCGGCATTCACAAGGCTTCCCTTAATGGTCCTGTTCCATGAACAACTCCACACTTTGTTCGACGGCCTACCGGTATGGATGACCGAAAGTCTCGCCCAGTACTACGCTTTCAAAACGCTCGAAACAACGGGCCTCATGGATGAACCGACAAGAGAATTTGCCTACAAGCGCTTCGCTGTCCGCGCGGCCGGCGCTCCAGGACTGCTGGAAGTATATCGAGATTTTCTGCAGAACAGGAGTCAGAAACTCTACGGACTTTTTTACACGCAAGGTTCAGCTTTTTGGCGGGCGGTGGACCTCGCCGTTACAAAACACAGCAGGGGTAAAACAAGTTTGGACCACATACTGACCGAACTGCTTTCACTGAAATACCATCCAAAGGGTGATCTTCCACCGGAGTTCATCCGCACCCTGACGAAAGCAGGCGGACCGGAAATGAAATCCATCATCAGCGATTACCTCGGCAAATAGCCGTCACAAATCGAAACGAAACCCCGAAAGTCATCGCTGGATACGAGCCGAAGGGTTTTCAGCAAAAGCAAGCACCCCGTCGAGGGTCGCCATAGTGGTATCACCGGGAAATGTTGCCAGCAATGCTCCGTGCGCCCAGCCGATCCTGAGCGAATCCTTGAAACTTTCTCCCGAAAGCAACCCGAAAATCAAGCCTGCTGCGAAACCGTCACCGCCACCGACCCTGTCGTAGACCTCCAGTTCGCATATGGGTGAAACAAATCTCTCGCCGTCAATCCAGCCCATGGCTCCCCATAAATGGCGATTCGCTGAGCAGACCTCCCGCTTCGTAGTCACAATCGCCTTTATCCCCGAATACTTGTCCAATACCTTTTCGATCATGGAGAAGAACACTTCTGTGTCGAGTGGCGATCCCGTCTCCACGTCCGGCCCTGATATGCCGAGACTCTTTTGCAGATCCTCCTCGTTTCCCATCAGCACATCCACGTTTTCCACTATGCTCCCGATAACCTCGACCGCGGTGCGGCCGCCGCCCCGAACATGCCAGAGTTTTTCCCTGAAGTTCATGTCAAAGCTGGTCACCGCGCCCTTTCGTTTGGCAGCCTTCATTCCTTCTTCGACCAGCGACCCGGTTGATTCGGAAAGCGCAGCGAAAATGCCACCGCTGTGAAACCACCTCACACCACAAGAAAAAATCGAGTCCCAGTCGAAATCACCCGGCTTCAATATTGCCGCCCCTTCATTCGCCCGATTGTAAAATACCAGCGGAGCGCGGACGCCGTAACCACGATCACTGTAAACCGTCGCCATATTGGGGCCGTTTACTCCATCGTGATCGAACTTCTTGTAAAACGGCCGTACACCGGCCGCGCGCACCCGCTCGTCGATCAAATGACCGATCGGGTAATCAACCATAGCGGTGGCGATTCCGGTTCTCATCCTGAAACAATCGGACAGATTAGCGGCCACGTTGTATTCTCCGCCGCTTACGTGCACTCTGTATTCCAAGGCCTTTCTGAAAGGCACAACCCCTGGATCCAATCGATGAACCAAGGCTCCAAGAGACAGAAAATCAAGTTCTCCTTCAGGAGGAATGTTCAATTTGTTTCGCATGACCATCTCCGTTTATTGGAACGCCGAGACTGTTCCATCGATCACATCATCTACACCTTATCTCCTGATGAGGGTGTTTCCCCCCTGCAACCCGTCCAGTCCGTATGAAATAACATTCCACTCGGACGATCGACCCTCTCATATTGATGCGCACCAAAGTAATCACGCTGAGCCTGCAACAAGTTGATGGGAAGACGCCCATTTCTCAAGCCATCATAATAACACAGCGCCGCGGACATCGCAGGCGCCCAGACTCCGTGCATGACCGCGGTGGACACAACGCGCCTCCAGGCAGTTTGTAATTTGCCGACCTTTTCTTGAAAAAAAGGATCCAGCAACAGGTTTTCCAGCTTCGGATTCAAAGAAAAAGCCTGCTGGATTTTCTCTAAAAACGCGGAGCGGACAATGCACCCCCCTCTCCAGAGAAGCGCTATATCGCCGCAGTTCAATTGCCAATCATATTTGCGGGACCCCTCAAGCATAAGCGCAAAGCCCTGCGCGAATGAGACTATTTTGGACGCATAAAGAGCCTTTTCCAAGTCACGCAAAAATTCATCATCCTTCCCTTTTTCCATACTCCGACATTTATCCCCCCTTTGCCCCGCCATGATGCACAGCGACTCCTGCAGCGCTTTCGAAGCATCAACCCGCAGGTCCTTCAATGCCGACAAGCTTCTGGCATTAACCGCCTCACTTATCACCGTGAGCGGAGTTCCAGTCTCAAGGGCTGCAGCGATTGCCCATTTCCCTGTCCCTTTCTGCCCGGCGACATCCAATATTTTGTCCACCAAAGGCAAACCATCCACGTCTTTGAACGAAAGAATATCCGCGGTAATCTCAACAAGATAACCATTCAAATCCCCTTCGTTCCATCTCCTGAAGACATTTTGCATTTCCTCCGCTTGCATCCCCAAAAGATCTTTCATCATCCCGTAGGCTTCACAGATGAGCTGCATTTCCCCATATTCAATTCCGTTATGAACCATTTTTACAAAATGCCCCGCGCCGTCTTCCCCCACCCAGTTACAGCACCTCGCAATGCATCCTTGCGCAACTCCTCCCGCTGCCGCCGTCTCCACGGTCTCTTCCCCTGCCCGGGCCGCAATCGCCCGAAAAATGGGTTCTATTTGTTGCCACGCTTTCGGAGATCCGCCCAACATAATCGAAGGACCGCGCAATGCTCCTTCCTCCCCTCCTGACACTCCCGCTCCCACGAAAAACAGACCCTTTGATTCCAGGTATTCAGTTCGACGGATTGTATCCGCAAAATGAGAATTCCCCCCGTCGATCAAAATATCTCCACTATCCAATAATGGGATCAAAGCATCTATCAACTCATCGACGGGATCCCCCGCCCTTACCATCATCATGATCTTGCGGGGCACCGAAAGCGTCTTTACGAAATCCACAAGTTCTTTTGAGCCTATAAACCTCCTTTCTCTTCCCCGCCCGTTCATAAACCTCTCCACCACCCCCTCTTCAACGCCCGCCAAAGTGCGGTTGAAAACCGCCACTGTAAACCCTTTGCTTTCCATATTAAGTGCCAGATTTTCGCCCATCACTGCCAAGCCGATTATCCCTATGTCCGCAATCGTTTTCATGTTGACTCCATTCTTTCAACAGCCGTCCCGGATAGGCCGACTCGATGGAAAATGCGCGGCGCCAACCCTGAAATCCAAAACCCGGCCAGGGCCGTACCCACGAAGCGGTATATGTTCAGAAGAACCCTCCCATCAGGCTGATAGCTCTCAGAGACATACCACATGAAGACAAGCACAATGGAGCCCACCATTACCCTGAGGAACTTCTTCAACCAAGAACCTTCGACTCCTCCGACCTGTCCTCTTCCCACCGCAATAAGCCCGATCACGAAACCGCAAAATACCCCTGCAGCTTTCACCAACCCTCGAAGAACATCAAAAGCAGCGGGGTCAACCGCTCTATCCACACCGGCAAATGTTTGTGGCGCGTTTTCCACCCAAACAGAAGAAAAACGAAAACCCGAAAACCAAGTCTCCACCAAAACGCCGACTCCAATGGTGGCCAAGGAGAATACCACCACCGCGCCAACCTGAACTCCCACAGAACAACCTTCAAACCATCTCAAAACCGGCTCCTCGGCGCGCATGACCCCCCAAGCCACCAGAAAGCCCAAACAAACCCCGATCATTACCTGGCCGACAGAATGAACTCCCAACACGATCCGGCTGAACCCCATAAGCAAAACAAATACCCCTACTGCTAAATAGACAACTCTTTTTCGGATGGTAAGGGCGACCTCTCCCGAAACTGAGGCTGCGCTTTGTGCGTGCCCTGAAGGCATACCAAAGCTCTGCTGACTCCCAAACCCCCGGATATTTTCGCTTACCCAATATGGTCGCGGCGCTCGAAAAACTGATTTCAACATTGAGTTTAAACCAGCCGACAGTATGAGAATCAAGAACAACCGCGCGCCCCACCGCCGATCAAAGCACCAATAAAGCAACGCCGCCGCAAAAACATACACCGGCCCGTTCCCAAACCAGCTTATCACCCGCATCGACTGAATAAGCCATTCCCCTTGACTTTGCAGCCACAAAATAACTTCTTCCTGCAAACCTCCCGGAGTCATCAATACTTCTTTTTCGTTTCATTTCTGTGTTCGCAAAACTCGGTCATCCACGATTTTCAAGTCACATACACAGATTTCCGTAAATCCCATCCGAGTCTCTCTGATTATCCTCCAAACTCACCCTCAAAACGTTGTTATCAGCAATGCTGCCTGTCAAGGCAATTGACAATAAAAAAAGACAATCCGACACCCGGTTTTTCAATCCATCCCCTTTTCCCCCTGCATCTATCGTTTTGTGTATTATTGAAAAGAATGTCACCATAGGTCTTGCTTGTTATCGCCAAAAAGACACGCACGCGACAAACGGTGGTTGCCGGGAAAAAGTAAGGTGAAAAATGCTTCGTACGATTTCTGCGTTTTTTTTGCACTCTTGCTGTTTTCGCAGCCTGTTCGGCTTGCATTTCGACCAATCTTTGAGAAGATTTGTTTTTATGAAATGTTTTTTATTCTCTTTCGTGTTTGTCTTTGTGCCGTGCAAGTTTTTAGCATGCAGCAGGAACGCACGGGAGACCCGCACCGAGGTGGCCGGCGGTTTGCGAACAAGGTCACCGGATGAAACAAAGTCTCCCGGTGAAACCGGCAAAAAAAATGAACACGAAGTTCCATACAACCGAGAGAATCAAACAAGCGCTGCGCCGAACTGGAACGTTGAGCAAACGTTCGCCGGCCACAGCGCATCGGAAAAAGCGAGTCCGCCGTTGCTTCTCAATGACGATGAATGGTGGGTTTTATGGGACACAAGAAGAACAGAGACCTATACACCGGCGATATGGCGGCAAAGCGGAGAGATACTTCGTGTGAAAAGAGTGAGCGACAAGATTGCAATCCTCCACGGCAAACAAACGGCGTTTATTTGCGATGCAGAACCTGCATGGCAGTTGGTCGATGCAAGAACAAACGGCAAAGAGCTCGACTTGCGCTGCCGATCATTGGAGGAAAACACTTCCTGCGGCGCTCTGCTGAGATGGGATGGTCATAAATTGGTCCCGATAATAAGTGGTTGGTCGGCCGGAGTTCACGACGGCGATACCAAATCAATGGACACCTACGAAGACGAAGAGTGAACAACGACGAAAAAGCGCGAAAAAGCAGGGACGGGGAAAGTGA
>SLPX01000359.1 GCA_007131745.1 Myxococcales bacterium
GCAAACCGCAGCCCTTCTTCCGCGGCTATCGGCGTCAACAACATCATCTTGATCTCCACGTTGTCTCCCGGCATCACCATCTCTCGTCCCTCAGGCAATTCCACTGACCCCGTTACGTCCGTTGTCCGAAAATAAAACTGCGGCCGATATCCATTGAAAAACGGCGTGTGCCGTCCTCCCTCTTCTTTCTTCAATACGTATACCTGTCCCTCGAACTTCACATGCGGCGTGATGCTCCCGGGTTTCGCCAATACCTGTCCCCTTTGTACCTCATCTCGCTTCACTCCCCTCAACAGCGTTCCCAGATTGTCGCCCGCTCGCCCTTCGTCCAGTATCTTCCGGAACATCTCTACTCCCGTCACCACCGTCTTCCTCGTCTCTCCCATCCCCACCATCTCTACCTCGTCTCCTGTACGCACTATCCCTCGCTCTACTCGCCCCGTCGTCACCGTCCCTCGTCCCGATATCGTAAACACGTCCTCTATCGGCATCAAAAACGGCTTGTCTATATCTCGCTCAGGCTCCGGTATGAACTCGTCTACTGCATCCATCAGCTCCTGGATCTTCGCCTGGTGCTCCTTGTCTCCCTCCAGCGCCTTCAACGCCGACCCTCTTACCACAGGCGTGTCATCGCCCGGAAAATCATAGTTCGACAACAATTCCCGAAGCTCCAACTCTACCAGGTCCAGCAATTCCTCGTCAGGATTCAGGTCCACCTTGTTCAAAAACACCACTATCGCTGGCACGTTCACCTGCCTCGCAAGCAACACGTGCTCTCGCGTCTGCGCCATCGGTCCGTCGTCAGCCGCCACCACCAATATCGCTCCGTCCATCTGCGCGGCTCCCGTTATCATGTTCTTGATATAGTCCGCATGTCCGGGACAATCCACATGCGCATAGTGCCGATTATCCGTTTGGTATTCAACGTGCGCCGTTGCTATCGTTATCCCACGCTCCCTTTCTTCGGGCGCCTTGTCTATCTTGTCAAACGGCACAAAATCCGCTTTCCCCTGCTCGGACAGATACTTCGTTATCGCCGCGGTCAGTGTTGTCTTCCCGTGATCGATGTGCCCTATCGTTCCGATGTTAACATGCGGTTTATCCCGTACAAATTTCTCCTTCGCCATCTTTTTCCTCCCGAAAAATTTCTTCGGTTCCTGTTCTTTCTTACTGAACCAATTTCTATTTGTTTCTGTTCTTCGATTGCACCGGACACCGAAAGCCCTTGTTCCGGCAGTTCGGCTGAGCCGCTTGCCAAACGAAGGGCTGACGCAATTTATCCTGTTTTCAGTATTCAGGCGGTCGGATTACATAACCGATGATGCAAATCACCAGCGGTAATGTGCAAACGCCTTGTTCGCTTCGGCCATCCTGTGGGTATCCTCCTTCTTCTTGAAGGCGGTTCCTCTGGCCTCGGCCGCGTCGATCAGCTCCAGGGCCAATCTCTCGCTCATGGTTTTTTCACTGCGTTTCCGAGAGGCTGCAGTCAACCACCTCATCGCCAACGCAACACTTCTGTTTTGCGGCACTTCAACCGGAACTTGATAAGTAGAACCGCCCACCCGGCGGCTTTTTACTTCAAGGCGCGGACGAACGTTGGAGAATGCCTTTTCGAAAACCTTTATCGGATCGTCTTTTTTCTTCTCGGCAATAATATCCATGGCGCCGTAGAAAATTCTTTCCGCAACCGATTTCTTTCCGCTTCTCATCACTCCATTGATGAACTTCGTTATTCTCCTGCGGACTTCCATCGGTGCATCCGTAAACTTTGGGTCCGGAAGAGGTTTTCTTTTGGGAACATCGCCTTTTCGCGACATGGTCTTACCGCTCCTGCTCTGCCTAAATCATTTGGGTCTTTTTGTTCCATACTTGGAACGACCCCGCCTTCTTCCTTCAACTCCGGCCGCATCCAAGGTGCCTCTTATCACATGATATCGCACCCCGGGAAGATCTTTCACACGGCCTCCCCGAATCAACACAACTGAGTGTTCCTGAAGATTGTGCCCTTCTCCCGGGATATAAGATGTTACTTCCATCCCGTTTACCAGCCGCACTCTGGCCACTTTCCTGAGCGCTGAATTGGGCTTCTTGGGTGTAGACGTATAAACGCGCACGCACACGCCTCGTTTTTGCGGGCAACTCTTCAGGGCGGGAGCCGTCTTCTTTTGAATCTGTTTCTTCCGCCGGTTTCTTACTAACTGACTGATTGTCGGCATCTCTTAAAGCCTGCTAATTCATTAAAAATTTTGTTTATCCATTGCTTCAGCTATCTGCAAAACGCAAGCATTATAGGGGGGGCGCATACCCTGTCAAGGTCTTTTTGCCTGCCACACAAGCATTTTCGCTGCTTTCGTTTTTTCCCGATAAGGCAATCAAAACAACACGTTAGCGCCGGCACAAAGCCGAATTGATCCCCGGAACGAAAACATTTTACTTTTTAAAGAACCTTTTTTCTAAAGATCCGATCCCTGAAAAGGGATCCTGATCAACCACGTCAGAGAAGCTGGATCGTCATTTTTTCCCTGGCCGCTGTGGTCTCGGGAAAACTCTTTCTGCACAACTCCTCAATATTTTGCACATCGTTGTCGTTCCTGTCGGGATGGTGATGAAAAAGAACAAGATGTCTCACTCCGGCCTCCCTGGCAATCAAAGCTCCCTGTTCAAAAGTGGAATGCCCCAAACCCACTGCCGATCTTCCTCCGTCCCTGCCGTCGTATTCCTCCGGGGTATAAGTCGAATCGTAAATAAGCACGTCGGCCTGTTCGGCCAGCGTCGTGAGCGCCCTGTCCGGACAGCTGTAGTGTTCCGTGTCGGTAGCGTATACAACCGAATGGCCGCCGAAATCCACCCTGTATGCGAACACTCCCCCGGGATGATTCAGCCGAGCCTGGGTCACCACCGCCTCACCGCAACCAACGGTTATATCTTCATTCAAAACATGGTAATTGATCCGTGCCGGCAATCCTTCCAGGGCGGAAACCGGGGTTCTGTCCATGACCGTGGATGAAAGCGTTTTTTCCAGCTCATCCTTTCCGCCAGCCGGACCGAAGATATCCACCGTGGTTTCTCTATGCCTGATCGGACCGAAAAAAGGAAACCCCGAAATATGGTCCCAGTGAAAATGTGACAGAAAAAGCCGGCACCTCCGCGACCGCTTCTGCAAGAGTTGTTTTCCCAGTTCCCTGGCGCCGCTGCCGCAATCGAACACCAACACGTCGGGCCCGCATACAACTTCAACACACGAAGTCCTCCCCCCCACCTTCTCAAATGAAGCCCCCGGCATGGGTATCATCCCCCTGACGCCCCAGAACTTGACGTAAAACACGGATTCCAAAACTCTTCTCCTCCCGCGGTTCCGGTTTTCGCGATTCAACTTCCTTGTCCTAAAAGACAAGATCTTCTTTTTCTATTTATCCTGATTCCGTACCGTTCTTTTTCAAGCGTTCTCGCTTTTCTCAATCTTCAAAATCCTCATCATCTTCGTCATCCCCCAGTTCGAAACTTCCCGCGACGGATTTTCTTGCAACCATTCCAAGCTTCCGGCCCAGCTCCCTGACGTAGGAATATCCTCTCTCATCATCTACAAGCCCCATAAGCAAGTCATCCGGAATTCCGGATGCGCCGAAATAACCACCGGCCAATGCTCCCGTCATGGCTCCCAGTGTATCCGTATCGCCTCCTGCGTTCACCGCTGTAACCACAGCGTCTTCAAAATTGTCCGCGCTCAAAAAGGCGGCCAATGCTGCCGGCACGCTCCCGACCGCGGTCACGTCGCATGGAAAAGCAGTACTCAAGGCAGCGGCCCCGGCTTCGGGATCCTTTCCCATACGCACATCGCCAAGACGCTCCAGCGGCCCGACCAAGGCTTCGCCGAAAGCCGAAGCAACCGGGATAAGAATGTCCTGAAACGTAGGAATATCCACGTCGATGAAAAGCAACCCTCTCCTGACCACCTCGGCCACGGCCACGGCCATCACCACCGCTCCCGACAACGCGTTCGGGTGATTGTGGGTGATCCTGCAAGACATCTCGGCGAATTCCTTCAGCCGCGCATCGCCGCAATAAAACAACCCTATAGGAGACACTCTCATGGCGCCCCCGTTCCCCCATGAGTCCACCCCGGTTGCATGCCAAGCATTACCTACCCTAAGCTTTGATATCACACCGCAAGTCCGCCGGCCGTACCCGCGCCAGAGAGTGAAATTTCGAACAAAGCTCGCTGCCGCGTTTTCAGGGTCGAACTCCTCCCGCTCGACCAGGCTTTCGGCCAACCCGATTGTCATTTCTGTATCGTCGGTATATGTACCCGCGGGCAACCGCCCTTCCAGGTATCCTCTTACAAACCCGTATTCGGAAACAATCCTTTCCCGTGACAACCCCTCAAGCGGCATGCCCAACGCGTCTCCTGCAAAAGTCCCTAGAAGCACGCCCTGGGCGGCGTCGATCAGATTTTTGGCCATTTTTTCAACCCTCCTAACGGATCTTACGCGGTCGCTACAAAAAAACATTTCTGTTGACTACTGAGTTTTCGGAATCTTATCATCTTATTAAGGACGAATTTCAAGAAAGAACGTCAATGAAATACAAATCCGTTTCACCTGTTCGAGTCTTTGTTTTTTCTCTCTTCTTTTTTGCTACTTCAACGGCAGGATGCACATTCGACAATAGCGGTATCAGGCCACCTCTTTACGTATGTGGAAACGGAATACTGGAACCGGGTGAAGTTTGCGACGACGGCAACAACATCGATGGTGACGGATGTTCCGCGGACTGTTTGTCGGATGAAACCTGCGGAAACGGCATCGTGGATTACGCGGTCGGGGAAGAATGCGACGACGGCAATAACATAGACGGAGACGGATGCTCCGCGGATTGCAAGATCGAGCCTTGCCATATTTGGTGTGACGGCTGCTGCGACGAATTCGATGTCTGTAGGTGGGGCAGCCAGGATCACTTCTGCGGAGCAGATGGAACTGCTTGTAAAAACTGCAGAAACGAAGACCTTTTCTGCGAAAATCGAACATGCGTGGAATTGGAGGTTTGCGAACCCGGCGATACGCAGCCCTGCGGATGGTGCGGAACCCGCCATTGCGACTTCTCCGGGATTTGGGGAGAATGTGTGGACGAAGGGGAATGTGAACCCGGAAGGGTCCTGGTGCTCGGAGATTGCGGCAACTGTGGAAAAATGGAATCCCGCTGCACCCAGCAGTGCACATGGGGAGAAAGCACTTGTGTTGATGAAGGACCCTGTTCCATCGGGGAAAGCAGAGAAACCGGATCATGCGGATGGTGCGGCACGGCTACCCAATCATGTTCCGCTGGTTGCCATTGGGGTCCGGAGTTCTGTTTCAATGAGGGCGAATGCGCGCCCAACAGCGTGGAAACCGGTGGGCCGTGCGGAAATTGCGGAACTCTGCAAAGGTTTTGCGGAAACAATTGTCGCTGGGGATCATGGCACTGCGCCGGTGAAGGCGTGTGCACCCCGAACGCTACACAACAAGAGAGTTGCGGCAACTGCGGCACAAGAACCCGTACATGCGCCACAAATTGCACCTGGGGAAGCTGGGGTTCCTGCTCCGGTGAAGGCGTGTGCTCACCGGGCGCTACACAACAAGAGAGTTGCGGCAACTGCGGCACGAGAACCCGTACATGCACCACAAATTGCACCTGGGGAAGCTGGAGTTCCTGTTCCGGTGAAGGCATTTGCTCACCGGGCGCTACACAGGAGGAGGGTTGCGGCAACTGCGGCACAAGAACCCGCACATGCGCCATGAATTGCGCATGGGGAAGCTGGAGTTCCTGCTCCGGCGAGGGAGAGTGTGCCCCAGGCACACAACAACATGACCTCCCGTGCGGCAACTGCGGCACACAAACCAATACTTGCGACGACTCCTGCCAATGGGTGGAAGGTTCCTGCACGGGCGAAGGTGTGTGCAGCTCAGGAGCTGTTCAAACAGGAGGATCTTGCGGAAATTGCGGCACGGAAGAAAGAATTTGCACATCTTCATGCGAGTGGCCGGATGAATGGACTTGCACCGGCGAAGGTGTTTGCAGCCCCGGCGCTGTTCAAATAGGCGATTCCTGCGGAAATTGCGGCACGCAAGAGAGAACCTGCCAATTTGAATGCCAGTGGGGGAGCTGGTCTTGCGAAGGACAAGGAGAATGCTCCCCCGGAGAATGTGTTCAGCATCCCGGACATTATCACATCTGCCAAGAGGACTGCACCCTTGGACCAGTGGTGGCAGGCGATTGCCCTGAATAACTGCTGTTTCGACCCTCCAAATTCCGTGAACCCGGCTCAATCCCGCTGCTGAAGAAATTTTTTGCATTGGGTCAGAGTTAGGCTGGATCCCGAACCCTCACTGATGTAATATCAACCCTCGGAAAAACGCCGCCGACATGTTTACATGCATGAAAAGAAACAGAAAAGGCTTCAATCAAGAATAGCACGAAACAAGGAGTGGAGGAGGAATTCCATGTCCGACAGCCATTTTGTCCAGGTTTTTTACCACGATCAGATAGTCGACGAAAAAGCAAAAATCGAAGAACTCGATTCCGAGGGAGGGTTCATTCACTGCGAATCTCCCATGCCGGTTTCCACCCGTCTTACTCTCAGATTGAGATCTCAGCCGCAACCCGGAGCTCGCCCAGTGGGACCGCACCTGGTCGGCAAGGTCGTCCATATTGAAGAAGCATCTTCCAGAACAGACACCGAGGTGTCCGGAATGCAAATCAAATTCGATGAACCGGATGCAGCCGCGAATGAATTCATAGAAAAAGTCACATCCGGCATATCTCCACCCGAAGCCGCTGGTGAAGCTTTCGAGGACGAACCCCTGCCCGATGCTTACGAGTCGCCCGCGGATCTCGCCCCGCCCATGAGCGCAACCGAACAGCCGGCGGTGGACGATGAAATATCAGATGAACCCGCTGATGAGCCCGTTGAAGAAGAATCCGCGGTAGGGGAAATAACCGTAGAAGAACCCGTTTCTGAAGAAAATACAGAAGAAGACGAACCCCAAGTGGAGATCGAAAAAGAGGAAGAATCTGAAGAAGCGTTGTCAGATGCATCACCCGATGTGGCAGAGGAAGAACCGTCTCAAGAGAAAGAGTCTTCTGCAGAAGACGCCAAAGTGGTTACAGGACAGATAGTTTCAGGTGAAATCGGCGGCGACTTCGACGGAACAACGATAGAAATCGAGACTGAAATTCCGCCTCCTGAACAAGAGGAGCAACAATCCTTGAAATCCAAGACCGTGAGAGGTGTTCCCGCCGGTCCTGCCCCAGAAGATTTCGAAGCATCAGAGGAAAAGGAAGAAAAAGCAGAAAAAGCAGAAAAAGCAGAAAAAAAGAAGAAAGGCGGAAAAAAGAAACCCGCTGTCGAAAACGAAGCAGATAAAAGCAACGAAGAAGAAGACGGCGGAAATGAAAACGACGACAAGAAAAAAGGTCGCCGGGGCCGCCGCAACCGCAAGAAAAAGAAGAAATGAAGCGGATCTCTTGACACCCCCCCCTGTAAAACCCAACGCGCTTTCACCCGGAGACAAGGTAGCGGTGTGCGCGCCCAGCGGTCCGGTCAACCCCGAAGCTTTTTCCAGGGGAATGGAAATTCTGTCCGCTCGATACGATGTTCATCTTTCCGAAACCCTTGCTTCGAGACGGCACGGATATCTTGCAGGCGATGACCAAACCAGGCTTCGGGAGCTGCAATCCGCTATTTCAGATCCTTCAATAAAGGCGGTTTTTTGCGCACGGGGAGGCTACGGCGCCATGCGCATCGCAGACCTCCTGAATCTGAAAACCCTCCCGGCAAACCCGAAACCTCTCATCGGCTTCAGCGACATAACAGCTCTCCTGCTTCGATTTCACCTTCGTGGAATCGTCTGCGTTCACGGCCCCGTAGTCACCCAGATGGGAAAGCTCCCTCCCCGCGACCTGGAGCACTTGTACCGCCTCCTGGAAGACCCTGAATACCTCCCTTCTTTCCATGGAACAAACCACTGCGGAGCAACAAACCAATCGAAAGATCCATTCAAAGGTATTCTGTGGGGGGGAAACCTCGCAGTGCTGGCCGCGTGCACTGGGAGCTTCCACCCGGAAGCATTGCCGCCAAAAAGCATTCTTGCTCTTGAAGAAACCGCGGAGCCGCCATATAGCATCGACAGGATGCTCACCCAGCTTCACCGCGCCGGTATCCTGAAACGCGTACAAGCCGTGGCGGTCGGAACGACAACGCGTCCGAATCCAACTGATCCATCATCCAAAAAATGCGAAGACTCGGTCTCGGACGAAATGCAAGCCGCTCTGTGCAACGTTTTGTCCCAACTGGAACTGCCATGGGTGAGCGGATTTCAATGGGGCCACGGAAACTCTAACCCGGCTTGGCCCATCGGCGTCAAGGCATCTCTGGATCCGACAAAAAACATACTGCAAATAACCGAACCCGCCTTATCCAATAAACCCTGAACGCGAATCAGTGAAACACGTGCGGCTCTTCTCCGGGAGGTGTTATAGGCCCGAACCGGTTTTCGTATTTTTCTATGTTCCCCCCGAGCGCATCCACGAGCTTCTTGGCGTGCCTGGGAGTCAGGATCACCCGGGACCGTACAGTGGCCCTCGGCGGAGGAGGCCCGGGCTGGGTGTAACAAAAGTCCAGAACAAATTCGTTTTCCGAATGATGGATCATGGCAAAGTTCACATAAACCCCTTGAGCTGTCTGATCGTCCAACTTTATTTGAAACTGCGGCCCCTTGGACTCGGGCGGGTTTTGTTTTTCCGTCATATCGAACTCCTTTCTCAAGTGTTTCGCTCACTCTAACCATTCCCCGGAAATAAGCAAATGTAACGAACGGTAGACAGGGGTATATAAAGGTATATAAAAGTATACAAAAGTAGACAAAAATAGCCTTGTTCAGTACAATTTCAATTATAGAAACTCTACCCTCGGAGGTTTCGAAATGAAAAGAGAACGCAGGCGACACAAGTTGTTTCTCACGCAAAACCGGGAATATCATTTCTGCGACGATGAATGCGTGGGAGTCAGGGATCGAAAAACGGGAAATTGGATTCGAAAACACCTCGCGCTCCGCGCATACCTAACGGGTTACGTGGACCGCGCTAAAAAAATCTGGAAATCACCGGTAAGAGGAGGGCGGCTTCACATCATTTCCGAACGAGGCGCGGTTCTTACCTCCCCCCTTATCAACGTTTTCCGCCCCAACAAGGAAATCATCTGGTCCTACACCAGCTTCGCCAAGACAGGTGAAATCAGGGTATCCCCCTGATTTCACAACCCTGTTCAGACAAAACCCCACCCATCGAAATTCAAAGCCATCCCCGGTTGACGCAAATCCCCTTACGCCAACAAACTCAAGGATTCCAACACGCTCCATTCACACACACGTGCCCGTCGGACCCGTTCCGGGAACAGTCGCCGTCGTCAGTGCATTCTTCAAGGCAGATCCCCACCTTTCTTTCTGCAGAACAAACCGCGCCTCCTCCATCATCACAGTAATCCCCGGGATCCGA
>SLPX01000038.1 GCA_007131745.1 Myxococcales bacterium
GGCTCAGGATGTCATCGGTCCGCATGAAGTCGCCGAGTTCATGCAAGCCGCTCACCATCCGCGCCAAGGTAGGTTTCTGTTTTAAAGAGTCTTTCTGCTGTTCCATGAACATTCTCGTACCAAATCCCGGCCCCCGGCGCAAAGAGATACGTGAACCCCCGCATACAAAAATCACCGGTGCCGGATACCCGTCGTACGGACTTGTCGCCATGGCGGGCACTGTCGGTTGGAAGGTCTGCTTTTGAAAAGGATGTATTGAGTCTTATCCGTCCTTTTGTCAGGGACGGATCAACTCATGGATGCGGGTGAATGGGTTGAAAGCGTTCGTCTATGATGCATAATGGGAAGTCCGTACAACATGGTTTCATCGCGTCAGGCACATGTGAAGGAGCTGAGGATGGTTGCAATGAATCGGGAAGAAGACAGGAATATTTGGACCAGTGGAGGAAGGAGAGTGATTCGCAGCATGAGGTCTGCTGTTTTGCTGGCTGTGTTATCCGCGCCGGTCGCCCTGTTGCCGGCCGGTCGATCCGCCAAGGCCCGGGATCACCTGCCCGGCCTCTTGCCGAGACAAGTTTTTCCCGATGAATTGAAACACGTTACCGCGGAAACCAAGGTGGGAAGCTGGGTGGAATACGCTGCAAGGGATAATGTCAGGAAGAGCAGGTTTACCTGGCGGATTGCGCTTGTCGGGAAAGAAGGAAAAAACCGGAAATGGTGGGAATATCACATCCGCTGGGACAGGTTGCGCAGCGTTGTTATTAAGACACTGATTGAAAGCACGGACCATGATCCCGCGAAAGTGATAAAAATGATTTGGAAACCCGCAGGGCACCAGGCGGTCTATCTTCCCGTGGAAAAGGGCAGGAAGATGATGGATCTCTACACCCCGAGATTCAAGGGAGGGGTGAAGAATGTCGGAACGAGTCCGCATACTGTTGCCGCGGGGACTTTCGAGTCGACTCGCTACACTGCAAAGGACCGAACCGGTCGATCGATACAGTTTTGGGTGAGTGATTCAGTGCCGATAATAGGGCTTGTAAGGATGATCTCACCAGGCATGAACATGGAACTCATCAAGCATGGATCAAACGCCAAATCCATGATCACCGAGGAGCCGGGAAAACTGCCTTTTCCCTTGAAGTAGGTAGGAAAGAATTATGGAATTCATATATGTGGTCAAACGCTACGACATCTTTGACCTGGCCTTTCCCCACGGGTTTGTCTTGTCCGATATGGGAACCGGGAAAAAGAAAGAAGCATCGGATCCGGTTGCGGTTCATGATGTGCGCGAATACATGAAGCGCGCGCGTGAAAAAGGTTTTTTTGTTGAGCGGAGGTGGGCGGAGAAGGATTCTTCTTTTAAGCAGATTATCCCGTATACATTGGTCACAGACGGAGAATCGGTGTTGTGTCTTCGCCGGCTTGCAAAGGGCGGCGAACCTCGTCTTCATGGCAAGCTTTCCATCGGGGTGGGTGGACACATCAACCCTCCGGACAGAGCCGCTGCTCTGCAGCATGGAGATGATATCGTGGCGGCCGCGGCCTGGAGAGAACTCGAAGAAGAGATTCACATGGAGAGCCGGGTCGATTTGAAAATCGTGGGCCTGGTAAACGACGAAAGCAACCCCGTAGGCTCGGTTCACCTCGGGGTCGTGCATGTTGCAACAGTGAAGGACCCGGAATCCGTGAGGGTTAAAGAGGCGGATCAGCTTGAAGGGTCTTTCCTTTCGGTCGAAAAGATCATGGAGGCCGCAGCCGATCCCGATTCCCGCATGGAGACATGGTCATCCCTGGTTGCGGAGCGGTTGAGAGAAATCCTTTACATCAGTTCAGCAGAAACTCCAGTGCGTTGAGCCTGATTATTCCGTCATGGTCTGCAGGGGGATCGTCGTCAAGGGTCAACAGTGTTTTAGGATAATGGTCTCTTATCTTTCTAAGAGGTCGCAACTCCCTTGCCAGGGTCTGCTCGTCACGAACCGTGGCCGCCACCTGGAAGTATTCAGTAGTTCCCGCACGAGTGGCGACGAAATCGATTTCCAAGTTGTTGAATTTGCCGACAGCGACCTCATGACCCCGGCGGATCAGTTCAAGAAAAACCACGTTTTCCAGCATGCGACCTCCATCGGTGCTCCGATTTCCAAGCACGAAAGTGCGCAGCCCGGGATCGACCGCGTAATATTTCTCCAGGGTCTTGAGGTACTGTTTGCCCTTGATGTCGAAACGGTTGACCTGATAAAGGATGAAGCATTCCTTCAATGCGGTCAGATAGGACTCCACTGTATGCGTGGAGACCTTCCTACCGAACGATGTCAGCGTATCACTGATTTTCTTCGTGGAATGTAGGTTTCCCACATTATCGAACATGTAGCGAATGATGCTTTCCAGAAGCATCACATCGGAAATCCGTTTACGGGCGATGACGTCTTTGACAACAACGGTATGATAAAGTCCCTCAAGGTAATCGCGAATCAGATCCCCGTTTCGTTCAAGCTCCAGAACGAAAGGAAACGATCCGAATCGAAGATAATCGGCGTATCTTCGTCCCAGATCCGATGTATCTCCATGGAATGACAGATATTCCTTGAAAGACAGGGGCAGTAAACGGATTTCTACATAGCGTCCGGACAGAAGGGTCGCCAATTCGCTGGAGAGCAAGTCCGCGTTGGACCCTGTGATGTAAAGATCAACGTTCTTCCGAATGTACAAGCTGTCCACGGCTTTTTGGAACTGGCTGACATTCTGAACTTCATCCAGAAAGACATAGTTCATCCGGTCCGCGCTCAACTGTTGGGTGACGTGATTGTACAGGGACAAGTGGTCGGCGAGGTTTCGATTTTCCAACGACTCAAAATTCAGAAAAACAATTTGATCATCCCCGACACCCGTAGATTTCAAATGATCCCTGAACATCTCCATTAATGTTGATTTTCCACACCGCCGGATGCCTGTAATGACTTTGATTATTTTCTTGTCCAAATACCCTTCGAGTTTCTTCATTGCTTGAGTTCGGTAGATCATGCGCGGTCTCCTGTGAATGCATGCCCTGTATTTTTAGAATTCTACTTCTAGAAAAATCCGCTTGCAAGAAGTTTTGGCATATTAGTTCCAAAAAAATGAGATAATCGCCTTCCGGTGGCCCAATATTCTCGGCGGCGGAGCGGTTGAGCGAAATTCTTTAGTCTTTAAGTAGATTGTATCAGGGGGCCACTGAGACCCGCATCGATTGAGACTGGTTGCCCGAACCTCCAATGGCGCGGACTTCAAGGCTGTGGTTGCCCGAGGTGGTCGGAAGGTCCAGAGATGTCGACCAGACGTTGTTTTCCCAGTGTGTCATGGTAGTCCAGTCGTCTTGGTCCAGGCGCGCCTCGACACTGTCGATTCCCGCGGTATCGAATGCGATGGCTCGCACGGGGAGCTCGCCTCCTGGAGGGAAGGATACAGCGTAAGGGTTGCCGTCGCCCAGGTCGGGGTCCGCCGGGCCGGTGATCATCACTATCGGCCAGGTCACTCTCGGAGTCATGTCGATCATCTGTGCCGAGGGACCGGAAACATCCATGGACACCAAGGAGAAGCCCGGCGGGTTCGTTTTGCCGAGGCTCACAGCCTGAACCACCAAGGTGTTTTCGTACCAGGAGAGTCTGGGGATGTGAGCGTGGCCGCATAGATAGATGTTCGCTCCTACGTGAGTTACGAGGTTTCTCATGCGCCCCAAGCCGGTCACCAGGCGCTGAATGCCGGTGAGGGGGTGGTGCGCGGCGACCAGTGTATACGAGATTGGATCATCTCCCGGCGAGAGGGCCATGAGTTCATCGGCTTGCTCTTCACCGAATATTCCCGGCACATTCAGGGCGTTGTAATTCGAATCCGCGGTGTTTGTTCGAAGCACCCGGAGACGACCTATGTTGGGGTTGTTTCGTCCATCTATGAAGGTTTGCCCGTGCATGCCGTAGTCGGAAAGGCCTGCCTGGGTGAACGAAAGATAGTTCGTTTCATCGGTTTGCTTGACATCATGGTTGCCGGGAACCTCAAAGTAATGGGGCGCAGGCGGGACTCGTCCATCGATACTTGAAAAGTAGTTCTGCCAATCCGGTATTGAGCTGCCTAGCTCGACTGTGTCGCCGGTGTTGATGACCGAAACGGGATCAACGGTTGGGAGAACGACATCGAGGAAGTACAAGAAGTCTTCGTATATGGTGGTAGTGCCGCCGAAGTGCAGGTCTGAGACCAGCAAGACCCATGTAGTCAGTTCTTCGTCGGTGGGAGGATCGCAGTCCGGGTCGTTTTCGTGCGTGCATCCGAATGGGCAGCATCCGTCAACCTCTCCGCAAGGTTGATCATCACAAACCAAGCAAGTCCCATCGTCCGCGCACAGCCCGTCCTCGCAGGGGACGAAATCGCTCCAAGCCGTGCAGCCGCCGTCTTCCATCTCGCAGACGCGAATCTCTCCATCCGTGCACTCGGTTTCTCCTTCCTCACATTCGTCCAGGCAGATTCGGCAAGTTCCGGTTTCATCATCGCAGCCATAGAGACATGAATGCTCTTCGAACTCGTACTCGCACTCGCCTTCGATACATGTGCCGGGGCTTTGATACTCCCGAACTATCTCATCGGTCTCGCAGCGGCTCGGAGGCGGGTCATCGCATACCACATCATCGCAGTTCGACCCAACATCGGTGGATTTTCGACTACAGGTGTATGAGAAAACCAATGCCGCCATCAAGAGTAGACAAAGCATCACCTTTGTGGTTCTTTTCTCAACCAATCCTGCAGCCTGCATGTAAATGATCCTTTCGCATAAAAACCCGCGACAAAGCTCTTGACTAGTTTAGCAGGCTTCAAGGGTATGCTGCAAGAGCTTGTTCTCTTCAGAACGATCCGGGAGATGGTTGGTGGGAAGGTTCAGGAACCGGGATGATTAGGTTTGATAGCGGTCGCTTTGCCGGAAAGCCCGTCGATAAAGATCTTCAGGGGATGATCCAACCGCACGTGACGGACGAATTCAGTTTCGGTTTCCGCGGGCAGGCTGTCAAGCCACGCGAAATCCAGAAAGCTTTCGGCCGATCCGCTGTATGAACCTTCGTTTTCCGGGTCGGGCCGGTTCAATGTCAGGTAACCGATTTGAAACGACGTGATGTTGTGGAAGAAATGAGAGCCTTGAGACGGCTCTACTTCCCTGTCATTGAAATTGGTTTCAACAATGATTCCTGCGGTTGAAATATCAACCCACTGGACCGGGATCCCGAGTCTCGGGTCCGTGGTGCCCCATCGACCAGGGCCGATGAACATGGTCGACCGATTGTCTTTTTTGATGTTTGTGTTTACAGCCCCCACATCCAGGGCGGCCTTGGGGGTGTTGAATGAAGAAATGTCGTTTCCTTTTATGTAAACAATGTCCCTGATGGATTCAAACACCCCGTGACCGAGTGCTCGCGTGGTGTGACAAAAAACCATATCTTCCGGAAAACCCTCTGTTCGGATGTGGTCATGGAAAACAAGGTGCGCCTGGGGCCGGACCTGCAACACATATAGACAAGGGCTGCTCCGTTTTTGCCCTCTTGGAACACTGCGCGCGTAGTCGCCCCTGTCGACTGCGAATTCGATTTCAACCGGGCAGCCCATGCCGTGACTGAAAAGACGAAGAAGTTCCTCTAAAGCCGGGGCGAGAGGTATGATATTCCACCTCAAAATATTGTTAAACGTTATCACCCTTGGGCCGGGGCTGTTGAAATTGTCGCGTATCCTGTCTTCCGCCGGATCGTAGACGCTTCCTACCATGTCCAGGTTGGAATCCTGTTCGGCCGTTTCCAGTTCGCACAAGATCAGGGAGGATTCCGTTCCGCCCGAAAAATCCAGTTCGGGTTTGCTCATGTCCAGCGCGTAAAATTTGGTTTGAGAATGCTTGACCATGTCTTTGGTGGAAGCGTATTGCGGAAGGATGCCGGGGGTTGAGGGAGAAAACTGGAGGGCCGCGCCTCCGAGCACGATCGTATGTCCCAGCCCGAGCGCGGCCATAACGATACCCTCTTCGGATTTTTGATAACCCCTCGGATAGTAATTGTGGGCCAGCGCGATACCCGAGATAACGGGGTAGAAACGATCTCCGTGTTGTTGCCCCACCATTTCCTGGATCAACACGCCCATTCTCTCTTCTTCCAGCTTGTATGGGGTTTTTGCGATGTATTCCCGCGCGTTTCGGGAAAAGACCGAAGCATAAACAGCCTTTATCGCGCTGGTCAGTTCGTTCATCCGCACTTCTTTTGATTCGTGAATGTTCGGAAGCATGTACGTGGAATAGATTCCCGCAAAAGGCTGGAAGTGAGAGTCTTCGAGCAAACTCGAAGAGCGCACCGCGACAGGACCGGACATTTCGTTGAACGCGGTTTTTAGTGTTGTTCGAAGATCCTCGGGCAATCTGCTTTTGAGGAAACTTTCCAATACTGTTTTTTCATCGGCCGTTTCAGCGATCTCCCGCAGGCCGGGATTGGCTTCCAAAAATCTTTCGAATTCTCCGCTTCCGATAGCCATCGTTTTGGGTATTCGAATTCCGAGTCCTTTGAAGCGATCTTCCATCATGTGGCGTGACAGCGTGGTGTTGGCAAACGCCACGCTTCTCGCCTTGCCTCCAATGGAGCCGGATCCGATTCTGAAAAAAGATCTTTCCAGCGGAGACACCCCCTCCTGGAAATCAATGATCGTTCCCTTTTCTTCATCGAGTCTCGCCTGCTTCAACACCTGGAGGAGGTGATTCCTGAGGTCTTCCGTTGTAGGGAAATCCGTTGCATTTATTTGTCGGAGTTCTTTTGCAAGATCGAACATGCTTCTTGCCGTAAGCCATAGAGAAAAATGGTTTTTGCGTGCATGTTCCATCAAGGATTCGCCCGGAACGTCTTTAATCAGCTTTTCCATTTCATGCATGTTTCCCGCCCTGGCAACAGCGTTGCCTTCGGGCATGCGAAAAACAAAATCGCCGAATCCGAGATCCTTCTGCAGAAAGTTGTGTACCGAACGAAGAAACCCATCGGAATTCTTGTCCGCGTATTTCACCCCCGCCAGTTTTGCGGCTTCCTTGTTTTCAGTTTCGGATGACTGAACCAGGATGGGAAAGTCGTTTCCCTTGGCTTTTCTAACCTCCTTGATCAGGTCGAAACCCGCGTGAAAGTATATTTCACCGTTTTTGGGAAAACGAACATCCGTGATCAACGCGATTACATGATCCGAATACTTATGGAACGTGACTTCGGCTTGGTCGTAATCCTTTGCCAGTAAAATTTTGGGCCGGGCGCGCATTCGCATGAGCTTATGCAGATCATTGAGCCCCTCTTCGATGAGTGAGTGTGATTGAAGCATCAATTCTTCGTATAAGGCGCTCAGAAAAGTCGAGTACCGTCTTATCGAGTCTTCAACCAAGAGGATGATGCGCACGCCCCCTTTTGCAGTATCAAAGGGGGCGTTTCGTTCGTCTTCGATCAGCTTGATGATCGACAGGAGAATTCTCGTGTCTCCGGTCCACAAGAAAATGTGATCCACGATATCCGGTTCCGTATCGGAAGGAAAACGCACCAACTCGGCTTCTGTGAAAGCCAGCAAGACCAACGGCATTGCGGGGTTCATTGTTTTGACGCGCTTGCCGAATCCACTGACGTCCATGTCGGCGAGCCGGACCATTGTTATGACGAGGTCGAAACGCCTTTGTTCGATGAGTTCCAATGCTTTCGAGCCGCTGGATGCATGGGTTATGCGCGGCGCGGAAGAGAGATTCAGTTCAGAGTACCGTGCGAACAAAGTTTCCGTCAGATGACCGTCCTGTTCCAGGGTGAATGCATCATAAGGAGAGGAGACTAGCAAGACCTCCCTGATCCGGTACGGCATGAGATGGTGAAACTTTCGATACCAGGAACTCTGGATATCGGTGGCGTGCGGAGATGTCATGCGATGAAAACAGCCCGGCAAAAAGTCAGATGACGCCCTGGTCCATCATGGAATCCGCGACCTTGAGGAATCCGGCGATATTCGCGCCTTTCACATAGTTGCAGAAATCACCTTCCTTCCCGTGTTCCAGGCATGATTCATGGATGCTTTGCATGATGGATTTCAACTTACCGTCCACTTCTTCGCGGCTCCAGTGCATGTGAACAGCGTTTTGCGACATCTCGAGACCCGAGACGGCCACTCCGCCCGCGTTGGCTGCCTTGCCCGGGCCGTAAAGTATTTTGTTTTCTAGGAAAACTTCAACTCCCTCGGGAACGGTCGGCATGTTCGCACCTTCAGAAACACAGATACAGCCGTTCTTTGAAAGAGTTTCAGCATCTTTCTGGCTGATCTCGTTTTGGGTTGCGCTCGGGAAAGCCACGTCACACTTTACTTCCCACGGGCGTTTGCCTTCCAGGTACTTGGCCTCCGGGAACTTCTGCGTGTATTCCGAGATCCTGCCCCTACGGATGTTTTTGAGTTCCATCAACCAATGGAGTTTCTTTTCGTCAATGCCGCCCTCATCCACTATGGTGCCGTTGGAATCCGACAGGGTGACAACCTTGGCGCCCAGTTCGTTCAGCTTCTCGGTGGTAAACTGGGCCACATTGCCCGAACCGGAAACAGTGCATGTTTTGCCGGCCAGGGTTTCTTTCCTGGTGGCGAGCATGTTCTGAGCGAAATAAACAGCGCCGTACCCGGTGGCTTCCGGCCGGATAAGAGAGCCGCCCCAGTTCAGTGCTTTTCCGGTCAAAACACCCGTAAACTCATTTCGAAGGCGCTTGTATTGACCGAAAAGATATCCGATTTCCCGTCCTCCCACGCCGATATCTCCCGCCGGGACGTCGGTGTTGGGGCCTATATGACGGAACAATTCGCTCATGAAAGACTGGCAAAACCTCATGACTTCATTATCGCTCTTGCCTTTGGGATCAAAATCCGATCCCCCCTTTCCTCCACCCATGGGCAGGGTTGTCAGGCTGTTCTTGAAAACCTGCTCGAACGCGAGGAATTTCAGGATTCCCTGGTTGACCGAAGGGTGAAACCGGAGTCCGCCCTTGTAAGGGCCGATGGCGCTGTTCATTTCTACGCGGAAACCTCGGTTTACTTGCACCTGTCCCTTGTCGTCGATCCATGGCACACGGAAAGCGATCAGACGTTCGGGTTCCACCATTCTTTCCAGAATTTTTGCTTCTCTGTAAGCCGGGTTGGCTTCGACAATCGGCATGACCGATTCCACGACCTCTTTGACGGCCTGATGAAACTCGGCTTCTGCTGGGTTTTTTGCAATAACCTTAGCCATGAAAGAGTCTACTGCGTTACTCATTTTTTGGGTCTCCTCTGATGTCAATGGGTTGTTGATTATGCGACATGATTTTCCTTTCATCCCTTTCAAAAAAGGGATTATTTCCTAGCTTTATCTTTTTGGATAGTCAAGCATGGAGATGGTGATAATATGCATTTTTTTCAGTTGTCGCATAAAGACTGAAAAGGCGGAGACAGAGCGGCCGGATAGTGGATCTTGACGATGGGTTTTCAGCCCTTGATCAGACCC
>SLPX01000012.1 GCA_007131745.1 Myxococcales bacterium
GAAGGGATTCGGCCGAGTCGCCGACGATGCTCCCCGAAGGGGAGCTTCAAACGGCGACGTCCGGCGGTTTCGGAGCCTGCAAAAACCATGGCCTCGGCATTCAGTATCAATCCGGGATCGAACGAGCCTGTTTTATTACGGCAGCGGACAAACCGCCGAGCGCCTTGCTGTAAACACCGGCCCATGCGGAATCCCGCGTGGTTCGGTAGATAGCAATGCGTCTGAGTCTCTTTGGTTTTTGTTTGGGTTTCCAGGGGTGGGGACTTTTATTTAAAGGTTTTTCCGATTCCATCTTGCACAAGGAGCGGGGATTGATAAATATGGGCCGCAAGCGACATAATAAAAACGAAAAGAAAAGGAGAGAGAAGAAATGAAATTTGATCATCCCAAAACCGAGAGCATTATCGAGAGATTCGAAGAGATCAGCAGGATTCCCAGATGCTCGAAGAATGAAAAGGAAATCGGGGCATGGTTGATGAATTGGGCTGAAAAGAACAAATTCAAACCACGGATGGACGGTGTGGGAAACGTGGTGATAGATGTTCCGGCCAGCCCGGGTTATGAGAACGTTCCGGGAGTGATCATACAGGGGCACATGGACATGGTCTGTGAGAAGACGAAAACATCGACTCACGACTTTGAAAAGGATCCCATCAAATTCGTTTACGACGGTGATTGGCTCAAGGCGGATGAGACCACCCTGGGAGCGGACAACGGGATAGCGATTGCCATGGCCGTGGAAGCCGCTCTGGATGAAAATGTGAAACATCCTCACATGGAGCTTTTGTTCACGGTGGACGAGGAGACAGGACTTACTGGTGCAACCGCTCTGGAACCGGGTTTTTTGAAAGGTAAGTACCTTTTGAATGTGGACTCCGAGGACGAGGGCATTTTCACCGTGGGTTGTGCCGGCGGAAAAGACACCCAGATGTGGCTTTCCTATGAAACCGAAAAAGCTCCGGATGGTTACAAGGCTTTGAAGCTGGAGGCCGGCGGAATGTCGGGCGGGCATTCGGGAGTGGACATTCATCAACAACGAGCCAACGCGATGCACGTGCTGTCCCGCGCTCTTTCGGAACTCCGGAAAGAGACGGATATAAGGATTTCCTCCATATCCGGTGGTACGGCCCACAATGCGATTCCACGTGATGCAGAAACATTCGTGTTCATGGCGGCTTCAGCGGTGGAGGATGCAAAGAAGAAAATAGCGGCCCTGAGTGAGACGGTTGCTGCCGAGTACAAAAAGACGGATCCAAAGCTTTCCATCACTCTTTCTGAAACCGGTGATGCGGATGCAGCCAAGGTCATGAGCGCTGAGAGCACTCGAAAAGTGGTGGACTTGGTGATGGCAATGCCTCACGGTGTGGATGCTTATTCCAATGACATCCAGGGGCTTGTTGAAACATCCAATAATCTGGCGACCATTTCATGCAAAGAGGACGGTGTGTTTCATGTTCATTCCAGTCAGCGCTCCTCGGTTATGGATCGCATGCAGTTTCTCACCGATAGGATCGAGGCGGTCGGGCGGCTGGCCGGGGCGAGAGTGGAAACCGGCGGCGGTTATCCGGCGTGGCAGCCCGATATGGATTCCAAGCTCCTGGCGATTTGTAAGGAAGTGTACAAGAAGCGCTTCGATAAGGAGCCGGTGGTGGAGATCATTCATGCCGGGCTGGAGTGCGGAATAATCGGAAGTAAGTATCCGGGAATGGACATGATTTCTTTCGGTCCCACGATTAAGAATCCGCATTCTCCGGATGAATGTCTTGAGATCAAGACCATAGGCATGGTATGGGACTTTATGGCGGATTTGTTGGCAAGCTTGAAATAAGGATTGACTCAAAAAGAACTTCTGGATTCGGACGCCGATCCATCCCGGCTTGTTGCGTTGCTTGTTGGTTGAATACGTCAGAGTATTCGCCCTCCTCGCGCCGTGCAGGCCGTCCACCTCGACGCTCTCGGTCCTGCGGTTTTATTCTTGAGTCAGCCCTAACGGGAATTTTTCCAGTCTATTAGTAGATGTAAACAGAGGAGGAGGATCATGCAAACTGTCCCGTTTTTTGGTTTTGTTTTCATGTGGACCCAAGCGCTTTTTGGAGCTTGGATCCCGGCCCGGACGACAAGTATTGTTGCAAGTGTGGTCGTGGCTCTTGCGGGTCTTGCAGTAGGCGGACTTTCGCTCATGTGGTTGTTGCGATCGAAAGGGGCCGGGAAGAAAGCCGGATCGGCTCTAGGTTTGTTGGTCGGTGTAGGGGTTGCCGCGGGTGGGATCTGGTACGGGACGGTGGGATCCAGGTTCAGCGTCGAGGACAAGGTCGAAAAGCGGGAAATTGATGAGGAGGCGGAGAAGGTTTTAGAGCAGTTCGAGGAATTGTTGAAGAAATGTCGCGCAGATGTTTTTCCCGCTATGCCCTACAAACCTTCCGAAGAGGCGAAAAAGGACAATTATGAAAAGGCGATTCAGGTGCTTGTTTCGGAGCTTCGCCTTTGTTACACCGGAACCGAAGAGATGGGTTTTGAAAGGGCGGTTGAACTCGAACAGATGCAGTGGCTTGTTGAGAATGAAGACTGCGGGGATTTTAGAAAACGGTTGATCGATGATCGTGCTTTTTGCCCGCAGATGGTCGAAGAACTTATCGACCAGGCGGGGTTTATTGAATCGTTCGGCGATCCGGGTGAAGATTCGGATGAAGATTCGGATGAAGATTCGGATGAAAGCGTGGATACCGAGGAAGAATCGGAAAAGTCGGAAGATTCGGATAAAGGTGAAGAATCGGATGAGGGTGAAGAATCCGAGAAAAAATCTGATGATTCGGATGAGGGTGAAGTTTCGGATGAAGGCGGATGTTAGCCATGACCTGTGTCACCGGCCGGCCGGAAAGAAGGAGAGATCTGATGAAGTGTTTTGTTAAGAAGACATGGCCTGTAGTTTCTTTTCTTGCATTGGGATGTATCGTGTTGTCTGCCTGTTATGGAAAAGATACCGGTCCGCAGGCCCCAAGGGAAAAGGAAGCTTTCATGCCCACATTGGAAGAATTCACCAAGCGTTCGGCGGAATGTCTGCCGGAAATGGTGGAGGCCGTTGTGGGGCGTGCGATGACAGCCGAAGAACAGACGAACGATGCACTCAAAGAGGGCGCTGTTGGTAATCTCAGGACCGAGTTGCTCCAGTGTTTCACGGGCAGGGGTTACGGCAACGAGGTTCAGATTGAATCAAGCTACGTGAGGGGGTGGCTGGCAAAACCCGACTGTGTTTCTTTCGCCAAAGCCTTTTCCGAGACTTTTCGTTGCAGTGTTTTGCAGATGACTCTGGAAGACTCCGGGTTTGACCCCGGAGATCATGCTGCTGAAGAAGACGATGGTGGCGAAGATACGGCAACAGAGGTATCTGAGGACGAGGAGACCGAGGAGGCCGAGGAGGTCGAGGAGGTCGAGGATTAATCGGAAGTTCTCGATCATGAGCAGGTAATTTTCTCGGATTTTTCCCATTTGAGGGGTCTGGTGAAGCCAGGAGGCTCCATGAGAGTGGTTGGTTCTAGTGGATTTGGTCCCGATATTGAGCATGAAAACAAGAACCGGTGTGTCCGCTCAATCCGGCTTGCTTTTCGTACATTTGTGTTTCTTGCCGTTACTGTTTTTGGATGCGCTCACACTGCCGCGGAACCGATTGAACGGGGGTCTGCAGATTCCGCAAGCGCGGGAAAAGGGGAGTCGTCGGAACGTTCGGGGCTGCAGGGGCCGGCGCCCCGGATATCAGATGAGAAAGAATCGGTTTTTCCTTGTCCGCGAAGGACCCTCCTGGAGGAATCGTGGAAACAGGCGGCTGCTTGGGAAAGAGAAGGTGAGCTGAAAAAAGCGGCGGGACTCTTGGAAAGAACGGCTCGAAGCATGGAAGGGAGAGTTCTAGTTGAACTTGAAGCCGAGGTGTTCAGGCTTTATCTGAAGGCCCGTTGGCCCGAGCGGGCCTTGTTGGCGCTGGATCGCTATGCGAAAGCAACGAACCGCGGATATGAAAGGGCCTACGCTGGACGGAGAATGCGTGATCTGGCGGCGCGGCTCGCAGGACCAAGGGTACTCGATCTGTATCGCCTTACCAGGCCTGAGTCGTTGTTGCGCGGGGCCTTGGCGCCGTGGGTTGCTGCGTATTACCGTTCACGCGGAGAAACACGCAAGGCTGATGATTATCTTGATGACACGGTGGAGGAAAGGGCTCAAGTGGAAACACTGGCCCGGCGTGGAGTTTTCGGTGATACGGGAAGACTCGCCGTAATAGTTTCTTTTTCAGGGCCGTACCGGCGGTTTGCCGTACCGGCATTACAGGGTGTTTTGCTGGCCGCGGATGTGTATGGAGGTTCACGCGGCGGCCAAGGCATGGAGGTCATCATCGCGGACCCATCCGATATGAAGGATGGAGTGGAATTCTTGGAAGAATTGAAATACGGACGAAACGTGCTTGCAGCCGTGGGGCCCGTTGATCCGGAACAAGCGCGTTCCCTTGCAGCGGCTGCTGGTGAGGTTGAATTGCCGTTGATCACATTGACTCCCGATCCATCGGTGACCCATAAGAAGCGTCCGTACGTATTCAGGTATTTGCCTGACAATTCACTGCGGGTCAAAGCGCTGGCGTCGGCCATGATGAAGCGGCTCAAGCCTAATTCAAGGGTGGGAATAATCTATCCTTCGAGTTCAGCAGGGAGAGAAATGTTGAAGGTGTTCAAGGAAGCTCTTTCCGACTCTGGAATTTCTGTTGTTGCTGAATCCGCGTATTCTCCCGGCGCTACTCATTTCGCCCGCCAGGCGAAAGAGATGAGAAACGCCCGCGTGCAAGGGATTTTCGCGGTGGCGTCTGCAGGAACTCTTCGTCAATTGACGCCGCAGCTGGCGCTGGTGGGGATATGGAGCGGAACTGTTGAATCCGTGGAACGCGGGGGATCAGGGCGAACCGCCAGGCGCACGGTTCTTCTTGCAGCGACCGCGGACGGCATGGACGCCGGATTGCTCAAATCAACGAATCGCTATCTGCAGGGAGCGCTTCTTTGCCCGGGGTTTTTTCCTATGCCCGGGGACCCGCGATGGGGAGAGTTTGCAAGGGATTTTACCAGGGCCTACGGCATGACCCCGGACATAATTGCCGGGCATGCGTACGAAGCAGCGTTGAGGGCAAGGCAGGTTCTGGAAGACGGCAGGCACGGTGGAGATGCGGCTACGGTGGCGAAAATGCTGTCAAAAATCAAGGGTCCCGGCGGAGGAGAACTTTTCGATGGACGAGGGGATGTATCCATGTCGCCCGGTGTGTTTGAGGTTTTGGGAGTTACCGTCAGGAGGTTGGATTGAAGGACGATGGGTCATCGCTTGTTTACGGTATGCATCCTGTCTTGTCGGCGTTGAATAGCAAAAAAAGAAGGGTCCGCACCGTGATAACGAATTCCGCGCCCCGCGGGAGATTGAAGCAATCGGCTCAAGAAGCAGGCGCGGAAGTGCTCGTGAGATCCAGGAGATTTCTGGACAGGATTACCGGTTCGGCCTGTCACCAGGGTGTCGCAGCTTTTCTTGGAGGGTTTGAATACGGGGACATGGATGGCATGGGAGGGTTGATAGAAGTACTGTTGTCCCGAGGAGAGGTTCCTCTTTTCGTATTCCTGGACTGTGTGCAGGATCCCCGAAACCTCGGGGCTGTAATTCGTTCGACGCTTGAACTTGGAGGGCACGCTGTTGTTATCCCGGAACGCGGGTCCGCTGGAGTCACTCCTGCAGCTGTAAAAACATCGGCAGGCGCTGCAGAAGTTCTACCGGTATTCAGGGTGCCGAATCCGACCACGGCCTTGGAATACCTGGAACGCTACGGGTTGACGACTGTTGCAGCGGTGGAAGACGGTGTTGTAATGGAAAAAGCCGACCTGTCGGGTCCCATTGTCCTGGTGCTTGGGTCCGAGGGTACGGGGATCAGGCGGTCTATAAGGAAAAATTGCAAAACGAGTGTTACGATTCCGGTCACCGGAATCATAGGTTCTTTAAATCTATCCGTGGCAGCGGGAATCATCCTGGCCGAGACTTCAAGGCAGCGCCGTGAAAAAAAGCACGATCAACGGCCGTAAAAAAAACTTTGCAAAGGAGTTTTTTTACTGCAATCCACAACCGGTGAAAAATAACAGAGATAGTGTATTTTATTTTGATGATGTGAGTTAAATTACGCTTGAAAATATTGCAAATGAGATCGGCTCTGCTATAAGATGATGTTCATGTTAATTGTTTGCGAGTAAATCAGTTGCTTGCGTCGTTTAAACCTTTGGAGGGAATTGCAATGAAAATGATTTCAGTAAGAACCAGAGAATTGAGCAGGGTTTTAGCCTGTCTCCTTGTAACCTCGGTGGTGGTGATGTTCGTTTTTGCGGGTTGCAAGAAGAAGAAAACCGACCCCGTGGATGAACCTTATTGTGGCAATGGGATAATTGAGGAAGGTGAGGAATGCGACGGGGATAACCTCGGTGGTATGACTTGCGATGATTTGGAGGGATTCGTGGGAGGAACGTTGAGCTGCACCGACACCTGCACCTTTGACACCACAGAATGTGAACCGGAAGAAATCTTACCTGATGAAAAGGCCAAGGTGACGATTATTCACACTTCGGATCTTCATCATCACGCGAGCGGATATGGTCCTTTCGCGGATTACACGCCGTTGGATACGACAGACAACGACATTGTCACCGGCGGTTTTGCAAGGATTGCGGGAAAGGTCAATGAGATCCGGACCGAACAAGCTCTGGATGATATCCCCGTGATGTTGTTTGATGCAGGCGACTATTTCATGGGTACGATCTACGACTTGACGATTGAAGATCCCATTGCATTCAAGTTCTTCGAGTTGCTGGGCTACGACGCGGTGACCATCGGTAATCACGAGCTGGATTGGGGTCCGGCCGGATTCGCTATGCTTTTGAATAACGCTTTGGGTGAAACTCCAGGCGAGAGCAACTTCAACGTTCCCATAGTCGCGACCAACATGATAACTGATCCCGACGATCCGGGTGACGACGCCATTGAGGATTTTATTGCCGCGGGAGTCATCACTGATAAGTACATCTATGATCTCCCCAATGGCTTGACGGTTGGAGTTTTGGGCAATCTCGGCAAAGATGCGCATGAACTCATGGGCTTGCACCACCCGCTTGATTTCGTCCATGATGATGTTTTTTGGCAGGAAAGAGTGGATGATCTGAGGGAAAACGAAGGTGTCGACCTGGTACTCATCATGTCACACGGAGGTATTTACGGGGACGGCAGCGGCAATGACGCTGATTTGGCCATGGACGTAGATGGAATCGACGTGATCATGTCGGGGCATTATCACACGGCTACGGAAACGGCATTCGAAATCAACAATACCTTGATTTACAGCCCGGGATCATACGGCCAGTACATCTCCCGCCTGGATCTCACCTACAATCTCACCCAGGGTGAGATCGACGAATGGGACTTTGAATTGATCACTATCGACGATACGGTCATGGGTGATCCCGTAATGGACGCGGTGGTTGAGGCATATCACGATGCACTGGACGCTCATTTGATGCCTGCTCTCGGACTGGGTGTTGCATCCCCGATAGTGGAGGTGCCTTTTGATCTGCCTTCGCCCGGCAGGACCGAAATAGGTGAAACGCCTTTGGGAGCGCTCACATCCGATGCACTCAGGTTTGTTGCCACCGCTATAGCGATGACCGAAGATCCCACGGATTACACTCCTTACACTGTCGGTATTGTTCCTTACGGCACGATCCGGGTGGGCCTGTACACGGGAACGAGAGGTTATGCCACGTTCGCGGACATCTACAATGTTATGCCGATCGGCATGACACCGGATACTGATGACGCCAATCGAAGTGCTACGGGTTGGCCCTTGGTATCTGCGTACCTGACCGGTGCGGAGATAAAGAATGTGGCCGAGGTTCCGGTAACGCTGGCTCCGACGTTAAGGATGCTTACCGCTTTCCTTGGGCTTTCGGGTATTCGGGTGGAATACGATTCAACCGGTGGAGCGCTTCCCCCGAACAGGGTGCGGCATATCTATATTTGCGGCAACCCGTTGGTTGATCCGTTTAGCATGAATTGTCCCGATGAAATGGATCTGGATCCGACAAACGATACTCTTTACAGGGTGGTCACGGATCTCTACACCATCATGCTCATGGGGATTATCGATGGTGTCGGCTTGGTGATCGAACCGAAACACGCTGACGGGACACTCGTAGACATTTCCGATATGGATGATTTAATGTCCATACGGGTCGACGGCATGCCTCATGTTCCCGGAATTCAGGAAGTCAAGGTGTGGATGGCGTTGCTCCAGTACGTGACAACGGAAGCGGTGTTCCCGAGCACTGATGACGGCCAATATCCACCATTAGGGGAGATTCCGTCCGTCTATGATGTGGACGGAGATTTCGTGCCGCGGCTGGTTGATATAGCCGATTAACCAGCGGTTGTTCCCCTCTTTTTCCCCACTTTTCTTTATCTTCTATTTGATTCAGCAATCCACCATCTATTTCTTCATATGGTCGAACGAGCTTGACCCTTAGATTCCTGAACCGTTGGAAAAGAGTTCTTCCCTGGCTTTGGACTGAGTGATCCGGCTGTTTGGGGGAACACTTCGCGTCAGCCACACGTTTCCCCCGATGACCGAGTTTTTTCCGATCACGATGCGGCCCAACAGGGTCGCGCCGGAATAAATGACCACCCCGTCTTCAATGATCGGGTGCCGCTCGATTCCCTTGATAGGCCGGCCCTCATCGTCGAGAGGAAAGCTCCTGGCGCCCAGAGTCACTCCTTGATAAATGCGCACATTGCGTCCGATGATGGATGTTTCCCCTATCACCACCCCTGTGCCGTGGTCGATGAAAAAATTCTCTCCGATTTCAGCTCCGGGATGGATGTCGATGCCGGTTACGGAGTGGGCATGCTCGGTGATCATGCGCGGGATCAATGGAACGCGGAGCTTCCAGAGTTCGTGAGCGATTCGGTATGAAGTGATGGCGATAATTCCCGGATAGCAAAACACGACTTCGTCCGGGCTGTTTGCTGCAGGATCACCTTCGTAGTTCGCCCGGACATCGGTTTCGAGCATTCTTTTGATGTCCGGGAGTTTCTCCAGGAACTCCCGGGTGATCTCCCGAGCTTTACCGAAGCACTCCCGGCAATCATCCAAACCCCTGCCGCACTCGAAGCAAAGTCCTCTCAACACTTGGTCTTCAACAATTACTGAGAGGCGATCCAGTTTCGACCCGATGTGGAACCGCAAGGATTCGGGTTTAAGATCTCGTAGTCCGAAATAACCTGGAAACAAAACACCGCGCAACGTTTCGATTATTGTGACCAGGGCGTCGCGTGAAGGCAATGAGTTGTGTTTCCAGACGCCACCGGGAAATCCGTGACTCGACGGCCGGCAAAGTTTGCCGACTAAAAGATCCAGGCCGCGGTCATTGGACTCCGGCCGATTTCCGTCCGGCTTTTCTAAGATGTC
>SLPX01000257.1 GCA_007131745.1 Myxococcales bacterium
TTATCAGGTTAAACTATACTGGGAGAAATTATTTGGCCGAACCCCGAACCGGAGGTTAGAGAATGAAAAATATTGGAAGACGTGGATTTCTCAAAACAACAGCGGTAACGGCATTGGGTGCTATGGGGGCTTGCGGAGACAAGGGAACCGGTTCGGTCGATGAACATGATGCCGGGGAAAACAATAACGAACATTTTGACGCTGGAGGGGAAGATGCTGTAGTGGAGGATGCTGATGTGATCGATCCGCTTATACCCAAAAGACTACTTGGAAGAACCGGCTTCGAAGCCAGCATTGTAGGTCTGGGCGGACAAAGCACACTGGAACGGAACGGTACCAGAGATGAGTCCGTCGCGATCATCAATCATGCCCTGGATATGGGAATCAACTATATTGATACGGCTGAAGCTTATGGCGGTGGTATCAGCGAAAGTTATATCGGCGAGGTAATGAAAGATCGACGTGATGAGGTGTTTCTTGCAACCAAAATCGGGCAACGCACCATGGAATCCATCGAGAATGACCGGTTTGAAAAGAGTTGCGAACGACTGCAAACGGATTACATCGATCTTTACTTCATGCATGCCGTAAACTCCAGAAATGATCTTCATACCGCTTTGAACCGGGACAATGGTGCAATTAGGGCTTTTGAGAATCTTAAAGATCAAGGACGGATTGGTAATATCGGTATCAGCAGCCATTCCTGTGAAATTCTTGAAGAAGCACTGGATATGTACGACCTGGACTGCATCTTCCTGACTATTAATCCTGCCGGATTGACCATGAACCAAAATCCAAAGCAAACCCGGGATTTTTTGCGGCAGGTCGCTGAAACAGATATCGGAGTCATAGCCATGAAGCTGACAGCCCGCTATAACATATTTGATCGCAACATCACCATGGAAGAAACCATCACGTATGCTCTTTCAGCAGGTTACTCCGGAAACAATTATCCGATTGCAACAGCCGTCATTGGTATAACCACTATTGATCAGATCGATGACAACGTCAGAATAGCTAAACAATATCAACCTTGTGATGATTCCGAACTCGACCGTTTGGAGTCCATTGCAATGAGCTGATGAAGCTAAGCAATTCCACTTGAAGATCAGTTAAAAGTTCTTTTTCCCCCGCGTTTTCAGGTGCATTTTCAGGTGCATTTATAGATGCATCATCTGCATTTATAGGTGCATTTATAGGTGCAGCAGAAGTCTTTACTTTCACCTTTAATGCACCTTTATCGACGAGTTTCATTTCCACCACCGGCTGATGGGTGTCAGCCGCAACACAGTGCGGAAATATCCGGCCCACCTTGACTGCTGTTCTTCGGCCGGTTGTTAAACGACCCGTTTCCCCTTGATGTTGACCGGCTTGTCGAATCAGCCCAGTGGATCGGCCGGATCGGACTCCATCTCGCCATCCGCCACCCGCTGAAAGATGCGCTTCTGTGCAAAGCTCACCACTACGAGGGTCCCGATGATAGTCACCACAGCTCCGATGGCTCCCAATAGTACCAGCAGACCACCCAGCAGGCCCAATCCTATACAGGCAATTGCCCCCCAGGCTCGTGCAGCCCAGATGCAGCCGAATACCAGGGCGATGAAACCACATATCTGAATCATTCGATTTCTCCCTAAGATAACAACCTGAGATAACAATGAAAGTAACTCCATAGGTGCGCATATGTCAACAGTTAGCCCAAAGCCACGAGTGTGTAATTTCCAACTCCCCGACAGGTGTCTCCTATCATGTGACACCTGTCTCATTTTCGGCGAAAATGAGACACTTTTACCAATTTGCTGAAACTACGGATCCGTCGGTTGTTCCTTCATATAACCCTTTCTTTTCCTGGGCTTGGCAGTGATTTGAAACCAAATTACGGCTTGGCCGAATTATTGCAGTTGAAAACCGAATAAGGGTGTAAAGGAACAATCCTTTGAACCGCTGCGGGTTGAGAGGATGGAATGCAATTAGAATTAACATAATCGGCTCGAAGAATAATTCATTTCCATTTGGGTTTTTTTGCATCTGAAAATGGTATGATGTCGCGGGAGGTATCCGGGATGAAAAAAGTTTTTCTTTCGTGGCTCTTTCAAATGATTGTTTTCGCTTGTTCATTTTTCTAATGTTCATTTTTCGCTTGTTCTCCTTGTCAATAACCTGGCCATTGTTTAACTTGACTTTAGTTTTATCCATGTAAAAATTGAAGTATGTTTGAACGATGGATCGACTTATCCGGAACTCCACCGGGAAGAAGTGTTTTGTTGCTTGGGCCGCGGCGTGGGGGCAAGACCACTTTGATCAAACACAGGTTTCCTTCATATTCTTATGCGACCCTGGATGACCTTGATTATCTGGAGTGGGCTCGCAGGGATCCAAAGGGTTTTGTTCAGTCACTCGGCAAACGTGCGTTGATCGATGAAATCCAGCGTCATCCGGCCGTCACCATTCCCGTAAAATACGCCATCGATGAGGAGCAAGCTCACTTCATAATGACCGGATCCAGTTCCATCGGTCTGCTGGACGCTACTGCGGACACTTTGGCCGGGCGGGTATCCATCCGTTCGCTTACTACCCCGTGCTGGGGAGAAGATGCCGGGCCGCCGGTTCATCGCATTTTTCACGACAGGGCTACGCCCATTCTTTTGAAAGAGGGCGACCGGCAACTCGGGCTTGCACTCAAATACGGACAGTTTCCCGAGGCGCTCAATTGCGAAGATGAAGGGATGAAAGGAGAAATTCTCCGCAACTACCGAAATTCGTATTTTACAAGAGACTTGATGCAGATTTCCAATATCGAAAACCTCGGCGGGTTGATGGCGCTGTATCATCATCTTTCTCGATCCACAGGCTCATTGCTGGAGACATCCAATTTCGCGCGTGAAGCCGGTATCAGCTTTGTAACCGCAAAGAAATATCTGAACTCCCTTTTTCAATCGGAACTTGCGTTCAAGTTGACCGGATATCAGTATGGCCCGGCGAAACGCTTCGTGAAAGCGGCGAAAACATATTTTTCCGACATTGGGATCGTAGAAAGTTTCGGAGTCGAGCTCTCGGTGGGCCAACGTTTGGAAAACTTTGTCATAGCCGAGTTGGAAAAGCGCCGAAAACTCGGTTTTCTACGGTGCGATGAATTGCACTACTACCGGTCCGCGGGCGGACGGGAAATCGACGTTGTCCTGGAAACGGAAGATGAAGTGTTGGCTGTTGAAATCAAAGCTTCCACCAAGCCTTCCGGCAGGGATATCCGAACGCTGAAGGAATTTGTATCAAAAAAACCGGTCCGCCGGTTTATGTTCTACACCGGATTGGAATACCGGGAAGTCGAAAGTGTCTTGCTTGTCCCGGTTGCCGCTCTTTACCGCTCACGATGACATCGCGATGTCATGGCCGAATAATATCCGGGACCTTTTGGAGCAAAGAAGCGTCCAGTTGCATTGGAACCCAGATGCCGGAATGAAGTTGGATTCAGCTTTGGTTTTTATTACCAAATTACTTCAACAGATGTGGCTTCATTTACATCAGACCCGGACTCTCCGCTTCCGAGTTGACCCCAGTTGTTACTCCCCCAACACCAAAACACCAAACCGTCCCGTCACTCTTTAGCGCGCATGTGTGAGCAAATCCGCTTGAGATGGTTGGGTTGTGCTTCTTCTTCCCGGATCAATCTTTCGTGCCGAAACGCGGCGAGGTGAGCGTGGTATTTCAGGGAATTTTCAAATTGGTTTTTCATTTTTCTCCTCCTACTTACCCCTGTTATCGGCCTTCTCTTCAGATTGTTGCGTATTTTCTCAGAACAACTCCGATCCGTATCTTGAGAACCGCTAAATAAACTATGTGATGAAGAAATAAATTTTGATAAGCTCTAAAAAACGAAAAACTATTTGGACCTGAAAGGGCGGTGAAGAAATGAAAAGTATTGGTTGGTCCATCTCTGTGGGGGCTGTTTTCGGGATCATTTCATTGGTTTACCCGTCGGGGTGTCATTCAAGAAGAATAGGAATTGGAAAATGTGGAAACAACATCGTCGAAGAGGGAGAGGTATGCGATGGTATTGATTTGGGGGGAGAGACATGTGTCAGCCAAGGCTATGAAAGCGGAACCTTGGCCTGTCTGCCTGACTGTTCAGGATACGATACTTCAGGGTGTTCCGGTGGAGCATCCGGTAGAAAAATCATTTCTACCGGCGAGGCTCATACATGCGAAGTAAAGAATGGTGGAAGGGTTTGGTGCTGGGGATATAACAGCTATGGGCAACTGGGTGATGGAACAGTTTCCGATAGGAGCACCCCGACAAAGGTAGTGGGACTGACCGATGTAGCTGTGATATCAGGTGGATTATGGCACACTTGCGCAGCAAAGACCGACGGTTCAGCATGGTGCTGGGGAAGGAATAACTACGGTCAACTCGGCGACGGGACGACCACGGCGAGACACACTCCGATTCAAGTTTCGGGGCTCAGTAATGTAGCATGGATTTCGGGTGGGAGATATCATACCTGCGTAGTAAGGACCGACTCCACTGCATGGTGTTGGGGACGCAATTACTTCGGTCAACTGGGTGATGGAACGAATGACCGTAGTATCATTCCGATACAGGTGGATGGACTGTCGGATGCAGTCGAGATTTCGTCCGGAACTTGGCACACTTGTGCAAAAAAGATTGATGGAACAGCATGGTGCTGGGGGCGGAATTACTTCGGCCAACTGGGTGATGGAACGAATGACGATAGTAACATTCCGATACAAGTGGATGGACTGTCGAATGCAGTCGAGATTTCGTCCGGGACTTGGCACACTTGTGCAAAAAAGATTGATGGAACAGCATGGTGCTGGGGATATAATTGGGATGGCACACTGGGCGATGGGACGAACGAGCATAAAAACACTCCGGTGCAGATTTTTGAAGATGTGAACAAGATAACAGGCGGAGGCTTTCATACTTGTGCGGTAAAAAGCAATGGAACTCCTTGGTGCTGGGGGTGGAATAAGCACGGTCAAGTCGGAAACGGTGAGGGAGGGCACTATGCCAAACGTGAAACAATTCCGGTGGAAGTCCTTGGCCTTAGTGAAGTTTCAGCTATGTCCAGTGGGTTTCGGCACACCTGTGCTGTAAAAGTTGGAACAACTTGGTGCTGGGGGGACAATGAATATGGACAACTCGGCGACGGGACGACTGAGGAAAGACACACACCGGTGAAAGTGGTTTTGCCATAGAACTCGGAAGAAATGGGTTCAGTTCATTGATTTGAAGAAAATACCCACTTTAATCGGATCCAATTGTGGTCTCGAATATGGGGTCTACTGTGATACAAGTAGCCGTCGTTTTCCATAATTGTATTTCCATTATGAGATACATCATGATCTTGTCCTGGACGCTCAACTTGTATGGAAAACTGTAGTCGCTTTGAGTGTTGTAGACAGTGTAAAGGACCTTGCCGCAATAAAACGGCCAAGAAACAGTTGTAGGCTTATCCGCTCCCGCCGGCGTCTCTTTTCCGTACATCCACACTCGGGGTGGCAAATACAGTTCACCGTTCGGACCGGTGCCGTGCTCGTAGCAGATACCCACCTCGCCCGAGTTGATTTCATATATGGAGTTTCTTGCGGCCTTGAGGTTAATGAGGTTGTTCGCGTTAACATCAGGAAGCGCGATCCAACCCGCAAAATCTTCATCCCCAGGAACTCCGACGAAATCCCAGGATCCCGCCTGTTCATTACAAACAAACGGTTCGGAAGGAGGGTTCGGCCCGTCCCCGCATATCGATGGATGGCCTCCATTGGCACCCTTGACGTAAAAAGCCAAAAACTCCGGCCAGACTTGCTCCGCGAAATCGTAGGAAAACCCGTTTATATAGAGCCTGCCTCCGTGCCTTACATATTCTTTGATGTTTTCGACATCGTGCGGCCCTCCCACCCAACTCAACCCGCAAGGGGCGATGATGAGGTTGTACTTGGCCAGGTTTTGCCACGAACCCACCAAGTTGCTTACCTCATCTCTTTCTTTATACACACTGAATTCACCGTGATAATCGAAACCCAAAGCCTCGAACATGATGCTCATGTCCTCAAACTCTCCGTAGATAATCGCAATCTTCGGAATATTGTCCCCCTTGTCCAGATCCGTGGTGTTGGGCAAGGTCGTCTCTTCCGGCTTTGGCGCGCCGGAGGCCTCGGACTCCAGTGTGATAATTCCGTCCGGTGTCTCCGGAATATAAATCTCCCTGACACGACTGAAATTTCCTTTTTGCACCAAAAGGTAGTAAGACCGCTCTGCATGGAGGGCCAGCTCAAAACTTCCATCCACAGGATCCGAGAACACATAAGGAATATCGGGCATAATATTTATGCAATCATTGCAGTACATCTCCTGCGGCAATTCAAAATGCGGGAACATAGACGCCGCCACGAGCGCGCCCGGAATTGGAAACCGATTATCTTCCAGGGTCTCGGCAAGGTCGGCTCCAGGAGACCATGTTACTCCTTGCAATAGAACAATCGCACCGAGGCAGCCCGAAGTGTCAAAGCCTGAGCAATCCTCCAGACAGGCGAGGTCCCCTCCGTTATCGTAACCTTGGCTGACGCATGTCTCACCCCTTAGATCCGTATCGTCACATATCTCCCCATGCTCGGCGACACCATTTCCACAAACAGCATAGAAACAATCGGAGTAATCGAACCGGCAATCTGCGGAACATTTTAATTCGCCCCCGGTGTAAACAAAGTCTTGGCAAGTGAATCCGCGCAGATCATTACCGTCACATGTCTCATCTCCTTCAACAATGCCGTTTCCGCACACAGCTTTGTCATTATCATCCCAACAGCCGACAAAAAGTCCCATCATCCCTATGATTACAATGTAGAAATATTTTTCGATTATCATTTCTAATTCTCCGGCCTCCCTTGTTCGGAACATGGACCGACGGAAAATTGCTTTTATAGAAAAAAAATACACAAGTTAAGTGGCCTCGAAACACCGTTCGAAAAGTGATCCTGGGCAACGCTCGGAAAGCGATCCACTTCAGCAAGGGTTATAGCTTTGGTTTCTGAATCCTCCAAATAAAAAAAAACAAACGGCACCTTAGTCTGTAAAAGCCTCGTCGTCAGTAAGTCTGCGTAGTGTCAGTACGTGCCTCATAAGGAGTTCTCCCTCCAGCTTGCCGAAATCCACAAAACCCAGTTCATGGATGATAAGCAAAGACACACGCTCGAAACGGCGATGTAGGTTAGATAATGCCTTTTCATCCCGTCCCTCCACGAGCAAACGCACGAGGTCGGCAGATCGGCTATAGGCTCCAGGGTAAGCCTCAACGAAATGCTGGAACTGCAACTCAAGGTAAGCTAATAACGAATCAGGAAACTCTCAAATACAACACCGTTTCGATTCCAAACGTTAACCTTGGCAAGACAGACTTAGCTTACAGTTGGTTGCCTATGCAAAACGCAGCGCCCCAGTCAATTCCCGACAAGTAACAACTTTTTTCGCAGCCTAAAAAAAGGGTAGAATTTCTAGTTTTGACCGAATAACGGTGAATTACAGTCCTTTCTACACAGCAATGCTGATTTTGACCGTAGATGAGAAATGGCATTCCTTATTCACATGAACTTTTATTGAAAGTAGAAGTTTTTCCATTTACATGGTCAGAAACTGGAATTGCTGCAAAAGGGTTAACATAGATTTTTTCAGACGATATCGCATTATGGTGAGAGAGTCGGGACAGTTGAAAGAAAGGAACGTTCAATATGAAAAATAAGATCTTTTTCGCAAAAGCGCTTTTTTTGCCGGCATTGCTCGTTCTCTGTGTAGGATGCCAAAAAAAACCAACACATAAAACTACCGTTGCATCCCCGGATGTAACTGAATCCAAAGAGGACACAGCGGTATTTCAGGAACACGTGGAAAAAGAATTCCGTGTAGATGTCTATATGTATACCGAATCTTTATCGGATGAACCAAACTTTCTCGGACGCACCTCCCTTGCAGATATGGAGAAATTCTCCATTCCAGAGAACTCGAAATGGTTTATTCGACCCACCGACAAGAACATAAACGATGAATATTTGCTGTTGTTTTTGCGAAAAGCCGCGGATTTCGGAATCCGTGGATTGTCTTTGAGAGAATGCAGAGAGTTTACAAATGCCGGATTGGCGCATCTCAAGAACTTGACTGAGCTGGAGCGTCTCAACCTTGCGGATACACGAATCACGGACGCTGGTCTGGCGCATCTCAAGAACTTGACTGCGCTGAAACGTCTCAACCTTGAGGTTACACAAATCACGGACGCTGGTCTGGCACATCTAAAAAACATGACTTCGCTGGAGAGTCTCAAGCTTCCTGTGCAAATCACGGACGCTGGTCTGGTGCATCTCAAGAACATGACTGCGCTAGAGAGTCTCAACCTTACGGATACACGAATCACGGACGCGGGTCTGGCGCATCTAAAAAACATGACTTCGGTGGAGAGGCTCAACCTTCCTCGGCAAATCACTGACGCTGGTCTGGCGCATCTCAAGAACTTGACTTCGCTGAAGCGTCTCGACCTTTCGGAAACACAAATCACCGACGCTGGACTTAAGGATTTCCGGACGGCTCGACCGGATGTATGGGTTTGGCGCTGAAGCAATTAAGACAAGACTTCTGACTAGGTCGGCGGAGAGTCCGATACCATAACATCTTCACCTGAGTGCTGAATGCTTTGACCCCCTGTGGCAGTGGAACCTCGAACGATTCTCCGGTGGTCAGGTCTTCCAGTGGAACCTTGAACGGTCTTTCAGTGGCCCGTACCTTCAAGTCGGGATATTCGGCGTAGTAGATGGAGATGAGCTGCTCACCGAGCTTTTGCAACCCCTCCCTGGACTCTCCCTTCTTGTAGTTGATTGTTTCCACCTGCTGAGACGCCCAGTCGGCACGAAAGATTCTGAGTGCATCTTCAAGCCCCGGTTTTTCTCCCGCCAACATGTATTCATGCACCCAGTTCAGGGCGGAATGCACTGCGGAACCAAAGGCGAGACCGGAGTTTTTGAACTTGGGAGAGATGTTTTCAATGTAACGGAACCGGTATTTCAGGGGACACATGAGGTAGGTGTTGATTCGGCTTGCGCTAACGTATTCCATCCCCCACCTCCTTTTCATGCAAGAGTTCGTCGATGAGGGCCGATGCCTGGTTCTTTCCCGCCTGACGCACCGTTGGAACCTTCAGGGTTTTCAGTATGTAGGTTCTGGCGGATTCTCCTTCCATCCCCTTCTTGGAGAGGATTCTGAA
>SLPX01000150.1 GCA_007131745.1 Myxococcales bacterium
CAAACACTCCGTCAAGCGCATAGACGTAAAGCTCTCCGTTCTTCCACCAGATGCGCGCCCACGGATGCATCGGCTCGGGAGCGACTATTCTCCACGAATCGTTCGAAGGGTCGTATACAAGAATGTTGCCTGCAGCTAGAGCAAACCAAACCTCTCCTGAAGGTGAAAACGCTAAATCATTTATTATCGCAGATTCATCATAAGGCGTACCAATGTCATGCCACGTATCGTTTTCGAGATAAAGGACCAGAGAATCCAAGTCTTCCGGAGGCGCCCCATAATAGCCTTTTAGTCCCACCGCCCACAATCGCTCTTCATTGCCCTTGATCCTGTGAATGAAACCGTGGTCTTCCCCGACCAACTCGACAACAGGATCAGTCTCTTTCTCAAGTACTCCGTCTTTGTATTTGAATATCACCGGCGTTCCGTTGTGACCTCCAATCCAAAGGGTATCGTTATGCGCTTTCCAGGCGGTCCATAAATTATATCCCACTGCCTCCCCTCGTCCGAGAATGGAGGGCTTTCCCTCTATCGGCCACTTCAGGATTGTTCCGCTGTACCCAACTGCGTATATGTTTCCTTCACCATCAACAGTACCGCCGTACAAAACCGCTCCAACAGGGTATGGCCAGTGCCAGCACCACCCATCTTCCCTACATACAGCGTCTTCGATGTTGAAAGGGTCCTCCACTAAGGGCGGTTGAGGAAAACGATCTGCCATGTCAGCGTCCGGAATCACCCAACTATCCGCCAGTACGGCAGAGTCAACTCCGCCATCTTCCGCTTCTTTTGACCCGGCGGATTTTTCACAACCACACAAGGCCAATACCAAAAGACCTGAAAGAAAATATTTTTTCATCCCAATTACCTTCCACGACATCATACCGGTTTCAGATGCAAAAGAAACCGAATTCGCAATGAATGATTGATCAATCTAATCGTGTTAATTGCATTCCTTTCTTTTCTTTCAACCCGTAGCCGAAAAAAAATACAAATGTTTCACTGCGCCCTTATCCCGTTTTTACATTCAATAATCCGGCCAAAGTGCGTTTTGGTGTGAAATCACTGCTAAGCCTGGGGATTAAAAGGGATTTGGGGCAGAGCAGTAGGCGGATGTCGCGTTATAGTGTATTCTCGAAGGTGTCTCATTTTCGCCGAAAATGAGACAGGTGTCACATGATAGGAGACACTTTTGGGGGATTTCGATGAAAACCTCGTGGTAGTTCAGATGGCTGAATGATCTTGTTTTTCTCTCCCTAAAAGAGTTTGACCGACGATTTTTCTGTTTGATTTGAAAGGAACGAGGTCTCTTTAAAATGAATTTTTGAGGAGGTTCATGCCTTGAAAAGATCGCCCATTCGTTTTCCCAGGATCTTGTGGGCAATTAAAAGTGATGTTCCCAAAAACATCATGGCCCAGACTCCCAGGGCGCACGCCAGTTCGGGACCATCGCGAAGTCTGCCAAGCAGCATGTAAATCGCCTTTGTGATGGGATAATCCTGTTCCCGCAAGGCAAGAATCAAGCTGTCGGAGACTTCCAGCATCGCGAATGAAAACGCCAGAATTCCACCTGCCAATATGCTCACCGCTACCAGGGGAAGCGTGATTTTCCAGAGGGTGCGGAGGGATGATGCGCCCAGGTTCCAGGAAGCTTCTTCCAGGTTTTCGTCAATTTGGCTGAATCCCGCGTATGCCGAGCGGACCATGTATGGAAGCCGGCGTACCGAATATGCAATGATCAGGAGAATAGTGGGATCTTTTCTCGGGTCCAGGAACGTTCCCCCGAAAGCCCCCATGAAACCGAACGCTACCACTATGCCGGGGAGCGCGAGAGGCAACATGGTTACAGCATCCAGCAAGGCGGCGCCCTTGAATTTGACCCTGGCCAATAGGTAGGCGATGGCAACACCCAAAACCGCGTCGACCGCGGTCGCCCCGGCCGCGAGGAAAAGGCTGTTCCTGATTGAAGACAATGTCAGTGGGTGGGCCAGAGCGGCCTTGTAGTGATCCGTGGTGAGTTCGCCCGGCAAAACCGTTAGAAACCACTCTTCCCGCATGGATGTAAGAATCACGGCCAGGTGAGGCAGCACAGACACGAACACAACGAGAAACAGCATGATGTAGGTGCCGTAAAGCGGCCATCCGGAAAGCCTTGGGCGTTCTATGGACATGCCTCCCTTGGCCGCGCCTGCGGTTCTTTTTCGGGCGAACGCCCAACGCGCGGCTACAAAGCCTCCCAAGGTCATCATCAACACCCAGATCACGAGCGCATAACCTTCGGGGTTGTCCTCCATGTCGGTCACCCTGGAAAATATTTGGACCGAAAGAACTTCCCCGTACTCGAATACCAGCGGTGTTCCAAGGTCGGTAAGCGCCCAGATGAAAACAATGACTCCCCCGGCGAACACACCCGGGGCCGCCAGCGGGAGAGTTATCCTTCTGAATACATCCCAATTCGAGGAGCCCATGTTGGTAGCGGCTTCTTCCAGGCTTGGATCCACCGCGGACAGGGATGCCGTGAGGTTTAAGTACATGATCGGGTAGAGATGCAAAACCTGTAAAATGACGACTCCCCAGAAACGTCCCTTGCCCAGCCAGTCGATGGGGTTTTCCATGATTCCTATGTGCATCAGCACAAGGTTGATGGATCCGAACCTGGCCAGAAGCTGTTTCATTCCGATTGCGCCTACGAAGGGAGGAAGCACCAGGGGCAGAAGAAGAAGGCCTGCAAGAATGGTTTGACCCTTGAATGTGCGTCTTGACGCCACCAGCGCCAGGGGCAAACAAAAGAGAAATGTGGCGAGAGTCGTGCATGACGCCAACATTAAACTGTTTACGAGTCCCTGCCTTATGGAAGGATTTGCCAAAACGTTCCTTACGAACGTCAAGGTAAAAGAGCCTTCCGGCCACAGTCCTTTTTGGAAAACGTGCGCAATGGGAAAGAAGAGGAAGACTGCGAAAAACGCCAGAATTCCTCCAAGCAACAGCTTCTGCATGATCGTGGGTTTTCGCGCGTTCACTCTTTGTTCTCCAGTACAACTACTTCATCCGGTGAAAGATACAGATTGAAAGCTTCATTCGGCAAAGGGGGTGAACCACGGGGGGCCGGTTCCACAGCTTGTATTTGGAGATCATTGATTGCGTAAAATCTTTCTTCGATTTCTCCCATGAACAAACGCTTGAGCAGCCGGGCTTCCAGTTCCGCGTGACGCGGCTTTTCTCCATTGGTCGAGCCGGCGGTGTCGGTGTCGGTTCCGCCGTTTTTGCGACCGTCGCTTGAAGGAGGCGGGGATGAGCGGACAGCTTCGGGGCGGATCGAACATGTAACCGATTGTTCCCGAGCGAACTTGTCGATGTTTTTTGCCGACGATGCGCGGCCCCACAAACTTCCTATTTCCGTGTTTACATGCAGGTAACCGTTTTGCTTGTCGCTGATGGTTCCTTTTACAAGGTTTGTTCTGCCCACGAATTCAGCCACGAAAACTTCGCCCGGGTTTTGGTAAAGATCTTCCGGTCCGCCGACCTGGCGCAAGCGGCCGTCTTTCAAGACGGCGATGGTGTGGGCCATTGCAAGCGCTTCTTTTTGATCGTGAGTCACGTAGATCATGGTGACCCCGGTTTCCGACTGGATGCGCTTTAATTCGTAACGCATTTCATTTCTGAGATGCGCGTCCAGGTTGCTCAGGGGTTCATCCAGCAACACAACATCGGGTTCTACAACGAGAGCCCGGGCCAGGGCGACTCTTTGCTGTTGGCCGCCCGACATTTCAGAAGGTCTTCGTTCCGCGGTGTGTTCAAGCCGCACCAGTTCAAGAACTTGGGACACCCTCTTTTTTCGCTCTGCCTTTGAGATCTTTCTTTCGACAAGCCCGTAGGCCACGTTGTCAAACACCGTCATGTGAGGCCAGAGAGCATAGTTTTGAAAAACAAGGGATGTGTTTCTCTTGTGAGGGGGTACGTCATTCATTTTACGGTCGTCGAAGATGACGTCTCCTTCGTCCAGAGGGCCCAATCCGGCGACAGCTCGAAGAAGCGTGGTTTTTCCGCATCCCGACGGTCCGAGGAGGAAAAAGAATTCCCCGGAACGAATCTGCAGGCTGACGCTGTCAAGGGCCATTGTTTCCCCGAAACGCTTAGTGGCTTCAACCAGCGATACCGCAACCATTTTTTGCTCCTGCGTTTCTTTATTTTCCGCAACCCGTCCGGGCGCCCGGACGAGTTGAGATTTTTCTTGTAATGTTTCTGTACAAATTCCGGAAGTGTCTTACCCATTCCACCCGGAGTCGGCTGCGAAACCGGGGGTCTTTGTTCCATTTGCCCGCTATCTCCATGAGTTCTTCTTCGCTCACGGGCGGCCGGGTGAGCTCGGTTGTGAGGTCATGGGGAAGGCCTGCTGCGATAAGCTTTTGCCACGTAGCCTGCAGCCTGCCGTGGTTTTCTATCAGCGCCGCTCCCAGCAGTGCGTTTATGACGTCCCATCGCGCGGATGATTTTTCATCGTCATATTCAAAAGAACCCTCCCATGCGAACGGGTTGATTTTCACCGGGGTGACTTCTTTCAGGATCCTATGGATATCCCGCCTGACGCTCATCCTCGTCAAAGGGAAACGACGAGGTCCCGAGAGCATTGTTTCAGTGTCTTCATCACCCGTTCTTTGGGGATCTTTCGAGATCTTCAGATTTTGTTTCGGCGCCATCATCCACAATGCCTGGCCGCGGCGGCTTAGCACGTATCGAATGAACATTTCCGCACCTTCTTTGTTCGGCGCGCCCTTAAGCACAGCGACAGCGTCGGGGTTTATGACGGTCAACCCGGGTGGGAGTACATAGCCTATACGGTCGCCGCCCGTTCTTGCCATTTGATTCCACGCGTAGCTGTCAAGCGCCATGCCGCAAGCGATTTCACCGAGCGCTGTGTCTCTCGGAACTTCGGTGGAACTCCGCGTAAAAGACCTGACATTGGCGCCCATGCGCATGATTACTGAAAACCCTTTTTCCCAGCCGTATGCCTGTAAGATTATTTCGTAGACCATGTGGGTGCTTCCGCTCGAGCGGAAATCTCCTGAACCCACCCAGGTAAACATTTCGGGGCGTGCCAAATCTTCCCATGTTTCAGGGGGGGCTATCCCGAGCCTTTTGAGTACCGGTCGGTTGTATATGATGCCGAACCCGCTCAACGCGGCGCTGAACCAGCGGGATTGTTCGTCGTTGATGCGCATTCCGAAAAGTGTTTCGGGAATTTCACTCATTAGTTCTTCCGGGAGACTGACGGGTGAAAGATGATCTCTGGAAGCAAGCAGCCCATGGGCTTCTATCCCCCCACCGAAAACGACGTCGACCCCTATCGAAGATGAGTTCCGGGCAAACTCGGAACTTATGAATCTCACCATGTCGGCAGTGCCGCCGACGTTTAACCATTCAACCCCTATGGGCCTGCCTGTCTTTGCTCTGCTGTAATCAATAAACCCTTTTTCGAATTCGTACCGAACCCCTTCCCAATGCGGAGAAAGCACTATGATCTTGTCTTCGGGTTTTTCCGTGTCATCGGTTCGTTTTTCAGGACTTAACAGGAAAGGCACTGCCAGCAAAACTGCAAGCGCCAAGGCCGGAGCGATATCGCCGACTTTCCTGAAGATGGTTTTATTCATCGTCAACCTGCCGCGGATCGTTCTCAGATTGCTTCGTCAAACCGGGTTTTTACGCCTTCCTTTATCACTATCTTCTGAAGATCGGAAAGCCTCTGTTGAACCCGTTCGTTGATCGAGCCGGGAGTCCAGGAGCCGTTTTTGCGCCTTCTGCCGGCGTTGACGCCGGTGAGTATTTCTATTCCTTCATCAATGCTCGAGACGGCATAGATGTTGAAAAGTCCCCTTTTCACTCCATCTATCACATTCCGGCTCAGCATCAGGTTTTTCACGTTTGCACGTGGAATCATTACCCCTTCGTTTCCGGTCAACCCGCGATCCATGCAAACTCGAAAGATGCCTTCGATTTTTGTGTTGACTCCGCCGATGGGTTGGATTTCTCCGAGTTGGTTTACCGAACCGGTGACCGCGATGCCTTGTTTTATGGGACAGCCGGAAAGAGCCGACAGCAACGCGTACAACTCCGCGCTTGAGGCTGAATCGCCGTCGATTTCATCATAGGACTGCTCGAATGTAACGGAAGCCGAAAGCCCCAGTGTTTGGTCGACGGCGTAACGGCCGCCGAGATAACCCACGAGAATCAAGCTTCCCTTGTCGTGAATCGCGCCGGAAAGGTTCACCTCTCTGTCTATGTTTACGACCCCTCTCCTGCCTGCATAGACCCGCGATGTAATCCTTACGGGAATGCCGAACGAAACTCCTGCCAAATCATACAGCGCAAGGCCGTTGATTTGCCCGACTGCTTCTCCAGTGGTCCGGATGATTATGCTGCCCTCCCGGATTCCTCTTTGCACTGAATCAGCCACGGCTCCGTGGCGCTTCTTGATCTCTTCCAGTGCTTTTTCCACGTCTTTCTTTCTTATAGCCCGCGCTCCGTCTTTTTTCGCGGCGTAATCCGCTTCGGCCACCAAGTCGAGTAATTCGGCCTGGTGTGTTGTCAACCGGTTCTGATGGCCGACCCTCCTTGACGCGACCTCGATGATTTTCATGAATCCGCTTCGATGGATCGGAAGGTATTTTTCAGCGCGACAGACCTGTCCCAGAAAACACGCCAAAAGTCCGACATTTTCCTTTGTTTTCGACATCGAGGTTTCGAATTCAGCCTTGATTTTGAAAAGCCTGCCGAAATCCTCGTCCTGCAACTTCATGGCGTAGTAGAGGGTTTCACTTCCCACAAGGATGACTTTTGTTTCAATGGGCACGGGTTCGGGTTTCATTGTGCCTGCAAGCCGGCGTTGTCCGTCTCCCAAGCCGGTCGTCTCTTCCACCCGGACTTCCTTGTGCCTTAGGGATCTCTTGAGAGTCGGCCAGGCAAAATCATGGTTCAAGAGGTCGCCGACCTGGAGAAGAAGGTATCCTCCATTTGCCTGGTGGAGCGCTCCCGCTCGAATCATGGTGTGATTTGTAGTAAGACCTCCGTTCGAAGGAAGGTACTCGACACAACCGCACAAATTCGCGGGGGAAGGAACTTTTTCCACTATGACCGGCGCGCCTTTTTGTTCGGTTCGGTCGCAAACAAGGTTTACTTCGTAAACCAGCAGACAGTCCGTGGGAGTCTCCTTTTCATTTTCGTTTTCATCCGCTTCAGCGGCTACGAAGTGCCTGTGGTGATCCAGGATGTGTTCTTTCATTTCCTTGAAATAAGTTGCCGGAATTTCACCGTGTTCGCTGTATTCGTTTTTCAACTCCCGGATTGTTTCTTCCACGAGAGGTGTTATGGCCCGAACCTCGGCGGAAAGCAGTGCCTCGAAATGCTCCCTTTCGGTTTGCCGATGTTGATACGCGTGCGCGTCCAGATGTTTCTGGAAGGCAAGCATTTTTTCTTCCACATCTCTCTTCTTCTCTGGAGACAGAGCCTCAAAAGTTTCATGATCCAATGGTTTTCCATCTACAATGGGAACGACCCTGAGACCGTCCTCTTCTTCCTGCAATTGTAGTCCAAGCTTTTTTGCCGCGGATGATGCTTTTCGTGTCGCTTCTATGGCCTTTTGCCTGGCGCCGGCCAAAATGCCAGCCTTAATGTGTCCAAAAGCGCCTTCAGACAGCGCTCTTGGAATGAGTCTTTTCAGCTCCTGGATTGTCTGGGACACATCTTTTTTCAGTTTCGATCCCACCCCGGCAACAACGAAAATGGGGACGGGACGTTCGGGATGGTTGAAATTGCTCACATAACAAAGGTCGGGCGGAACCTCTTGATTCTTCGCCTTTTCCTTCAAAAGTTTGATCATGGTGGAAGTTTTTCCCGAACCTGCTTCTCCGGATGCAAAGATGTTGAAGCCGCGGGTCTTCAGGGTCAGACCCAATTCTATGGCTTTCATTGCTCTTTCTTGTCCGATCGTGCCCCAGTGTGGTTCCAGGTCTTTCGTGGTTTGAAATTCCACCCATGACTTAGGTATTGATTTGTAAAGTTGCCTCGGTTTGAGCTTTCGGTAATCACTTTTTTTTATCATCGCCTGGGTTCCCTGGGGTTTCGTGTATGAATTTTTCAAACTTTTGTTTCAACGAAGACAGCTATTTTTGCAAGTCTTTTCATGAAACTCCAGTTAATAATGAAAAAACCTTCAGATGCACCCGGAAGCCCGTCTTTGAACGTCGAATCTCTGAAAGAAGATGAAACGCTGTTTTGCCGGGAGAATATCTCTGCCATGAGAAATTGTTTGTGTTATAGTCGATCGAATTGTGACGGGTCGGGTCGATTCTGATGAGTGAAATTTGCCGTGACCCGATGTCCGCGGTTGAAATTCTGAGAAGAGGGTTTGAATGGGAAAAAGAGAAACGCTCAAACTTGATTATGAAACCGAATTGCCTCCTCAACCTGTGGCGGGCCAGCCATTTCAACTCGCGACCATCGCGCAAATGCATTTGTTAGGCAGTGTGGATCCGACTGCTGCCAGAATAGCGTTCAATGAAAGCGGGGATCTTGGGCCCCACGAGTTGGCAAGAGCCATAAAGGATAACATGAGAGGGTGGTTGCGGTATGCAGCCGCAGAGGCTCTGAAGAGAGAACTTGCCAGTCCGGGAGCGGATCCTTTCGGGCCGGTTCTGGATCCGGCCAGGGCAATTCGGATCATGGAGGAGATCATCGGTCCCGAGTTGGAGAAATGGACATTCAAGATTGAGGGGTTGGATGTGAGTTACATAGTTTCAGAGAGCACGATGTCCGCGCTTCCGGAGTCATTTAAGAAGAGGCTGGCTTCACTGGCAGCGGAGGCGGATACCGCGGCCGCGTTCGGACCGTTTGTCCAAGAATTGGATGTCGATGTACCCAAAGTTATGGATCCGCTATCTGGAAAAGAAGTACATGTGTTGTGCCGTTTGAAAGCCGTATATACAGCGCATCCGGATAGGGTTAGGGAAGAATTAGGCGCGGGTGAAGGAATGTCCCAGGGGGAACTGGAAAGGGTGTTGGACAACAGTGTTTTGCCTTGGCTTGAATATGCCGGGAAACAGGCTTTTTATAATGCCCTTTATGAAAAAGACGGCGAGGGTTTAAATGCAATAAGAGATCCTTTGATAATGCGTGAAAGAGTTGTAGGGCTTTGTAGAGAAGCTTTGAGCAATTTCGGCGTGTTACATGTGGACATGGAACCGGTTTATTTTGCACTCGACGATGTGACTGCCGGGACTCTCGGCTTGCCTTCCTTGGAATGAATATCAGGCAAATCAACGGTTGGAAATGTGTTTGCCCGCGGTGTGCGCATCTATGACATTTTTTTCTACGAGTTTTTGAAAACTTTCCGCGAGGGAAGGAGAAGTGACAGCGTTTCCGTTGTATCCACCCAAAAGATCCCATTGTCCTTTCGCCAAGGCATGAAGCAAGGAAGAGGTGGGCGATATCCTTTCAAAAACAGCTGTTTGCCCTGCTTTATTCGTCCGGATCAGTTCCTGGTATATTACCCCCTTGAGTAGGCGGGTCAGCTCATCTATCCGGTTCTTCCATTGCTTCAGGCTGTTAAGGCAACGGATAAGAGCGCTCATGGCGCTCTTCGCCTGCATGGTAAAAACTACTGAAACACCCGTTTCAGCGAGACGGATGGCGCGTTCCATGGCGTAAACGGGTGCGTCGTCCGCGATTACCACCGATGCGCCGATGTCCGTCGCAAGCATCATGGACCGTCCCATTTCCTTTTGTTGCATGTCAAAGGAAAACACCGGAGCGGAAGCGATGAGCTTTCGCTCCAATGGACGACCGACAACCAGTGCCGTACGGTGACCGCTGCTCATCAATGCCGAACCCAGTACGAACGCAGTGGTCGTACGACCTTGTCCGGGATTCGAGGCTGCAAGTAAAACCCCCCCTTTTTCGATCAGCCTGGTTGTGCCTCCGGGAATGCCTATGTGGGACGGGTGAGCGGGATCGGTGAGCGGTATGCGAAAAACAGCAGTGATTCGGTTGTGGTTCCGGGTCAGTGTACACCTGACAAAAGAGGATTCCCTCTGATGTCCGTATGTGACCCTCACTGTTCTCCGTTTTTTCAATCTGTTCGATACGGATTTGTTGTTCTCCAAGAGTTCGTTAAGAAGATCCATGGTCACCGGTTCGCGGGCTCCGGGCATGGGAGCGTAGCCCTGGGGTCCGTAGATCCAGGGCCGCTGTTCCGGGATCAAAAGTAACGTGGCGCTTTCGGCAATAATGGCTCTTTCGAGCAGTTCGCTGCATTTTTCGGTTGGTTTCAGGGTCGGTCCGGGCGGGATCTTTTCTTCTTCTTCCGAGAGGTTTTTTGTTTCCTCGGATGGGATTAACCGCTCGGAAAAAGAACCTGATACATCGACATTTGGCTCCCCGTCTTCCGGAAACAAGGAGTCATCGGGGGATTTTTCTTCTTCTTTACAGATTCTGCCGTTCCGGGCTTCGTTTTCCCGGCCGTCCGATTCGAGTTCGCCTTTGTCGGAATCTTTCGAATTGTTTTCGTTTTCTTTGTCGTCCGATTCGAGTTCGCTTTTGCCGCTATCTTTCGAACCGTTTTCGTTTTCCTGGTTGTCGTTTTCGTTCGCGTTTGAAGTCTTTTCCGAAACCTGTTCGGCCTGTTCATCGGATGATCGGCTCAACTCTGCAAAATTGATTTCTTCGAGTTCTTTGTCTTCAATTTCTTCAGGCGGTTTGTTTTTTTTCATTTTGTTTTCTATGTCGGGAAACAAGTTCTTTCCAGGTTTGTTTCCACGCTTTTTTTCTCTGAAAGGTTCGAGACCCTGCGGCGCTTCCACCTCAACCCGCCACAGGGATCGGCCGGGAGATACCTTGATATTCAAGACACCGGCCGGATGCTGATGTGTGAATTCGACATTTTCCATCATAACGAGGCTGCCGAAAAGGTTTGATGGAATGATTTCTTCAACCAGGGATGTGATTTGCCTATGGGTCAGCGTGATGCCAAGCTCCTCCCTGCCGTCTTTGGACTTCAGGCGCACTGCTGAATCCGAAAGGAGCGCTGCTTCGTCGTAATTTCCCAGGCTCATCGGCTCGATTATCTTGTCTATTCTGGGCATGGTACGGAAATATAAACTTTTACGGTAGCGGGAGCAAGGATTCCTGTCCGGTGTTTTGGTCGAAAAAACAGTTCTGTAAAAGGTCGAAGCTTGTAAAAGCGTTTAAAACGGGAGAAAGTATGTAAATACCCCCATCAGGCCCCACCAGCCGAGGAAAAACTTTCTTTCATTGCTCGTCAATTTGTCGCATTCTGTTAGGTTTCCTGATTTTCCGCATGCTTTGCGTGGAAACATCCGATAGTGGGATATGGATGCGCCCATCGCGATGTTTTCCGTGAGGAAAAAATTCACGCCGCCGCCCCATCCGACCGCAAAAGAATTGGCCCATGTTTTTGTCTTGTATGTGCGTCCCAGCACGGTGGCGTCAAAATCCCACGCGGATCTGCCATAACCCATGACAAAGTTGCCCCATATTTCCAGCCTGTCATTCAAAACAGGCAGGATGCCTCTGAAGTCCGGGCCTATGACCATTGACCAGAATGCCTTTGTGCTGATATTTGATTCATCATCCGGCAGGCCGAATCCAAAGGCGAGGGTGGCGCCGGCGGCAAGATTGCGGTGAAAACGGATCAGCGCGGTTGTTTCAAAACCCACAAGCGGATCAGCATCGGCTGAACTGCAAGCATCGTTATAGCAACCGGTCACTCCAAAGGCCCCGGTTATCATGAGCCCCCGGTTTCGCGGCCCTGCCTGTTTTCCTGTGGGTGGTGTGGAATCTGATTGAGCCGCTGCAGGAGTTGAAAAGAGAATTGCGGCCATTGAAACGAGAGATATAAGGGAACAACGCATTTTGCACCTCTTTGTTTCCATGTTTTCGGGATAATTATCGAAAAACGCTATCACATAAAAAGCATTGTTGTCATCACATTAGGTGATTTTAGAAACACTGCTTTAGCCCGAAAGGCAAAACGAAAATATAGTTGTTGGTCTACGGGTCGTTTGCTGTTATCGATCAACTGCGAAAAAGCATTGATTTGAGATGAAAGGGAAGCAGCGATGACAGGAACCCCGGGAATCGGCTCAGATGAATCTAAACGAATTATCTCCCGGATCTTGTTCGTTTGTTTAATGTTTTTGCCTGGTGCGGCCGGCTCGCAAAACTATGAAACTGAAATGGTTGAAATGCGGGACGGGGCCAGACTTGCTGTTTATGTTTACTTCCCGGAAACGGGTTCAGGGCCGTGGCCGGCCGTGCTGGCCAGGACTCCCTACGGCCGGATACCCAGCGAGGAGCTTGCAGTAGCGCTTCAGCAAAACGGGGTGGTTGCACTTGTGCAGGAAACCAGGGGACATCCGCCATCCGAAGGCGTTCATTGCGTGTTTCGTTGCGAAGGAGATGGCGATTTAAAAGACGGGCTGGATACCATTGAATGGATTGGGGGGCAGCCCTGGTTTGACGGCAATTTGGTCACCCATGGAGGGTCCGCTCTCGGCATCGTCCAATATCTGCAAGCGGTCACCACTCCACCTCACTTAAAAGCCATGTGGGTGGAGGTGGCGACACCTTCTCTTTACGATGAGATGTTTTTCCCAGGTGGAATCTTCAGTGAAAACCTGATAATGAATTGGCTGGAAGGTCAGGATGCGCTGTTTTTCCTGGATGATCTGGCAGCCCACCCCTTGGCGGATTCTTTCTGGGATCCGGTCCAAGCACTCCATAAATCAGCGGCCGTAAATGTGCCGGCCGTACACATCGGCGGTTGGTACGACATTTTTCCCCAGGGTCCCATCGACGCGTTCATGAGTTATCAATATGGCGGAGGGCCGGGTGCGGCCGGCCGGCAGAAACTGGTGATGGGCCCTTGGGTTCATCTTATTCGCAACCTCGATTTTGTCGGGGAATTGGTTTATCCCGAAAACGCTTTGGATACACCGACCGGATTGGATCATCTCTTTGTAGTCTGGTTTTTGCATTACCTCGGAATGGCGCCGGACCAGGATGCGTTGGATGAAATTCCGACAGTACAGTATTACACGATGGGAGATGTTGACGACCCTGATGCCCCGGGAAACGAATGGCGTTTCTCGGATGTATGGCCGATTCCGGCAGCCCCTGTCAGGTTTCACCTGCAACCCGGCGGTTTATTGGAGGAGGCGTGCCCTTCCGAAGGAGGAGGATGGTCGGAATACACCTACGACCCCGCTCATCCTTCGCCCACAATCTGCGGGCCGACCCTGGATCTTTCGCTGGGCGCGGGTCCGTGTGATCAGAGAGCGGTGGAAGCGCGTGACGATGTGTTGGTTTTTTCGACAAGTTCTTTTGAGGAACCGTTTGAAATCACGGGGCGCGTAAAAGCGCATCTGTTTGTTTCCATAGATACACCTGACACTGATATTGCCGTGCGTATGACCGATGTATACCCGGACGGACGTTCAATGCTTATTGCGGAGAGCGCGTCCCGCCTGGCCGCACGGGGGACCTACGATTCATTGAGTTTTTTGACACCAGGGGAAATCGTCGAAGCGGTCGTGGATCTCTGGTCGACTTCCATTGTCATCAACGCGGGTCACCGACTCAGGATATCGGTGACTTCTTCGAACTGGCCCCGTTTGCGCGCCAATCCGAACGATGGATCCAATTTAGGCGAAACAAGTACTCCCATGCCGGTGAATGTAAATCTTTATCATGATTTCGAACACGCTTCGTACCTGCAAGTGATGTCGCCTGATCGTGATTCCTCGGAAACGGTTCATTGCGAAGGTTTGCAGCCGGACGGTTCGGTGGACGGCGGTGTTGATCCGCGCAGCGATGGATCCGCGGATCTTGATTCATCATCGGTTTTAGACGGAAGTTCGGATGGAGGCAATGAAGGGGACTCGGGAAGTAGCGGCTGTGGCTGCAGAAAAACGGCCCTGTCGAAACGGGGAATATCTTTGCGTTTTTTGTTGTTGGGGTTTTTGTTCTTGATTGCATTGAGGCGGATTGGAGAAGTGTCGGGATCTGAGCGTTAGCGTAATTGGCTGAAAAGACAGGTGTTTTGAGGTTTTTGTCTCAAAGGTCGTTGACCTGTCTGCTCAAAGATCATATAAGCCGTGTGAGAATTTTAGGCGGCGGCCCTCAATCGGATCGCCAAGATTTTAATAAGAACAAGGAGGTTTCGTACATGGCGACAATGAAATGCATAGTAAAGGCAAAACCCGAACCCGGCGGACTGGAATTTCAGGAACGGCCCATTCCCAAGGCCGGTCCGGGCCAGGTGGTAATAAAGCAAAAGGCAGTGGCCATATGCGGAACTGATCTGCACATATACAACTGGGACGCATGGTCCCAGAGCCGGGTTCCTTTGCCCTGCATTATCGGTCATGAGTTCGCCGGCCATGTGTCCGAAGTGGGACCGAACGTGGACCATGTTAAAGAGGGCGACTACGTGAGTGGAGAAGGACACCTGGTTTGCGGCGTATGCCAGCAATGCCGAACCGGCATGGGCCATGTGTGTGAATCGTGGAAAGGGCTCGGCTATGACGTGGACGGGTGTTTCTGCGAGTACCTGCTGTTTCCTGCAGCAAACATAGTTCACAATGATTTGGAGGTGGATCCCGGAATGGCGGCGATACAGGACCCGCTCGGAAACGCTGTACACACCGTGTTTGCACAGGATTGCGTGGCGAAGAAAGTAGCCGTGTTCGGACTTGGGCCGGTCGGCGCACTTGCGGTTGCAGTACTCAGGGCCATCGGTGCGGACACCATTTTTGCGGTGGGCAGGAAGAATCAATACCGCCTGGATCTTGCAAAGAAGTGCGGTGCTCATCACGTGATTCGCGGGGCCGACACCGACCCGGTTTCCTACATAATGGAGCATACCGACGGCAAGGGAGTGGATGTTTGTCTCGAGATTTCCGGCAACCCAAAGGCGTTTCAAAATGCACTGGACGTGGTCAAGGCGGCCGGACACATTTCGGTGATCGGTACCTCGAATCAGAACTATGAAATCAATTTCGCAAAGGATGTCGTTTTCAAGTCGGTCAACATCCACGGCATAACCGGTCGGCTGGTCTGGGACACGTGGTACAAGATGAAGGGATTGTTTGCATCCGGCAACCTGGATGTGTCGAAAGTGATCACGCACAGGCTGCCGTACGAAGAGTATGAAAAAGGCTTTAAGATCATGCAGAGCGGGGATTGCGGCAAGGTGGTTTTGGAGCTTTAAGAAATTGAAAAACAGCACCGGACCCTCGATGGGCGTAATGGTGCGGTGCTGAAAGAAACCTATTTTGAAAGGAGTTTACCCCATGCTCGGACCGGTGAAAGATTATTTAAACAACGAAATCAAGGGAATCAAGGAAGCCGGCCTGTACAAGGCCGAGCGCATCATTACGACTCCGCAGGCTGCCGAAATCGGCGTCGGCGGAGAAACAGTGCTGAATTTCTGTGCTAACAATTATCTCGGCCTGGCCAATGATCCTCGGCTGGTCAAGGCCGCTCACGACACACTGGAAAAATATGCATTCGGAATGAGTTCGGTGCGGTTCATCTGCGGAACGCTCGATATCCACAAGGAGTTGGAGGCAAAGATAGCCGAGTTCACGGGAACCGAAGACACCATTTTGTATTCGAGTTGTTTCGACGCTAACGGCGGCCTTTTTGAAACCCTGCTGGGGCCGGAAGACGCTGTTATTTCAGACCAACTCAACCACGCCTCCATCATCGATGGAGTCAGGTTGTGCAAGGCGAAGCGGTATCGGTACAACAATAACGACATGGCCAACCTGGAGGAGATGCTGAAAGAAGCCGACAAGGCGGGCGCTCGCCACAAGATGATATGCACCGACGGCGTCTTTTCGATGGACGGCATCATCGCTAACCTGAAAGGCGTTTGCGACTTGGCGGAAAAGTATAACGCTATGGTGATGGTGGATGATTCCCACGCTACCGGGTTTGTCGGAAAGACCGGCCGCGGCTCACACGAGTACAATGACGTGATGGGAAGAATCGATGTGATTACTTCCACCCTCGGCAAGGCCATGGGCGGAGCGTCGGGCGGTTACACCACCGGACGAAAGGAAATCGTGGAAATACTGCGCCAGCGTTCGAGGCCTTACCTGTTTTCCAACACCCTTGCGCCGGTTATTACGGGCACTACGCTCAAGGTGCTTGATATTCTGATGGAATCTTCCGCGTTGGTGGAAAAGGTACAGGCCAACTCCGAGCGGTTCAGGGCCGGGATGGAAAAAGCCGGATTCACTCTGGCAGGGGCGGGACACCCCATAGTGCCGGTCATGTTCGGCGATGCCAAGCTGGCCGCGGATATGGCCGACGACATGCTCAAGGAAGGTGTTTACGTGATAGGATTCTCCTTTCCGGTGGTGCCCAGGGAGCAGGCCAGGATCCGGGTGCAACTCAGCGCCGCCCACACGTTTGAACAGATTGATCGCACGATCGAGGCTTTTACAAAGGTTGGAAAAGCTCACGGTGTAATCAGCTGATTCATCATTGCAAATTTTTTTTCGGTTCCCTGCCTCCCAAGACGGTCATGTAACATTCCAAAAAAGAAAAAAGGAGCGGTTTTTATGCCGCTCCTTCTTGTGCCCAGGGACAGAATCGAACTGCCCACACGGGGATTTTCAGTCCCCTGCTCTACCGACTGAGCTACCTGGGCAGAGCCTGAAGCCGGAAATCCATATAGCCAGGGTAGGCTGTTTTGTCAACAGTTAGATGGTTGCACACTTTTGATCCATTGTTTTGTTTCTAAAAATCAATATCAAAAAAGGTTTTCAAGGTATCCGTAATACTCGAGGGATGATTGAGATACCGTCCGCGCAGCCACGCAGTAATTTACGTTTCCTTCGATCGTGTAGATGGTCTGTCCGTCCGGGGAAACATCTTCCACCATGCCGTAATGTTGAATGTTGAACTTGATGAGATCTCCGGGTTTCGGCCGCCAACCTTCTGGAAGATTGTCGACATAATAAGTCGGCAGGGACAGCGGCGAAGGAAGATTGTAACTGCATTCACTGTATACCCATGCCACGAAATCATAACACCAGTATCCCGGCTGCCACTGCATGTAAGGCCTCTCGTCGGTGCCTTCGCAGTTACCGAGTTCCGCCCTGGCGATTTCCACCAGTTCAGCGCGCACCATGTCTTCTTGGGTGTATATGGGTGTGCACCCGGTTTCCGGGTTTCCTTCGTGATCGGGATCGCACAAGCAAATACCGTTATCGCAATGCGCGTTTTCTCCGCAAACTACACTTTCGCATGGATCCACCGGCTCTTCTTCAACACATGTGAGGCCTTCTGCGCGGTAGCCTTCATCACAGTCGCAAACAGGGCTTTGACCCGCGGTTATGCATTCTCCGTGAGGCCCGCAGTCGATGGGTTCGCAAGGATCGAAAGAACCGTCTATGGGGACATCCCCGTCTTGCGGAAGAGCGTCGTCACCGGGAGGAATCTCCTCGTGGGAAGTTCCACCGTCCGAATCAGCTGGAGAAAACACCCCGGTGCAGGACAATGAAAGGCAAATCGCGGAAACGATATAGAAATAGAAAAATTTCAGAAATACGGATACCTTGGGATTCTGGTCAGACATGGAACCGTCTACTTGTTGTCAGGTTGAAAGATTACACGTTACCTTTTCCTTTTATACACCCCAAACAGTTGTAAATTCAAGACGTCTGTAGCAACGAAACAACATGGCGATGAAAAATGCCGTTTTGCGGGGGTGCTTGACTTTCGATAGGTGCAATACCATCATGATGGTATGGCTATTATGAACAAAAGAACAACATTTTCATTAGATTCAGAAACCATCGCAAGAATCAAGCGCCTGTCGACGCACTGGAAAGTTTCCCAGGCAGAAGTCGTGCGACGAGCGATCGAGCGTACTGAGAAGGAGATTGTTAGAGACGAAGAGAACATTGTCGGTTGGTTGCGAGACTACCATGCAAAGGGAGGCATAGCCCGAGAGCGGGCGGAGGATTACCTGGAGGAAGTCTACAAAAACCGGGAGAGTTGGAGAGAATGAACAGCATCTTGCTGGACACAAACTATCTCATCAAAGCGCTGATACCAAATTCCCATGAGGCGAAACAGCTTCGAACCTGGATTGCCGGGAGAGTGGATCTCATCACCTCCTCGATATGCTGGTATGAATTTCTCTGCGGCCCTGTGGATGATGGAGGTATAGAGGTAATAAAAATGATATTGCAGGGAAGGATAATGCCGTTCAACGAAAATCAAGCACTCCTGGCGTCCCGGCTGTACAATAAGACCGGGAGAAAGCGGCGCTTCAGAGTGGATGCGATGATTGCCGCCGCGGCGATCTCGAACAATGCTTTTTTGGCCACCGATAACAGTCGGGATTTTTCAGTTTTTGAAGAAATGGGCTTGAGCCTCGTGACCACGGAGTTGTAGTTTTCGGGCATGCACGGCTTTCGACTATTTCGAGAAAAAAAAACGCCCCGGCTTATGCCGAGGCGTTTTCATGACCCCAACGGGACTCGAACCCGTGTCGCCGGCGTGAAAGGCCGGTGTCCTAACCGCTGAACGATGGGGCCGGATATTCACTTTTTATTGAGCCCAGCAGGATTCGAACCTGCGACCACCGGATTAAAAGTCCGATGCTCTACCAGCTGAGCTATGGGCCCATATCAACGGGCAAGGTTTCCTAGCAATCCTTATGAGTGCTGTCAAGCACGTATAACAATTTTTTTTCGTGTGTGGAAAAAAGGATTAAAGCAGTGTAAATCAATATGCTGGAATCGATGAAGGTTTAAGCGGTTTTATAGAGTTTTGAAAAAAGCGGAAAAGCAGGGATTATGACGGGTAAAAAAAGCTTTAAGTACATGGTAAACAGTTACAAAGAGGGGATAGAATCATTGTTTTGTTTGTTTCCGGAGAGGGGGCGGCGTCTTGTCGAAAAGCTGAAAAAGAGGATCTTGATTCTGGACGGGGGGATGGGGACCTTGCTCGAGGCCGAGGGGTTGGTTGCGGCCGATTACGGGGGTGAAACGCTGGATGGGTTGAATGAAAACTTGAATGTGATGAAGCCCGGGGTTATCGAATCGATCCACAGAGCGTACATGGACGCGGGGGCCGATGTTTTGACCACAAACACTTTTGGGGCGCATCCCGTGGTTTTGAAGGAGTACGGGCTGGAAGATAAGACTCGCGAATTGGCAATGGAAGGGGCTCGCTTGGCCCGGAAAATCGCCGAGGGGAAACGTGAAGTTTACGTGGCGGGATCACTCGGGCCGACATCGGTGAGTTTAACTTTGATGGGAGGGATCTCTTTTGAGGAGATGGCCGAGGGTTATAGACAGGGTGTGAGAGGTTTGATCGAGGGAGGAGCGGACTTGATATTGTTTGAAACCGTCATGGATTCTTTGAATTTGAAGGCGGGTTTTGAGGGAGCGGACCGGGCATTCGAAGATTGTGAGTGTTGTCTTCCAGTGATGGTTTCCGTGACACTGGAGGAGGGTGGGAATTTGTTGGCCGGGCAGAATATTCAAGCTTTTTTGGCGGCATTTCTCCACAGGCCGCTTTTTGCATTGGGGTTGAACTGTTCCACCGGGCCGGATTTGATGTGGGAGCCGGTTGGTTTTTTGGGAGACCGCTCTCCCTTCCCGGTGAGTTGTCATCCGAACGCCGGTCTTCCTGATGAAGACGGGCGATACGGGATGGCAGCGGAAGAGTTTGCCGGGGAAATGAAGAAAATGGTTCATAGGGGCTTTTTGAACATAGCGGGAGGATGCTGCGGTACAACGCCTGAGCACATACGCGCCCTTTCAGAAGTGTTGAGAGCAGACGGCGGCGCGCCAAGGAGACTTTTCGGCCAATCCGCTGCGGGTCGCGGGAAAACGGTTTTTTCCGGAATGGAAGTTGTGGAGATCGATTCGGCCGGCCGACCGTTTTTCATCGGCGAAAAGACAAATGTGCTTGGAAGCCGGAGGTTTAAAAGATTGATCACTGAGGGCAGGTGGGCAGAAGCCGTAGATATGGGGCGGGAACAGATCGCCGCGGGCGCTGCTCTTTTGGATGTATGTCTTCAAAACCCGGACCGGGACGAAGTTTCAGACATGAAGAATTTCGTACAAGGCGCGGCGAGGAGGTTGCGCGCTCCCTTGGTGGTAGATTCAACCGACCCGGTTGTAGTGGAGGCGGCTGCTCAATGCATCGGTGGAAAAGCGCTGGTGAATTCGGTGAACCTGGAGGACGGGGGGAAGCGTTTGAAAGAGGTGGCGTCGATTGCAAAACGTTACGGCATGGGGGTTGTATTCGGGTGTATAGATTCTCCTGAAAACGGCGGTATGGCGTTGGACAGGAGGAGTAAATTGAAAACCGCGTTGAGGGGGGTTTCGATCTTGACGGATGAATGCAACTTGGCGCCTGAAGATGTTGTCGTTGATCCGCTGGTTTTTCCATGCGGCACGGGAGACGTCCGTTTTGCAGGAACCGGCAGAGAGACTATTGAGGCGATCAAGGGATTGAAGCGAGAACTGGACGGTTGCAAGGTGGTGCTGGGCATTTCCAACGTGTCGTTTGGACTTCCGTCCGAATCCAGGGCCGTGCTGAATTCGGTTTTTTTGCATCTTTGCCTTGAGGCAGGATTGGATCTGGCCATAGCGGATCCGAGCCGAATCATCAGCGCGCCGGAAATTTCGGATGATGACCGAAGGGTTTGCTTGAACCTCCTGGATAATGCCGGAAAGGATCCGTTGGGTGAGTTCGTGGAACATTTCAGAAACTCCGGTGCACGGCGGAAGATGAAGGGGGTGGAACAGGTATCACCGCGGAAAAAGGAGTCGGTGAAATCCCCGGAGGAAGGGGTGGTTTCTTGCATCGTCACCGGTGGCTTTGCAGGGCTGGAAAAACATCTGGATGAGCTGTTGAAGTCGAAAAGCGCGCTTGAGGTAGTCAACACGGTGCTTTTGGAGGGGATGGATGAGGTTGGGAGGTTGTTTAACAAAAACGAGTTGATCATAGCAGAGGTTCTTCGAAGCGCGGAAATCATGAACAGGGCTGTTTTACATCTTCAGCCTCACATGGAGGGTTCTTGCGCGGCCCGCAGGGGGACGGTTGTCCTGGCGACTGTAAAGGGCGATGTCCATGATATAGGAAAAAGTCTCGTCAAGATCGTTTTCTCCAATAACGGCTACAATGTGATCGACCTCGGAGTGAAAGTTTCCGCGCAACGCATAAAGGAAGAAGTACTCAAGCGCACTCCCGATTTGATATGTCTTTCAGGGTTGCTGGTCCGGAGCGCTCACCAGATGGCCGCGACCGCGGAAACGCTGTACAAGGCCGGGATAGACGTTCCCATCCTGGTAGGAGGAGCTGCCTTGTCTGCTGAATTCACGAAAAATACTATTCGGCCGGCCTACGGCGGCGGAGTGGTGGCGTATGCGCGTGACGTGATGCAAGGGCTGAGTATGGCCGGTGAAATCGTGAGCTCAGCGAAAACACCCGGCTGGAAAGAGGGTGTTTCGCTTGTTTCTGCAAAGCAGGAAAGGGGGGCGGATGCAGCAACAGTCGAATCCGCCGGGAGGGATGCGGAAGCTTGCGGGGAGGAGGAGATTTACGGGGAGGAACCCGGGGGAGGGGTGGAAATCATCCATGATGTTGGATTGCCGCGTCCGGTGGATTGGAAGATTCACATGGTGGACGAGATCAAGTTTGAAGATCTCGAGAAGGTTCTGAATTATCCGCGTCTGTATCGACGACATCTTGGCTTTGCAAAGACCCGGGGTTTGGAGAGCGAACGAAAAAGGACGATCGAAAACCTGGTGTATCCTGTTATGGAGAGGGTGAAAGAGAAGAATTTGATCGTTCCACGCGCGGCATACAGGTTTGTCAAAGCGGCCGCGGATGAGAATGACATTTTGTTGGAGACGGTCGCCGGGAAGGATGAAAGCGGGGGATGTGAAACAGGGAAGAAAAGGTTCAGGTTGTCTTTTCCTCGGGCGGAAAAGATTTCGGAAAATGGGAAAAGAACCGGGCGGAAGAGTGAGGGGCTGTGTTTGTCGGATTTTGTTCGAGCCGTCGGGCCAAGCGGGGAGCTGGAGGATTCACTCGCGGTGTTTGTGTCGAGTTGCGGGCTTGGAATCCGGGAACAGGCAGCGATGTGGGAGGCGGAGGGAAAATACCTGGAATCGATAGCGCTTCAATCCCTGGCCCTGGAAGGAGCGGAAGCCATGGCGGAACTTGTACATGGATTGATAAGAAGAAACTGGTTGCATGGTGAATCGCAGGGATTGCCGGAAAAGACCTTAGATGAAAAGATAACCGGCGTTCGGGTCAGCCCGGGTTATTCTTGTTGCCCGAACCTGGAGTATACGAAGATTTTTGCAGAGATACTCGAAGCTGCTTTTCGGCTGGGCGTTTCGGTTACCGACGAGTACATGTTGGAACCCGAGGCAAGCGTTTCCGCGCTTGTTTTTCATCATCCTGAAGCAATGGTTTTTTCGGTTTGATGGGTAAGCTCCCTGGAAACCCGGGGTTAAGATAGCTTGATTTTTTTTTGTAATCGAACCATAGATGACAGGTCATGACCCTGATAGGCTACATATTGCTTTTTGTCTCAGCCGCGCTCACCGGCGTTGTGGGGGCTTGGTTTTTTCTGAAGCGGACGGCAGTGGATGAATCCGCATCAATGAAGAAAACGGCTGCCGAAATTTTGGCCAAGGCAAAAAAGGAATCCAAAGAGTTGTTTGAAAATGCTGAATTGGAGGTTCGGCGGGAGACTTTGGATCGACGCAACAAAGAGGAGCAGGAGATCGAAAAGATCGAGGCAGAAATGGTGGCGCAGGAGCTGGACTTGACTTCTCTCGAGGAACGGCTGGGCGTGTGGGAAACGGATCTGGAAAGCTGGTCCGCGGACATAAAAAAACGGATGAACGATGTTTCCAGCTTGAACGGCCAGGTCAAAAAGATGGAAACCGACACCGGGGAATTGGAGAAGAGATCCGGCGAGGTGGTGGAGGAAATCGCAGGCGAAAAAGCGGCGGATGTTCGAGAACGGATAAGGAGCGGCCTTGTAGACGCCCACAAGGCTGATTGTGCGGATCGTCTTCGAAACATCGAGGCTTCGGTCATGCCGGAGTCTTCCCGGTCTGCGAAGCGAATACTCGGTATTTCCATAGGCCGGCTGGCTGATCTTCCAGTGCCGCCGAGATCCGTATCCGGCATGGCACTTTCCAAGGAAGAAGTGGAAAGGCTGGAAAAACACGGGCAAATTGTTTTTCAGGAAATTGAAAATGCCATGGGCGCGCATGTAGCTTTTGACGCTGTGGATGGTCTCATAAGAGTTGAGTGTGTGGACGGGGTGACGCGTGAATTGGGTCGAAGAGTGTTGCATGGTTTGGTGAGAGAAAAGCGCGGAGTGATTTCCAAAGAAGCTGTTGTTGTCACAATAAGCGCTGCCAAAAAAGAGATGAATCGCCAGATAAGGAAGATGGGACTCGATGCATTCAAGACCATGAAACTCGAGCCCGCGGCCGACGAAATCGTAGAATTGCTGGGACGGCTGTTTTTTCGTACATCGTACGCTCAAAACCAGTACCACCATGCGTTGGAAGCTTCTATGTTGGCAGGGCTGATGGCCCATGAACTGGGTGTTGATGTAACTACGGCACGTAGAGCAGGGTTGCTTCACGATATCGGCAAGGCGCTTACTCATGAGATAGAAGGTTCACATGCCGTGATAGGGGCTCAAATAGCGGAACGAAACGGGGAGTCGCCGGTGATAGTAAACGCGATAGCAGCGCATCACGACGACGAGGAGCCTGGAGGTGTTTTCGCCTATATTGTGGCCGCTGCCGATGCTGCGAGCGGGGCCAGGCCCGGCGCGCGAAGAGAACTCGTGGAAGCTTACATGGACAGGATACAGGAGTTGGAAAGAGCGGCGCGTTCTTTCGCCGGTGTGTCCGAGGCTTATGCGGTGCAGGCAGGGAGGGAATTGCGCGTGCTTGTGGACGAGAAAAAAACAAACGATGAGCAGGCTTCGGCTTTGGCCGCGGACATAGCCGGCAAAATATCTGAAGAAATGGTCTTTCCGGGCCAGATCAAGGTTACCGTTATTCGATCAACCAACGCTGTGGCGGTCGCCGGCTGAAATGGAGGGTTTTGCCGACCTGTCCGGAAACACTTCAATGATATGAATCCAATCGATGACGCGTTTGTTCAACGGATAGAACGGAACTTGGGATCGGGTTCGGTGATCCTTGACCCGGACATTTTGGTTTCGTACGGGTTGGATGAGTCCGGAGAGGGGCCCTATCCGCCCGATGCGCTTGTTCGGCCCAATACACCCGACGAGGTCAGGACCGTACTCAGGTTGTGCGATGAAGCGCATGTTCCAGCGACTCCTCGGGGCGGAGGCACGGGTAAAAGCGGGGGAGCTTTGCCCGTGCAGGGTGGTGTGGTGTTGAGTCTGGAACGGATGAACCGAATCCTGGATATCGATCGGGATGATATGGTCGGAGTAGTCGAACCCGGCGTGATCTTGGAAACATTTCACAAAAGCGTCGAAGAGGAGGGGCTTTTTTACCCTCCCGATCCGGCCAGCCTCGATTCCTGCACCATCGGAGGAAACCTGGCTGAAAACGCGGGCGGACCCCGCGCTGTTCGTTACGGCGTGACGGGTCATTACGTGCTCGGGCTGGAAGCAGCGACCATGACCGGGCGGAAACTTGAGCTTGGCGGACGAACCGTGAAAAACGTTTCCGGATACGACCTGACTTCGCTCGTGACAGGATCGGAAGGCACACTTGCGGTCGCGACCCGGATTCAACTGCGTTTGATCGCGAAACCTGGATTTGCCGCTGCCCTGTGGGCGTCTTTCCCCAACCTTGGATGCGCTGCGCGCGCGGTGCAGGATCTGCTGTTTTCGGGTGCGGATCCCAGGTGCATTGAACTCATGGACGCTGAAAGTTTGGCACACGGCGCCCTTGAAAAAGCGTCTATGGCCCCGGAGGGTGAAGCCGCGGTGTTGGTGGAACTGGATGGATGGGAGGAAGATCCTGAAAACAGGGTCAATGTTGCGGGAAAGGTGTGTGAGGCAAACCAGGCGATCAACATTGCAATCGCTCTGGACGAACGATCCCGGCGAAGACTTTGGGAGGGAAGACGCGCTGTTTCCACGTTGCTCAAAGAAGCTTTTCCCTGGAAAATATCTGAAGATATCGGTGTTCCGGTGGGGCGAATACCCGAAGTCATTGAATCTATACATGAATTGGGAAAAAAACATGGGGTCGAGACCGCGGTTTATGGGCATGGAGGAGACGGCAACCTCCATGTGAATTTTCTTGCGCCCGACCTTGAAACCAAGAAACGGTTGCTGGATCTCGCTGTTACCGAGTTGATGGTTTTGGCGGTGCGAAACGGGGGGACGCTTTCAGCGGAGCACGGCATAGGATCCGCGAAAAAGAGATGGATGGAGATTCAGCATCCTCCGCAGGAGCTGGATTTGATGAGGAGCATAAAAGCGCTCTGGGATCCCAAGGGGCTTTTGAATCCAGGAAAGATCTTTCCTGATTGAGGAGGCGAACCGGTGGGTTGCGAAAAACCGGAGAGCCCTGGAAAAAACCGGATAGAGGTTTCGTTGCTCTTTGAAAGTGTTGTTTGCTCTACTTGACAAAACAGGATCAAAAAAGTATGAGATAAATAGATCGTTGGAGTTTTTGGACTTTTTGGAGAATTTGCAGAATAAAATAGAGTTGATTGGCCTAAATGTTTCCCTTCTTTGAAACCTGGAGCGAAAAACAGGAAAAACAACAAAGAACAGATTGTAAAAAGACCGCGGAGGAATGTGTGTTCCGATGGTCTGGAAATCGAAAAATAATAAGAGGCATCTAAGGAGGAAGAAGATCATGAATTGCAAGAAGTTGATTTGGTTGGGAATGTTGGGAGCGTTTTGTTTTGTGGTTATAGGGTGTTCGAGCGGAGGGGGTAAGAAGACCAGCGATGTGGAAATATGCGATGACGGGGTCGATAACACCGGAAACGGCTTGACCGATTGTTATGATCCGGATTGTTACAGCTTTCCGGGCTGCCAGGCGCAGTGCCCGTCGGATTGCAGCCGCCCGTGGTGTTCGAACCATCCGGATTGCCAGAGTAACGGCGATCAGGAAATATGCGACGACGGGATCGACAACACCGGAAACGGCTTGACCGATTGTTATGATCCGGATTGTTACAACTTTCCCGCGTGCCAGGCCCAGTGTCCGGATGATTGCGATCTTCCGTGGTGCGGGAGTCATTCGGCTTGCCAGGGAAACGGCGATGCCAATCTTTCATGCATGGGGCTGCAGTACTGCTACTATTGCTGCCCACAGGATCAGGCATGTTATGACGCCTGTGACGCGGCTGCGACCGCGGACGCAAATCAGAAAATGGATGCCTTTTACGGTTGCGTTTTCGCGAATTGCGAAACCGAGTGCACCGGCAGTGACAACGCTGCTTGCGATGCTTGTGTAGATGCCAATTGCCAGAGCCAGATCGATGCATGCGACTGGAATTCTACTGGAACAGCCGGATGCATCACCCTGAACAACTGTCTCAGTGGTTGCAGCGGCACGCTTCAGCAGGGTGGCGGAAACGCGTCGACTTGCCCGTCCCATCCATTGATTACTTGCTATAACGAATGTTACGGCAATGCGAGTCAGCAGGGAGCTGATCTTTTGGATGCGTTTATTGATTGCGTGTGGGACCAATGTGAGACTGAATGCACCAGCGGTACGGAGCAGGAGTGTCAGGAATGTTATCAGGCTGCATGTGCCGCTGAGATGAATGCCTGTGGAGCCAGCACCTGATACGAAGAAGACCTGTAAGGGTTTTATAAACTCAAGGGTTGAATTCAGGTAATTGATCCGGACCTCGCTTTCGAGGTCTGGATTTTTTTTTGGCTTTAAAAGACGGCTACTGTTGGTAAAATAGAAAGTGAAAGCTTTGTGGTTTTTAGAGTAAAGGTCGTTTTTGTTGGTTAGTACTAAATCGGGTGAATCGTCATGAAGTCAAAAAATGAGTTTAATGATTTGAAATTGTTTGTGTTATTGGTGTCGGCAGGGGTTTTTTGGGTAACATGCAGTGTGGGCGGGGTTTCAAGGGAAACAAGCTGCACCGACGGGATCGACAACAACGGAAATGGGCTCACCGATTGCGAGGACCCGGATTGTTTCGATCACCCTGCATGCAAGACCGATGTGCGGGAAATCTGTGATAACGGTATAGACGACAACGGAAACGGGCTCACGGATTGTGACGACCCTCAATGTTTCAACCATGTTGCATGTCAAACGGTGCAAGAAATTTGCGACAACGGCATAGACGACAACGGAAACGGGTATACGGATTGCGAAGACGCGGAGTGCGCGGATCATCCCGCCTGCCGGGTGCTTGGTGAGATTTGTGACGACGGGATCGACAACACCGGAAACGGGCTCACCGATTGCGAAGATCCTGAATGCGCGTATCACTGGTCTTGCCGGGACGAAGATTATGAAAACTGCACCGACGGAATCGACAACAACGGAAACGGACTTACGGATTGTGATGATCCCTACTGTTTCGACCATCCTTACTGCTTGAGCGGGGAAGGCTCTCTTTCATGCATGGGAATAGATGTGTGTTACCGGTGCTGCACCCCCGGAGACGAGTCTTGTTATTTTGCTTGTGAATACGCGGGCACCGCGGATGCCCAGACCAGGATGAACGCTTTTTATGATTGCGTGGCCGCGAACTGCGGAACCCAGTGCGGCTCGGGATCCACGGAGCAAGAGTGCAGCTCATGCCTTGGTTTGCACTGTTCGGCACAGATAGACGCGTGCGACTGGGGTTACGGCGGATCCACGGGTTGCTGGACGTTCATGGATTGCATAGCCGATTGCAGCGGCTCAATCCCCCAGGGGACGGGAAACGCGGATACTTGTCCTGAGAATCCGACGCTTCATTGTTTCCAGGATTGTTTCTACTCTACCGGCAGAAACAGCGTTGAGCTTTATTACGCCATATTCGATTGCATCGATGACTATTGTGATCAGCATTGCGCAGACATGGGAAGCGCTGCGTGTCAACAGTGCTATGAAGCATACTGCTCTTCCCAAATCAATGCTTGTTCTAATGACGGTTGAACCGGCCCCCCGGGAGGCCCGCTTTTCGCCGGGCTGATTCCAGAGAAGAGAAACTGTCTTTTGCGGTCCGTGAGGGATCCAGGATTGTCTTTTTCAGCAAACCGAGAGCGTGTTCCGGATGTCCGAGATCAAGGTAGAGCTGAACAAGGTCCGTCAACGCATTGATCGCAAAATCCGATGGCCCTTTGGCTGCGATCAGCCACGCAAGCAGGTCTTCAGCGTCTCCCCAGGATCGGTGTTTCACCGCGAATTCCGCTGCGATAAGGTGGGAGCACAAGGCTTCGGGGGCGAGCGCCATGTTCCTTTGAATCAACCCGAAAGCCTGGTCCGCGATATCTCTATTCATGAAACCGCGGGCGAGGGTGCAAACAGCTTCCGGGTCAAGGGGGGCTTGCCTTAAATCGTTTGTTGCTTTTTCAAGGGCGTTTTGGTGATCGCCGAACACGGCGGTGATTTTTTCGACCTTGTCTCGCAGGCCGTCTCGGATCAGCGCTTTTGCAACGAGGTCTGTTGTGCGGGAAAAACACTCTCGAACGTGGGGGTGTGCTCTTTTTATTCGGGTCTTTCGCCACCCCTCGATTTGAGCGTGCAGTCGATCCATTCGATTGCAATGCGCGAATACTCGGGCCGTAAGTTTCACCGCGGGAGCATGTTCCGGTAAAAGAGGAGATGTCCATTGAAAAAGATTTGTAGCGGCTTTTCCGGCTCGATCGCAATTTCCCGCGTCAAGATGGTTTTCAGCCAATTCAAGGAAAACCCTGGATCCGTCCGGAGAGGAAGCCGGAAGATCCCGGTCGGCCATTTCAGTCCATCCTTCATTGTCCGTCCAGGCGAGGGCTTTTGCCGCGGGAGCAAGAAGGACCGGTTCGTTCTTGAACGCGGATGCGATTTGATGCGCGATTTTTTCCACGTCCAGATCCAGATCCAGCAGATGAGCAAGAATCGAAGAAAACCGGCAAAGCCCCGAACCTTGTGGGCCGGTTCTAACCGCGCTGATGAGAAGGTTTTTCGCTTTGTCGGGGTTTTGGGTCAAGACAAGGAGCCTGGCCTTCCATATCGTTGGCGAATCGGGTCCGAAACTGCACGTGGATGAACGGAGTTCTTTTTCTGAAAGCGGCTTCAACTGTTTTGCAAGTTTCGCTCCTTCCTTTACAGCGGTTTTCATGCCCTTTTTTAATTCACGGATCCGGGTTTTTGAAAGGCCTGTAGTTTTACGTTTTTTTTCGAGTTTTTTTGCCGCCTGATAATACTCAAGACGAATGCAAGCGAGACCGGCAGAGAGGACAGGGTCGGCGTTTGCGTGTTTTGGGATTTCATCTTTGGGCGCGTGTTGCATCGCGGATTCGATGCGATCACCAAGGATCTTTCTGTGTTCATCGGACGGCAGCCAAGCGAACCATCTTGCAATGAGCGGACTCTGCTCTGTGGGTTGTCCCTTTTTCAGAAAAAGCAGGGACATCCATTTTTGCAATGCAGCTTCAAGGGGCTCGGCTGAACTCTTTAACAAGGCGGATTTGAGTTGAGTGTTGATGGGTTTTTCGTCCTCTTTTTCAGGATCTTTCTCTGGAAAGTATGAAGGTTTGTTCAGAAGCGCTTCTTGGAGTCTTTCCAGCCAAACGAGACCCAGGGGCCAGTGACCCGGGCCGGTTATTTCGGAAAGGCCGCTGTTTATTCTTTCTTCGAATTCAGCAATGGACATGGGGCTGTGGATCCAGGTAAGAGCGTCTTCTTCCAAATGGTGGAACACTCCGGCGGGCCCGCGTTCAAGCCTGAGTGCCGTAAAGAACAACCTGTTGGAAATTTCAATGAGGTGTTTATGCTTTTTCGGTTCCTGTCGGATCAAATTCTGCGCCCACCTGAGATGGGCCAGAGCGGACTCGGGGTCTCCGTATTTTAGAGCGAAAAAACCGAGTTCCAGTCGAGTTGCTCCGTCCCATCGGTTTTTTTCCAGCACCCTGTCCAAGAGGTTGACCGAACCCGAAACATCGCCTTTCAGTCGAAGGATTTCAGCGCGCGCTGTTTTTGTTTGAAGAAAGGATTTCAACTCCACCGGTGGGGACTTTAAATGAAGCAGCAATTTGATCGCATCGTGCCGTATCGTGGGATCGGCCCGGTGTAATCTTTCTGCAAAACCTTTCGTGTGGCCGAATGGTTTGTCTTTGCCCGCCATGCGCAGCAAAATGTCAATCCATTGTCTCAGCAGGTCATCTTTGGCGGACATCACTGCAAGATGTTCGATTGTCTTGCACGAAGGGGCGAGAGGATTCTCCCAGTACCGGCATTCCGCTGCAGCCGCCTTGATCACGCGTTCCCGCAGGCCGGCACTCGACGCTGAGGCGAATTTTCCGAGTTTTGTTTGAAATTCCCACGAAGCCTTTTGGTTCCAGGTTTTCCGGGCGCCTTTGAGCCCGAGTTCCAGCAAGCGGAGATTTTCGCCTGAAGCAGCCGAGTGGTCTATCTTTTGTATCGTTTTGACCAAGGCTTCGAACGCGCCGGTTTTAGAAAAAAGGCGGGTTATCGCCAGGGTGTCCAGCGGGGAAGAAGGTGATCTGTTTTCCAGTAGCGCTTTCAACGAACGCCTGAGCGGGATCATTTCAGCGGGGGGAGGACCGGCTACCAGTCTCTTTTCTCTCGGGTTGGAGGGTTTTGAAAGGTATTTTTCAGCTTTGTCTTTATCGTTGTGCGCAAAAGCCCACGCTGCCGCAGTGGTCCAGGCCCTGAAAGCGAGAGACGGCAGTTCTTCGAAACCTGCGATTTTGCCGGATTCGCCGGATGAAGACGGTTTTTCCCGGCCGGCGCTCCGGGTGTTCGCAGAGGACAAGAGATGGATCGCCCGGGCGACGTCATCGGCCGGGCGAGCCGAGCCGCCCATGTTCAAAAGATGAAGCGCACGGTCCAGCCTGCGACGCGCTTCCATAATCTTGTCCTCCGGGGGAATGGGAACTCTTTCCCGAGCAGCGTCCAGGAGTTCCAGACATTCATGGGCGTAGTCGAGTCGATGAGCGAGACGCGCTGCCAGGAGAAACGGCGCTCCAGGACCGCGGCTTCTTCGCCTTTGCCTGCTTACTTCCTCCAGGGCCGCCTCGTAAGCTTCCTCGTAACGCTCGAGACCGGCAAGAGCTTTGGCTTCAAGGTAAGGGTTTCGGCGTGTTGAGCGCTTGATGCTTTCAAGAGCAAGGTCGTGTCGGCCTCTTGCGATGTAGCGCCGCGCGCGATGATCACCGCACCCTGCGGTTAGGATTAGAACAGTTTTCACAGCGAAGGCGAATGGAACAAGACTGCGCATCACCAAGGAACTTACCGGGCGCGGGTTTGCAACGATTTTTTCGGAGGGATTGTTTCTCATGGAGCCTCTCGGGGAACGATACTCTCAAGAGTTCCAAAATCATGGGTTTTGGATAGTTTTGAAAGAAAACAAGAGATTCTCTTTCTTTTCAAAGCCCACGGGATTCGCAGGTCGGGTTGTTTCTTGGAGAGTTCACCTGGAAACTCTTTGTCATCGACGAGGTCTATCGCGTGACATTCGAAAACGACCACTTTCAACATGGAAGCCAAGCGAGATGGGATCCACGAAAAGGGCTTTGCAGCGAGTGTTATGCTCGTGCCGATGATGGGGATCCGGATAATCGGAGCTACAGCTATCGGCATTTCCCACAGCTTTTCGCTTGAACCGGTCCCTCGTAGAAAAGGATGCGTTGGATTAGCGGGATAAGGCTGCAATGGACCCATGCTGGTGCGTGGATCATGCAAGCGCGCACCGCTTTTTCGTGCGTGCGCTTTCATCAAAAGCATCACCGCGGACTTGGCCAAGTAATAGGGAAACGAAGGCAGTAGAGATGAGTCATATCTGTAACCCCTCGTTTCAAGAATCTTGAAAAGAGTCGTGGAAGCTCCGTAGCCCGGAGATCTGAAGCCCGATGTTTTTTTCCCGGTCAGGCTCTCCAGCGCTTCTTCACAATTCACGATTTCTCTTTCCATTTCTTTGTGGTCCAATGAAAGAAAGTCGTATCCGTGATTCCACGTGTGATTAGCCAATTCATGGCCTGCCAGGACCGCTTGTTGGGCCGTGTGGTAAACATCTTCTTCCAGGGTTCGGCCGACCACGAAGAAAGTTGCGGGAATTTGCAATGATTCAGCAAGTTCCAAAAACCTGGTCCAGCCTATTTGGACCAGCCTGGATGCCGCGGGTTCGGTAGGCGGCTCAAGACCGTGAATCCGGTGGTAGGCAGACAGCGGATCAAGGTCGACCGAGAGACAAATGCGCCGTGTGTTTGAATTCGACGCCATGGCCGTTACTCGTCATTGTTTTCATGGATTCTGAGTGCGTAAAACAGGAGAACCATGTTTTTCAGTACGTTCGGCACCCTTCTTACCAGGTCCACTGAGGGAGGGCGCTTTTCGGCCACTTCTACTGGAATTTCCTTTACTATGATTCCGGATCTTTCAGCCCTTATCACGAATTCGGAAGCGAAGAGATCCTTGTCCACCACACAATTTTCCGCGGTACGCAACAGCGTTTCGCGGTGGAATGCTTTCAGGCCGTGCGTGTCTGTTCCGGTGAATCCCAGCATGATCCTGAGCATGCCGTTTATGATCTTCGTGGCGGCTCGGCGCATGAGAGGCCGCCGGTCGTTCGCTCCGGCCATGGCCTTTGATCCCACCACGAGATCGGCCTTGTTTTTTTTCAGGATATCTATTGCCCTCGCGTGAAAGTCTGTATCGCAAAGGTCGATTTCATCACAAATCACCCATTTGCCGAGTGATTCGATAATTCCTCTTCGGAGAGCAGCGCCGTAATTCGGTCTGTCTATGCTTATGGTGCGGATGTTTTCGTGTGAGGCCTCGAGTCTGCGGGCGATATCCAACGTGGAGTCACGGCTTCCATTCTGGGCAAGGATTATCTCAAAGGTCAGGTCGGGAAATCGAGACGCCATGTTTTCCAGCAAGGATTCGACAGCACTTTGAAGAATCGCCTCTTCGTTGTATATCGGAATCACGACCGAAATGTCGCACGAGGCGGGGCCGGATCTTTTCTTACCTTTTCCGCTGTTTTGTTTTGCAGCCGACCGGTCTTTTCGCATGATCATAATCCTTCAACGCGTCCGCGGCGGTTCGGCGTCCCTCCAATATGGAGTCTTCCATTGAGCTATATATCCATGAGCCGTACCGGCCGCATGAATAGATACCCTGTCCGCGGAAAAACCTCAAGAGGCTGGTCAGGGCTCGTCTCCGGTTGTGGTCGTAAATCACGTATCCATGTGGAATTACATTGAGTCGCGTAAAAAGTATGTCTTCCGCCGAGTCCAACAAACCCATGCTGCAAAGGGCCGGTAACGCTTTTTGCACGACTGCGTTCTTGCCGCCGGAGACGTCGCGGTCCGCCATTTCCACGTACAGAGAGGATCCGTTTGCAGGGGCCATGTGAGGAGCGGCATTGCTGTAGACGCCTACACGATAGAAAGGATATTCGCGGTCCGGAAGGTAGACCCAGTGATAGTCCATCTTGACCCGGGGCTTTACGGCCACGTCCAGGTAGACCACGGGTGATGCCCTTAGCATCCGGCTGTTTCGCATGACGCTTTGAGGAGGGGCGACCAGCATATCGGCCAAATCGGGAAGCGGTGCCGTCGAGATCATGGTTGAATAGTCGAGCCATTCCCCGCCAGCGTACGCGCGTTTTTTTCGATGGTCTACTTTTTCCACAGGGCAAGACGTCAGGACGCTTTCTTGAGGCAGCATTCTGAGAAGAGCTTTCGGCAGCTCTCCGATTCCACCTTTTTCCGGGTAGAGAAATTTTACATTGTATCCCATTTCCGGAAGGTCGGCGCCTACCGCTCCTGCAATCACATTTTCAACAGGCGGCACGGGAACAAAACCTTTGCACCACTCGGAAGTTATGTCTTCGGTGTTTACGCCCCAAAGTTTTTCATTGTAAGGAATCAGAAAGTTTTCGGCTATGCCGCGTCCGAAGTTCTGATAAATGAATTCACGAAAATGGGCCGGCTTTTTACGAGTTCCGAGCTTGATTTCCCAGAGGCCCTTGAGACACTCCAGGATGAGCGCAGGTTCGTGTCCGTGCAAGTGGACTTGAAAAGGGTAGCCGGTAAGCACTCCGCGTGAAAACGAGCAGCTCTTTCGTTTCACCTCCATCATTTCACCGGAGGTCCATTTCATTATGTCGTTTCTTATATCCTCGTTTTGCAAGTGCAACCAATGACCGGTCTTGTCGAATGTATAGCCATTCAATTCGTCGGATCGCGCAAGTCCACCCGCTGTTTCCTCTTTTTCAAGCAACAGCCAGTTAACCGGCGCGCACGACAGTTCAATCGCCGCGGAAAGGCCTGTCAATCCTCCGCCGAGGATAAGGATTCTTTTGTCTTTGGAATCAGAGCTTCTGCTCATGGAGTTGTTCCGGTTTCCCAAGCATTCAGCCTGTATTGGAATCGTCAGCGATCATCCGTTTCAGTAATTCTTCTGATTTCCTGCAGGTACTCTTCGCGAGTCATTAAATTGCGGGTGCACAATATGTTCACGATCGCCTGAATGCCGACCGAGGGCGGTACATCGTCTTCGATATTGTGTGAGGGGATCGTGGGGATCTCGATGAAACCCCTTGCGGCCGGTTTCAGCGGATCGGTATTATCGCGCACTTTGTTTCCAGGTATGGTTCCTGTTTCCACATTTCCGCCGGACGGACCGGATTCCGAATTCATGTTCGGAATTATTCTCGTGATCATGGAAGAATAATTTTTTTCAATTGCCTTTTCGAGCAGGTCCGCGGAAGAAAGAACGATCGAGCACCCGAAACCCGCGTATTCAAAAAAATCTTCGTGGTTCAAGAAGGGATCGGCTGTAGCGGTTCTAAGCCGTATTACTGATCCCTCCTCCGCTTGTTCTTCCCGAAAAGACATTGGGAGAACAAGGTGCTCCAACGCTGTTTCGCGCGCTATCAAGCGCAGAGCATCCGGGTCCGTCTCTTCCGCTACCGGATCCACCGCATCCAATCCTGTGTAATCGATCAATTTCTGCAACAGGCTTTCGGGCGTTGCAATCCCGGCTTCCAATACGGCTTTTACGGGAGACAAACCGCGCCGTGTCGCCCGGGTCTTGATTTCAAGAGCGGTTTCTTGTGTGAGGATTCCCTGTGTGATCAAAAAGTCGAAGATGTTCATAGCAAAGAATACCGGCGGGCGTTACAGGATTCGAACCTGTGGCCTTCGGCTCCGGAGGCCGACGCTCTATCCATCTGAGCTAAACGCCCATGAAACCAACCCATCTAATCCAATGAAGGCTTTCAATGCAAGCCAAAACTTGTAAAAGAGACGCACTCCTTCCGAAAACCATTCTTGCAACGAGTTTAGGTATGTGCTATAGGAGCGACCGGTTCAGGGCGGTTTGAAATCCCCCTAGCCGGCTGAGGGCGATTAACTCAGTGGGAGAGTGCCATCCTCACACGGTGGAAGCCACTGGTTCAAATCCAGTATCGCCCAAAATGTAAAGGCCCCGGAAGCGACCCGTTTTCGGGGCTTTTTTGCATATGTCCCCCCTTATTTAGAAGGTTTTCGGAAATGGGTGTCAACCAGGCGCACATCGTTTATAGTCGTTTGCATGAAAGGTCGGCATGCTGGAAACAGTTTTTTGGCGATGAAACCTTTTCTCGGCCGGAGTGAGAACAGGATTTCAATTTTTGTGTATGCATGCGTTTGTGTGTGTTTCTGTTCGACGTGCAGGTTTGATCCGGGCGGTTTGAAGGGAAACGGCTTTGACGGAAGCGTTGTGGACGCGTTTACTGATGGTTCGTGGGCCGATGGTTTTTTTGAAGACGTTTTGGTGGAGGAAGACGGAAGCGTGCTTTGTCAAGATGGTGATTTTAGTTGCACCAACTCAGGGGCGAAGATTTGCGACAACAGCGAATGGGTTTCTCTTGGGCCTTGTTTTTTGGGCTGCATGGAAGAGGGCCGAGCGTGCATGATTCCCTCCAACGTGAATCCAGAGGCTTTGGGGTACCATGAATCGATGCTGGAGGATTTTTTTCCCGGTTCCGGATCGACGATCCACATCAGCACCGATAATGGAGCGATATTCAATGTCGATGATGCGACCTTTGTCAGAATCGAGGGTGAAGGGGGATTGGTCAATGGGATTGGTTTTTACAGAAGAAGTCAACCGGGTAAAGCGCCTCCGCTTGGGATCTTCGTGGTCAGAAATTTCAAGATACCGGAAAACACCCTTGTTACGATCGGTGGAGGAGGAGCGTTTGTCGTGATTGCGACCGGGGACGTTGTGATCGAAGGGGTTTTGGATGCAGGAGCCCAGGGGGCGCGGGGCGGAGCCGGAGGTTTTGACGGAGGTAGTGTGGGGTTGCCCGGAGGTGGGCCTTACCCGGGACAGGCGGGGCAAATCCATCCGGGTTGCCCCGACGGGTGCGCTTCCGGTTCGGGAGGTGGAGGTCTGGGAGGCGAAGGCGGAATCGGCGGCGCGGTGGATTGTTCTTTATGGGGAAAGCATTACGGTTTGGCAGGTGGACGCGGAGGTGAGGGGGGAGGGAATGAAGGTTTGTCGCCCTTGCTGGGTGGAAGCGGCGGTGGCGGCGGTGTTCCGTTACAAGGTGTTGCAGGGAGTGAGCCCGGTCTTGGCGGCGGCGGCGGGGGAGCAGTGCAAATATCCGCGCGCGGGATGATTGACGTGGGCGAAAACGGAGTTATCACCTGTCCCGGCGGAGGAGGAAGACAAACCACCAGTGGGGGAGGTTCAGGTGGCGGCGCAGGTGGGGGTATTTTACTGGAGTCGGACATTGTTGTTGTTTCGCCGGGTGGGATAGTAGCGGCCAACGGTGGTGGCGGCGGCGGTGGTGACTGTATGATTGAAAGCACTGATATCGGCGGGGCCGGACAAAGAGGAACGAACACCGTTTCGCAGGCTTTGGGAGGGGTGAATTTATCCGGGCTTGCAGGAGGAGATGGAGGAGGAGGAGGATATGGTGACAGTAGTTTGGGGGATGCGGGTCAATCCCGGTGCGTGGTCGACAGGGGAAGCAACGGGGGAGGCGGAGGAGGCGGGACCGGGTGGATTCGGATCAATACTGCAGACGGAGAACCGCCCGCCCTGGAGGGAGTGATTTCTCCCTCGCCTGATACCACAGCGTTTTCGGTTGGAAAACTGAAGCGCAAACCGCTTCCCTGAAAGACAGCGGTGACTTTTCGGACGAGATTTTTCTACCGGCCTATTATGTAACGGTAAGGATCTACTTTTTCGCGGAGAACCCGGAGTTCTTCTACGCTGGGCGCCGGGGTCGTTGACAGTTCTTCCGATACCAACATTTCGAAACCCGTGTTGTCCCTGACAGCATCTATATCCACGGAAGGATGGAGAAATTCCAGCTTCATTCGACAGGTGTCTTCGTCGAACCCGTAAACGCCCAGGTTGGTTATGATCTTGTACGGACCTGTTCCTTCGGGCAATCCGGCGTTTTCTCTCGCGCCCTTGCCGGTGAGGTATCCGGGGGTGGTCAGGAAATCCAGTTTCTCCACGAAACGACGCTTGTCTTGGGGAGTAATGACAAGGGTGTTCCAGCAAAACGATGCCAGGTCATTTGCTCCCCCTGACCCCGGCAACACCACCTTTGGTTTTTCCGGCGAGCCGATGAAGGTGGAGTTCAGGTTTCCGTACATGTCTATCTGAGCGCCGCCCAAAAAGGTGTAATCCACCATTCCTCTTTGGCAGCAGCTCATGATGTCGTCCATTGAAGATGCCAGGAATGCCCTGTGCGTGGTTCGGGAGTCTCCGACGGAAATAGGCATTGTAGGAAGCAATGGGGCGAATCCACCCGCTTCGAAAAGAACCACGAGGTTCGGGGCGTGAAGTTTTTGCGCCAACATTGCCGCAGCGCAGGGTGCGCCGGTTCCCACTGCTGCCATTTTTCCATCTTCGAGATAGCGCGAAGCCGCGCATATCATGAGTTCCATGCTGTTGTATGCATTATCCATTTTTCGGCTCTTCTCCGGTTTCGAGCAGAAGCTCCTTGTGTCTCAGTTCCTGCATTCTCTTTGTTCCGCCGCAAAGTTCCAGGTATTCCTGGAAATCAACCGTGTCATAAATGTGCTTTTTCAAAAAAGCTTCGAATTCTTCGGGGTTGTTTTCCTTTTGAAGCCATGTGCCGAGGTGTTCTTCGTCGGAAAAATACTCCTCAGGCATGTTTCCCGGGTATGAGCCGTAGCTGACCTCGACAACCGCGTCCACGCAGTAATATGGGATGTTCGTAAGATTCGGTTCGTTACGGATTTTTTCCGTTTCAATCAGCCGTTCGCAAGAGACAATGACTTTCTTCGAAGCTCTGGCGAGATCCTCGTCCGCAACTTTTATGCCCCTGATTCTGCAATTGCCGTACACATCGGCTTCGTGGACATGGATCAATGCGACATCCGGATAGAGGGCGGGAAGAGCAACCAGGGATCTCTTGGTAAATGGACATTCGATCACCTTGGCGCCGCTGTATTTCAAAGTGTCTGTTCCCAGCATGTTGCGCGCCGGCAGAAAGGGAACGCCCATGGATGCAGCTTTCAAACGCCAGGCCAGCGCCGCGTTCGTCCACTGAATCATCTCGACGTCTCCGCTCTCCATGTGACGCCTTGACCCTCTCGAAAGACCGCGGGCTTCCAGGCCGACGATATAGGCAACGTCGCACTTGTCGAAACACTTGCCGGCCGAGAGTATCTGGCAGTCATGAGTTGCAGTGTGTCCGCCGAACTTGAGACCCGTTATTCGTTGCCGCACGATTTCATGCAAAACAGCAGTGGGAATACGCACCGCGCCGAACGCACCCACGATTAGGTAATCACCTTTCTTTACAAATCGCTGAACTGCCTCTCTTGCAGTCATTACCTTTGGGATCAGTGCGCGGGATTTCTGCTTAAAGTACGTTCGCGCCTTTTCAGGATCCGGATCCATGATAAGCGGCTGGGTTCCCTCGTATTTTACGTTCATTAACTCCTCCGAAGCTGCGGGGGTCAGGTTTTTTTGATTATCTCCCGGTTTCCCATCGTTCCGTCTGAGTGACGGTTCGCTTTTACAGACATTCATCAAAGATGCCTTTTTTCCGTGAAAGAATCAAGCAACAGGTTAAAGCAGAGTCAGGCTCGCTCGATCCCGGAAGCTGTATATAGGGCGAGGTGCGAAAAAAGGCAGATGGACAATAAGCCGACAACTGAGTTGCGCTTCCGGGTTTAGGGGGTGGTGGAATGGGTGTGGTTAAAAAAAACGGGGAGAAAATCAGAACACGGTAGGATGCGATTCCTTTAGACAAGATGATTTTCCAGAGTCGTCTATGCGGCGGATCAACCGGCGGATTCTTAGCATGTCCCCGTGATTGTTGTTTTTGAAACGAACACCCATGCCTCTTTTTTTGCTCGCTTCCTTTATCCAGGCAACGCGGCCTGAAAGACGCAGGGGTCCCCTTTCGTCCTCGGGATAAAGAGTCAGGTTAAGGTCGGTCCCTTCCGGAGGGGGCCATTCCGTGCATACAAAAGCGCCTCCGCCCGAGAGATCTTCGATTGTCCCGCGATGCCGCAACTCCACTCCCTTTACTTGCCAGTTTACGGTCATGGTTACCGGAAAACGCCGATGGTTTCGTTTTGCCGGGCGGTTTCTTTTGAACTTTTCATGGTTCTTTGCCATTGCCAGCAGAAATTCTTTTTTGGATTTCTCCGTGTCCAGGAAACGTGTTTGAATAACAGCCGGACCGCTTTCCGAACAGGACACTCCGGTGGATTCTTTTTTTTCGTCGTTTTGGACCTGTATTACTTCGGCCTTGATTAGGACACGGTTGGGGAGGACAGGAAATTTTATTTCCAGGATGAAGATTTCACCTCTTTCAAAGACACCCCGGGTTGAAAAGACAAGTCCGCCTTTTCCGTCTTTCTCTTCATAATCGGCAAGAAACTCGCGTCCGCTTTTGAATTTCAAATAGTGCAGCTTCATTGCGCCTCACTTCACCTCAGGCAACCGGATCCATTATAGCATCTTGAAAAGATCATAGAAAGTGTAAAATTTTGATAAGGCTGTACTTTTAAGGCGTGGTTTTGCCTTGTGGATTTTCCCGGCTAAGGCTTCTTTTGATTCTTTTTTGGTGATTATCTCAGGCGGTTTCCCGACGGGTATAATCGGGAAGCAATATGGGAGAAGGAAGTCTTTCCTCTACGCCTCCATCCGCCAGTTCTTTGTGGTATCGATAAACGTGGTTTGTGTTGAGCTTGCCGTCTTTTGCCGTGTTTTTGGAAAACTCGGCCGCATATTTACCGGCGATTCTGCCGAACACGACGATATCCAGGAGAGAGTTGCCCATGAGACGGTTTGCCCCGTGAATCCCTCCGGCCACCTCTCCAGCGGCAAACAAGCCGGGTACTGCTGTTTCGGTTGTCATGTCGATCTCCAAACCACCGTTTTGATAATGAAGGGTGGGGTAGATCAGCATGGGTTCCTTGGAGATGTCTATTCCGAAACGCTGATACAAAATGTATTTTCCGGGAAACTCCTTGCGAACGGTGCCGGGCCCTACCAACATATCGATCATCGGGGAATCCAGCCACACTCCGACCTTTCCTGCCGGGGTGGGCACCCCTTTTCCGACCCTGGTACACTCTCTAATGATTGATGCCGCTTCTATATCCCGGGGTTCCCGCTCGTTTACGAATTGCTGACCATCCACGTTTACCAGGTTTGCTCCGCTTCCCCGGAATTTTTCGGTGACAAGGATTCCTTCGGCCTGTTCCGGGAAAACGATCCCGGTCGGATGATATTGGACGGTGTGCAGGAACCCAATTTTTGCTCCGGCCCTGTAGCCCATTGCAATACCGTCCGCGGTGGCGCCGTAGTGATTAGTTGTCATGAATCCCTGGATGTGCAGTCGGCCGCATCCACCGGTGGCCATGATCACTGCTTTCGCCTTTGCTACAAGATATTCTTCGGTCTCTATGTTGTAGAGCACGGCCCCGGCGCACTGTCCGTGTTCATTGATGATCAATTCCACTGCCGGAGCGAACTCGATGATTTTGATGTCGGTCTTGTTAGCCGCTTCGTCGCGAAGCACCCGCATGATTTCCGCGCCTGTGATGTCTGCTGCGTAGTGCATGCGTTTCCGGCTCGTTCCACCACCGTGAATGGTTTTCAATCGTCCGTCCGGGAATTTGGAGAAATTGACTCCAAGTGTTTCCAACCAATGAAGAGCGTCGGGGGCGTTGCTTACGAGGGTGTCGACGAGATCTGGGTCGTTCGTGAAATGACCGCCCCCCATGACGTCCAAGTAATGGTAATAAGGGGAATCCTTTTCTTCCTTGCTTGCTCCTTGTATTCCGCCTTCGGCCATCATCGTGTTGGCGTCACCGTGCCGAAGCTTTGTAACCATGGTCACGTCCGCTCCGGATTGATGGGCGAGAAGCGCAGCGGAAGTGCCCGCTCCGCCCCCTCCTATCACCAGGACGTCCGTTACGATGTCCGGGTTTTCAAGGTTCACCCGGTCGAATTCGACGCGGCTCTTCGATTCGATCACATCGGCAACTTCGTGAGCGATTGCATAACCCTTGTTGGGGCCGATTTTCAGTTCGCGGCGTCCTTCATCCTTGAAATCCGGGTGGTGTTTGAGTCTATCTTTTCGCTGATCCAGGTCCAGAAAGGGAATCTCCTTGCCGGCTTTCTTGCGCTCTACTCTCTCCGCGCGTGTGGATTCCACAACCTTGATCAAGGCTTTCATTTTTTCTGGATACGGCATTCAATCACCTCGTCGAACTATTTGCAGTTTGTTTCTTTTCAACCCGGCCTTCAGATTTCAGGCACGGTTTGTTTGCATCGTTGTTTATCCCGGTCTTCAAAGGCCCTCTTTGCTTTGGGGCCTCCATGTTTCATCCGACATCGCGGGCTCGCCTTCCCTGGACGAATAAATCTTCTTGAGATCATCGATGTTCATTTTTTTCAGCTTGTCTACTCCATCCCGGTACCTGCCCTCAGCGACTTTTTTCACGGCGTTTTCAAGATGGACGGCGCGGGGCGCTAGTTTTCCTGCGTAAAGACGCCGTGCAAGCTGTGCGATGTGGTGCTGTGGGAGTTCCGCCATGCACCTGCCCGCGCACAATCCGCACTGTATACAGTCAAAGGAAAGACGGGATACCATTTCGATATCTCCGCGCTTCGCGGCCGCGATGTAATCCATGACCTTGATATCCATGGGACACACTTTTGTACAAGCATTGCATGCCACGCAGCGGAAAACCTCGGGATAGAGCTGCTGGATCGTTTCCGCCCCGGCCGGGACGGTTTCAAAATCGTAAACCGACCGAAGCGCGGGATAAAACGGGATCTGCGCCAGGTACATGTTGGGTTCGACCACGGTTTGACAGGCCAGACCGGTGTATATTTTGTAGTCTCCGGCTATTCTGTACACGGTCGAACAAGCTCCGCAGATGCCGCCTCGACATCCGCAGCCGCGTACCAGGCGGTACCCTGCGTATTCCATAGCTTTCATTATGGTAAGCGAATCGGGCACCATGTAGCGTTTTCCCATTATAAAAACAGGAATGAGTTCTGCTTTAACGGTTTTCACTTGGTCGTTCATATCAAACCTCTGGGCAAAGATTGTCCTCTGTGTTCGCCGGTTATGTTGATGATGACGCCGGGCTTGCGGCGGATATGGTTTCCTTCAGCAGGCTGCGGGATTCATCCATGTTGAGATCCAATTGCAGCGCATGTTCCTCCAGGCCGAGGGCCGCAGCCAGCAACTGGGTGAAATAAAACACGGGCAACGTCTTCAGTGCACTGTTGTTAGCGACAACGGCCTCCTGCTTGGAACCCAGGTTGTAATCACAAAGCGGGCAACTCAGTACAAGCGCTTGCGCTCCGGCGTGCAGAGCTTTTTGCAGTACTCTTCCCGACTGGGCCAGGCCCGCGTCCGGATTGGCCAGGTTTTCGTATGCACCGCAGCATTCCGTGGCGCCCCTGAAATGTACGGGTATCGCTCCCAGGGCCTCAAGAAATTCGGAGAAAAGGTCTTTTTCCACGTCAAGAGCCACGTTGCGCGGTCTTGCCAGGGCACAACCGTAATAAGCCGCGGCCTTGAGATTTTTAAGAGGTCTTTTGACGGCACCTTTCAGTTTTTCCCACCCTACGTCCGTTTCCAGCATTTGGAGGTAGTGAACCACTTCTACTTCGCCGAAATAATCGGTCTCTTCGTCCATAAACATGTTTATGGTGTCCCGTTTTTCGGCGTCTTTCCGCATGAGAGTGTTTGTCTTGGCCAGGACGTTGTAGCACTGGGAGCACAATGTCATCAGGCGGTCACTTCCCTCGTCTTTTGCGCGGATCAAGACTCTTGCCGGAGCTACATGCATCAAGAGGTTGTCGTCGGCAAGCGAAGCCACCGCTCCGCAGCAGTTCCACCTTTCCAGCTCGGTAACTTCTATTCCGAGTTCGTCAAGAGCCGCCAATGCCGATATTTCAAGATTCTTTGCTTTGTTTTTCAGAGTGCAGCCTGGATAATAGGTTGTTTTCATTTTCTTGCCTTGTTCATCCGGTCAACTTGCGAAAAGCCGTAACCAGCGCTATGGGCGGCAGGTCGGCGAGATCCTCTTTGGAAATGCTGTTCGGGTGCAGTCGATCCCGGTTCTCCCTCAGAACGGTCTGGCGCAGTGCTTCCATGAGTGCGGGGATGTCTATATTCCTTGGGCAGTTGACTTCGCAGTTCAGGCAAGAGGCGCAAAGCCAGGCCATTTCGGATTCCATGACGCGATCCACCAGGCCCCTTTGCAACAGCAACATCACTTCACGTGGGCGAATCGACATGTGCGGAGCAAGAGGGCACACGCCCGTGCAAGTTCCGCACTGCATGCACTGGTGTACGCTGTCGCCTGCAATTTCACATATCTTTTCAGGCTGTTCATTCATTTGAGGAGAGAGTCTGGTGTGAGGCATGGGTTACGCGCCTTTCCAGTTTCGGGTATGGCCCCGAGATGTATTTGCACGCACGAAGCGAGCTCGGTTCAACTGAAACGGAGCCTGAATATACCAGGCAAAACATTACTTGCAAGTCTTGAAAACATTCTTTTCTTTCGCCCTTTTTTTTACTTTTTCAAGAGGGCGGAACCATGATTTCGGAGGGCTTTTTACAGGAAGAATTCGAAAAAAAAGAATGGGCCGAGGAAAAGCGTTTCGATTGATGCAAGGGCCAGGAATGGTCCGAACGGCATCGCCGCATGACGCCATGTTTTCGGTGGTTCGGCTTCTTCCGGTTCTTCATTTGTTAAATCTTCGTCTTTCGAATTTCGATTCTCTTCAGCGTTTTCGCTGTTTTCTTCTTCGGGGGATCCCTCAAGTGGAACGTACGGTTCAACAGGTTCGAGAGAGGTCTGCGTTAAAGCGAGCAACATTGCAACCAATATACCCTGAATTGCGGCGAGAAAGACAATCAGCGGCAATGCCTGCCAGCCAAGGAATGCTCCGGCCGCGGCGAGCAACTTGGCGTCGCCCCAACCCATGCCGTCTCTGCCGGTAAGCATTTTGTAACCCAGTATCACCACTGCCAGTGCGCCGAACCCCAAGCCGGCTCCGGCCAGAGCGTCGCCCCAGTCCAATCTGCCCAGCGAAACAGCGGCTCCCCAGAAGAAAAGGGTGCTTGGGTATGTTATCACGTCGGGCAGGATCCACGTCCGCAAATCGATAATAGCAAGTGTCGCCAGGACTCCACAAAAAGACAATTCGGTGAGGAAATGGGCGATGAGCAAGAGCGGATCGCCCTCTGCAAAACCTTTCGAGTGTTGCAAACACAAGACCCCCAGAACGGCCATGATCAATTCCACGATCGCGTAGGTTGGAGAAAAACTCTTTTTGCATTTACGGCACTTACCCCTGAGGATCAGGTAGCTCAAGATGGGTATGTTGTCGTAAAACGCTATCGGAGTCTTGCAGTTCATGCAATGTGACCCAGGGCGCACTACGGAAAGACCTTTCGGCATCCGGATTGCCGCTACGTTTATAAAACTGCCGACGATACCCCCCAAGATCCCGGCGAAAACATAACCGCCCGGCCCGAAAAGAATTATCCCGAGTCCTTCGATTGTGGATGAGGTCATAAACAAAACCGCTCGAACATTGTCATGTGGTTTGAAATATAATCGATTTGTTCGCTTATTTTAAGGAGGGTGTCAATCACCGGTTTGATTCATCTCGTTCCCCGCCAAGGTGATGACCCGGTGGGCTGTCTAAAATCTCAAAGTCGATGCTATTTTCCGGCCGACGGGTTTTGTGAATCGATTTTCGAAAGACCGGCGGGAAATAGTCGAACGGAGTGGAAGGCGCAGAGGAAAAGGATTGTTTTTTCCAGCTTCATGTTAAATTGACCCGGAAGATGAAACAGGTTATGGAAAAAATGATTCACTGAGAAAGGAAAACAGGTGTAGACTCTTGGCTTTATAGAAAAAAATGTTATAGTCACCCCGGTTCGGGCGATGTATTTTCGCTTTATAAGCAAATGAGTCAATGCATTGATGTCGCCCATGGGGCTCTTTCAATGAAGGCCGTATCGTGAAGAAACCAATTCCATTCGGAAAATACTACCTGCTGGAACGCATCAACGTCGGCGGCATGGCTGAAGTTTTCAAGGCTAAAGCTTTCGGTGTGGAGGGGTTTGAGCGTATTGTCGCTGTCAAAAGAATTCTACCCAACATCGCAGAGGACAAAGAGTTCATAACGATGTTCGTGGACGAGGCGAAGATTGCGGTCCAGTTGAATCATGCCAACGTAGCGCAGATCTTTGATCTTGGAAAGGTGGATGACAGTTATTTTATAGCTTTGGAGTTTGTCCACGGGAAAGATCTCCGCGCGATTTTCGATTTCTGCAGGACCATGGGGGAAAACATGCCCGTGGCCCAGGCGTGTTTCATCACGATGAAAGTTTGCGAGGGGCTGGATTACGCTCATAACAAAAGAGATGCATCAGGCCGCGAACTTGGATTGGTCCACAGGGATATCAGCCCTCAGAATGTTTTGCTTTCCTACGAGGGCGAGGTCAAAATCATCGACTTTGGAATAGCCAAGGCGGCGGGCAAGGCTTCAAAGACACAGGCGGGCATTCTGAAGGGCAAGTTCGGATACATGTCCCCCGAACAGGTTCGGGGGATGCCGCTCGACAGACGTTCAGACATTTTTTCTTTGGGAATCGTGCTGTACGAATTGTTGACGGGTGAACGGCTTTTCGTGGGAGAAAGCGATTTTTCGACATTGGAAAAAGTGCGAAATGTCGAGATTCTTCCGCCGAGTACGTACAATCGAAAAATTCCGGACGAGCTGGAGCGGATAGTGCTCAAGGCGCTTTCCAAAGACGTGGAAGACCGGTATCAAAACGCGATAGATCTGCACGATGAGTTGCAGGCCTTCATGTACAGTGCAGGGGAGTTTTATTCCCGCAAGGATCTTGCCGCCTGGATGAAAAGTGTTTTTGCCAGGGAGATTGAGGAGGAGACCAGGAAGCTTGAAGAATTGCAGAGTTTTCCCACACCTGCGAGGCCCGGCGTTGCACCGGCCGGGGGCCCGGCCGGAGGGCCGCCGCCCATTCCGGTCGCTCAACCCCGGAGTGAGGTGCCTTATGCAGCGAACCCTGGAATGGATCAAGGGTATGACGATCCTTTTGATCCCCAAGGCGGGGATCTGGACTGGGATGACGACGAAATAGAAACCCAGCTTTATGATCGTGAGCAGGAAATCGAAGCTCAGATGGATCACAGGGACCCGTTTGCTGGACCGGTTGGTGGTGTCGAATCTTCTTTGCCCCAATTCAGTCGGCCTCAAAAACCAATGCCCAGGCGAACATTGATGGGTTTGGGAGCCGTGTCCCAGGATTTTGAAGCTCCCAGAGCGGAGCCGCCGAAACAGGATAATTTTCAGGCTCCTCAATATCAGCAGCCTCCACACCAGGAGATGCCGGCCTATCAGCAGCAGCATCAGGCCCCGGTGGAGGCGCCTGCCTATCAGCAGCCTGCACCCCAGGAAGCTTCCGCGTATCAACAGCCCGCAGCGTATGATCAGGGTGCTGCATATGGAGGGGCCGGTCAACACCCGCCGGTCGAAGCGGCTGCGCAACAGCAAGGTTATGTGTCGCCCCTGGATGCTTTCGGTGTGGGAGCGGGTGATGTTATTGACGAACTGGAGCCTTTGGAACCGTTGGAATCGGTTGTTGCTCCCGAGCGGCGAAAATCCGGTACGGGAAAAGGGCTGATCGTGTTTTTGACTCTCACGGTGTTGGTGTTGCTGGGAGGGATGGCAACAGCTCTTTGGTATTTTGTCTTGAGAAGTCCTGAAAAAGCCACCCTCACCGTGACTGCGGAAACAGTGCCCGGCATGAAAATTTACCTGAACGGGGAACCTTTGGAATTCGAGCCGGGCGTGCCGGTGACCGTGGAGGTCGAACCCAACATCAAGCACAAGTTGCTTGCAGAGGCGCCCGGGTACGAAATGTATGAAGAGGAGTTTACGCTTAAAAGCGGCGCGCGTAAACGTTTGTCCGTTGATCTTACGACCGCGGGAAGAGCCGGACCGGACGTGGCTACAGCGCCGACCACCGAAAAGGGGGCCTTGAAAGTCACTACGACACCGCCCGGCGCGGTGGTCGTGTTAAACGGGCAGGAGATCACCGACAGCCGCACTCCATTGCAGGTTTCCGAGCTTTCTCCCGGACCGCACAAGCTGCGGATCAAGATGCCGAATTACCTCGACTGGCCTTCGGATGGAGAAAAGGAAATAACCATTGAAGGAGGGAGGGTGGAAGATGTTTCAGCCACACTCCAGCCCACGGTGGTGATGTTGATTGTAAAAAGTGAGATCCGCGGGGCCGGTGCAACGCTATACAGAAATAACGAGGTTGTTGCAGAAGGAAAAAACCTACCGTTCACTTATAAGCTCAATCCGGAAGATGGTGTGGACTACAGGGTGGAAGTGAGGGCCCGGAACTATGAGCCTTTTGAGAAGACCTTGGCCATGGATGGTAAGCCTGAAATAGTGGTTGATGCTGAAATGGAACAGAAGGTGGCCGCTGTTTCGACTCCGCCTCGAACCGAACATAAGAGGACGCCGACTCCGCCACGTACGCCCCGGGTTGAAAGAAAACCTGATCCGGTGGTGACAACACCGCGAGATCCAAAGCCCGATGACAAACCGGTTGTTCGGCCTAAACCAAAGGAGACTGTCGCGCCAAGCGGAACGGGTACGCTTCGGATCAACACCCGGCCTTGGACGAGAATATACGTCGACGGTGTCGACAGGGGGGTTACGCCGCAGCAAAGCTTGTCATTGCCGGCCGGTAAAAGAAGGTTGCGTCTTGTAAACAAGGAATTCAACATTTCCAAGACTTTTACAGTGGAGATCAGGCCGGGACAATCAACGACTTTTGTCCGAAACTTCGAATGATGAAAACTGCTTTTTCGTTTCATTTTGACTTTTTCCGCCAAAAAGCACAGAGATGATTTCAGAATTTCGGTCGGCGAGTTGGCCGGTGTAAATTCCCTGTGGGATAGTTCTCTTACAAATGAAATCGTCGTTGAGGGGCGGCTCCAGTTGGGGCAAAGACTGCACGCTGCCTATCAGCAAGAAGCTTTGGAAAGACATGTCGGGTACATGGCTGAAAAGGGGGTTTCCTGGGAAACCGTGCGCGCTGGTGTGCGGGTGGTTGTTTCGGGAAGAATCGACGGAATCTACCAGGATGATTCAGGGCGATGGATAGTAGAGGAGCTTAAAAGCCGAGTGGGTTCCGGGCGCGGGATGGAACTCCTTGTTGTGGATCCGGGCGTGATGGAAGCATTCAAGCGGCAATGCTCGTTGTATATGCATTTTTGGGCGGAGGAATGCGCAAAGAAAGAAATCGATTGTACAGGCGAAGGGTTTGAAATTACCGGGTATGTCGTGTTCATGGATGCGATTGATGGAAGCGTGAGCCGTGTAGAGGTTTTTTATGACCCCTCCCTTTGCCGTGAATATGTGAAAGCTCGCTTGGACGAGCTTCTGGAAATCCGCCGCAAAGAGAGGGAAAGGGAAAGGGCGAGATCGGATTTTGCCGAAAAAATGGAGTTTCCGTTTCCCGGATATCGGTTGTACCAAAAGGAGCTGGCGGATAACGTGGAGGGAGCTTTTGAAAGTGGAATGAACCTCGGTCTGTCAGCGCCCACAGGCATAGGAAAAACCGCGGCAGCGCTTCATCCATCCCTGCGTTCGTGTCTTTCAGCCGGTCGCCGTCTGTTTTTCGTTACCGCGAAAGTCGGCCAGCAGGAACTGGCGCTTGATACTCTTCATGTTTTGCTCGGGGGTACGGATACGGTTACGGCCTTGCAAATAGAGGCTAAAGAGCGCTCGTGTCCCCAAGAGGAGATGTTGTGCATTCCGGGGTCATGCAATCGTTTAAGTGATTCGGGGATGAAAATGGCTGCAGGGGGGCTGCCGGAACGGTTGCTCAGAGGAGGCGTCGTTAAAGCGGATCTCATCAGGAGCGAAGCAGATGGAGCCGGTGTTTGTCCTTTTGAACTCAGTTTGGCAGCGGCTTACGGAGCGGATGTTTTGGTTGGGGATCTCAATTATGTATTTCACCCCGGCAGCCGATTGAAGAGATTGTTTGGAAGAGATCTTTTCAGCCGGCGGCCCAGGCCATGGGGACTACTTGTCGATGAAGCCCACAATTTGTATTACAGGGCTGTTGATTTTCTTTCCCCCGTTCTGGAAAGGAAAGCGGCGCGTGTATTGGCGGAAGGCTGTTATCATGGTTCGGATACGCTATACAGGGAGTTTCTCCAGATTCTGCTCAAGGTGGACGATTTATTTGAAGGTTTGATCGATGAAGTTGAAAAAGGACCCAGAGCCGGAGCGCGGAGTGCCGTCGTGGAGCCGGCCCCTGAACCGTGGACAGACCTGAGCATCGCCCTTGAAATCTGGTTGCCCGAATACCTGGCTTACGTAAAAACGGGCGGCCGTCGCCCATTGCAATTTGTTCCCAGACGAAAAGACGATTCCAGGCGCATCGTGGATCCGGCGATCCATTTTTGCATGGAATTTTTTGCCTTTGTAGAAACGGCCGAGGAACGAGCTGAGGAGATGGTAGCCGTTTTGTCCGGCCTGGAAAACCCGGATTGCGCTGTTTTGCAGATAAATTGCTTGGATCCCTCCCGTTACTTGGCCGGAACAATCAAAGATTATTTCGCCGCCGTAGCCATGAGCGCGACCATGGAGCCGCTTGATTTTTACATGGATGTGCTGGGAATGAACAGAAGGGTCCATGCGGGTTGCGCGTTTCCTTCGCCTTTTCCGCCTTCCAATCGGTTGCTGGTCGTGGACGAAAGCGTTTCGACCCGATACGAGGATCGTGGGAAATACATCTCTCAAACGGCCCAAACATTGGTTGAAATGGCCTCCGCCAGGACAGGTGTACACCTGGCGTTTTTTCCAAGTTACGAATTCATGGCTTCAGCCGTGACGTTTTTGCGGATGGCAGCCGGGATGAATAATCTCGGCGTGGAGGTGATCCAGGTATCGAACGCGGCTAAGGCCGTGGAAGTGCTGGAGGAAATCAGGCGCATCACCGATAACGGCAACCGTCGCCCGGATGGTTGTTCGAAACTTGTTTGCACCGTCATGGGGGGAGTAATGTCGGAGGGAGTTGATTATCCTGGAGAGACAGCTGTCGGCGCATACATAGTGGGACCGGGCCTCCCGGCGGTTACGTTTGAAAGGGGCTTGATGCTGGAATACCATGACAGGCGGGATGGACGTGGTTTTGAGTATGCTTATCTGCATCCGGGTCTTACCAGGGTGGTGCAGGCAGCGGGGAGGGTTATTCGAAGTGAAAACGACAGGGGTGTGATGGTTTTGATGGGAAAACGATTCACCGAAGCTGCATACAGGGACCTTCTTCCCGGTTACTGGAAGGAAGAAATGTTGATCACCGGGGATCCTGTAGCCGCGGTGCATGAATTTTGGAACCGTTTTGATGATTGATGCTGTTTTTGCACATTTCGGATTTTAAACTTCGAGCCCCACGCTTTTCATCAGTTCAAGCGCATTGCTTTTTTCGACCACTCCGGGTTTGAGCTTGTAATCGAAAACCAGTTTTCCATTTATTACCTCGTCGGTGAAATGAACGTTTTTGATGAGACTGTTATTGGCAGCTCCGGCGACTCCCAGATCGTGCGTTGTCACGAGTCCGACCGAACCCTTTTTGACTAATTCGGCGATGATCGCCCCGGCTCCACGGCACCTGTCATGTGAGTTAGTGCCGTGCAGGATTTCATCCAGCAGAAAGAGCACCGGGTATTCGGCGGTTGCCAAATCCATGAGCTGCTTCAACCTTTTGATTTCTTCGTAGAACCTGGAACTGCCGGCCTGGAGAGAGTCTTCGATGCGGATCGTGGCACCCACCTGCAACGAGGTCAGTGTCATGCTATGGGCTCTTACCGGGCCTCCGGCCATAGCCAAAACAGTATTTAATCCGACCGCTCTCAGGAGAGTCGATTTCCCCGACATGTTTGAGCCGCTTACAATCCAAACCGGTGTTTTTTCGTCGAGCTCTACATTGTTTCTTACGCAGTTTTTTTCCGGGAGCAGAGGATGTCCCAATTCACGTCCTTGAAAAACCGGTTGTCCACCCTCCTTGATTTCTGGAAACGGATAAGATGGGTTTTCATAGGCGTAGGCCGAAAGAGACAACAATGCTTCCCACTCTCCGACTGCGGCAGTCCAGTCCATTACCTTGGGGCCGTAGATGCGACGCCACTTTTCAACCGATATGGATGTGTGGATGGTAAGTGACAGCGCAAACCAGATTGGTCCGAAAAACATGTTGTTTTTCGACTCTATCCATGTAACCAGCCTTGAGAGGCGGGATACCGCGGCTGATGCCGGAGCTTTTTCCATGTAGAGTCTTTTTTGAAGGGATTTCAGCATGGGGTCCCGGTAATCCGCGGATTCGAATTTCTTCAACAAAAGTGAGAAAATGCGAAGCTGACGTTCCGGGCGATCCAGGCCGGTGGTAGTTTGGAAAACCTTTCGTTTCAGAATATGTATTACAACGAGTTGCAAACACAAGGCCGCGGCGAATGGAAGTGGACCCGTATCCGTATACCGCCACAAAAAAGCCGTGGATGCCAGGCACATAGTCATGAAAACACCGCCCGCCCGGAGAAAAGAGGCCCATTTGAGCGGAAAAACCGTGGGCCGTGAAATCCATTGTTCAATTGTTTCTGAATTGAACTCTGTTTTTACCCCTTCCGAGGTCACATGGATATCTTCCCGGAAGTCTACTTCATTTCTGAGAGCGTCTACTGCCTTTTGTCGTTTTCTTATTTCATCCGGCGGAGCGGGTTTGGAAAGCCAGTTCGACAGCGCGGTTTCTCCTCCATCCGTTCTTGCGGTGCACAGCCTTTGGAAGAGCGAGTGTGGTCCGAAAAGGTCCAGGTCCACCGCGTAGGGATGCTCTTTTTTTGCGAGGTTTTCTTTTTGGGATCCCTTGGACGACCAGTTGTCTCCGAGTCGGGCAAGTCCATTTTGATAGAAGTCTACGGATTGTTCAGCTCTCCATTTTTCGTTCAGTGTTCTGCGGTGAAGCATCACCAGGACGATAAAGGGAGGCAGGAAGGCCAGACCCCATATCCATGAATAAAGATTCCAAATGGAGCCGGCCGCTCCAGCGGCCGCGCCCAGGAGAAAAACCGTCATACGCAACCGTGCAATCAGCAGGTCCCTTGAAGCAGCGAAACCAAGCCGTTTTTCCCTTTCCCGAAGCCTTGTCTTGTACAATTCTTCCACAGATTTTTGATCCGGTTTTCCCCCCGCGGTTTTCTCCAGGCTATTGCTGTTTGGTTTGTTTGAAATCATCAGCCTTGATAGTGGAACTGTTCTTGAAGAATCTTTGTGGCTAGAAACTCGTCCATCCTTTATTTTTGAACCGCAAGCGCTTCAGCCGGTTCCAGGCGGGCCGCCTTGTCGGCCGGAAAAAACGCGCCGGCAAGGCAGAACAAAACGCCGAATCCGATGGACAAAAGGCAGAGCCACCATGTGTAGTCAAAATAGCTTGCAGGTTTGAACGGAAAATAAGGCACCCATTGCTGATTGATGAAGTCGACTATGGAAGACAATCCGAATCCCACGGCCAAACCGACGGCGCCGCTTGCAAGCCCCAGGATCAGGGCTTCGCTTAGTATCATAAAACGAATATCCCAACGGTTTCCTCCCACCGCCCGAAATACGCCGATTTCCCATCTTCTTTCACTGATCAGCATGTAATAGGTGTGGGATATGTTGATCGCAGAAATAAGCACGATAAAGGCCGAAACTATCGCCAACAGCAAGGTCACGATGGTGATGAGCAAACCCACGGTTTCAGCCATGCTGTCTTGAAGTTCAAAACCCAGTTCCTTGATGAAATTGGTGAAACTCTGCACCTGGCCCTTGTCCTCAACCCACACCACCACGCTGGTGTAATGCTCGTACTTGTGCGGTTCAAGGGATCGTCCGGTCTCATCCTTTGTGGAGAAGTGCTCGTTCCACCGCTTTACGTAGCCAAGCGGAACCGTAAGCCCTATAGGTATCGCCTTGTCGCTTACCCCTATGAGCTGAACTCTTCGTTCCAGGGCTTTTACTTTTTCCTTGTCTCCTCCGATGACTGATTCGCCGAGACGAGCCACGAAAGTCATGCCCAGGAACTGGTCGATCGTGTCTTCGTCGATGCGGGTCCAGCCCCTTCCGGGCGCCACCGAGCCGTTATACAACTCGATGATGTATCTCGATACAATGGCGGGTATGGCCCGATAGCAGGTTTGAGTCAATTGCCTGTCGCAGTAATAGCCCCTGCCGCACTCTCCGTGAGAGGTGCAATGGTTTGTGCAACGCCGGGTTCGCTCATCGCAGCGGAATCGTCCCGAAACTTCCCAGCAGTCCGCGTCGGTCCTGCCGCCCTTTCTCTTTGGACGATCGAATTCGTCTTTTACGATTTCTCCTTTCTGATCTCGCACATGAGGGTCGTCGGGCCAGCATTTTAGATCCGGTATGCACGTCCGGGTATTGGGATCGCAGATTTTTTCTGAACCGCATTCTTCGTCGTTATTGCACTCAGCGCAGGTTCCGGTCTTGGGTATGCAATGGCTTCCTTCAGGGCAGTCCCTGTCGTTTTTGCAGGAATTCTTCGGTTGCTCTAAGCCCCACCAATCTTTGAATGCGCAGTTTTCAAAAGCGCCGCCGCAGGAAAACTCCTCGTGTTCCTCGATAAGGTTGGGGTCGATTCCATCGCCGATGAACTCTATGTGAATATCATGGCCGAAGACAGTTCTTCCGCCGTGCCCCAGCCCTGGGAACGCGAATTTCATTTTCGGATAAGCTTTTTTTACTTCCGGCCTGTTTCTGATTTCCTCGACAACTGAAGCGGTGATGGGATTTTGAAGTTTTGAAGGGTCTTTTTCCAGGGCTTTCCTGGGCGGAATAACCTCCAACTTGGTGAGTGGAAGAAAACTGTCGCTATGCACCCATCTTCTCACTCCTACGCCCAGGCTAAGGAAAAACGAGAACGCTGCTATGCCGGCTACTATGCCGATCGCGGACAGCAGAAGGTGTTTGAAATTTCTGCGAATGCTCTGTCCTGACATTCGTATGAGCTTCTTCAGCTTCACTCTTCTACCTCCCTGTTTTTATTGTCGTTTTCTCTCTCCTTTTCCGGGTTCTTGTTTTTCTGAATCTCTTCTTCTTCTTGTTCTTGTTCTTTATCTACGCTTTTATCCTTTTCAGTTCTCAGTATTTCATCGACGATTTTTCCGTCTTCAAGCCTGAGAACCCTTTGAGCGACCCGGGATAGGCGATCTTCATGCGTGACCAGAATAAGGGTTATTCCGTCTTTTTCATTTAGTTCCTTGAACAACTCTATGATCTGAGCGCCGGTTTTGGTGTCCAAATTCCCCGTGGGTTCATCGCACAGGAGAATTTTTGGCTTGTTAAACAATGCCCGGGCTATTGCAACCCGTTGCTTTTGGCCTCCGGACAGATTTCCCGGAGTGACATTCACCTTGTTGCCCAACCCCAACCGCTCCAAAACCTCCACCGCTCTATCTTTTGCATTTCCCGAAGGCTTCTGGTCGAAAAAAGACGGAAGGGCAACATTTTCCCAGCAGGTAAGATGATCCAGCAGGTTGAACGACTGGAATATGAACCCAATGGTCTTGTTTCTCAAAATTGAAAGACTTCTGTCCGATAAACCGTTGTAGCTCGTGTTTTCGACCTTTACTTTTCCCTCAAAATCCCGATCCAGCCCACCGATAATATTCAACAACGTGGACTTTCCCGAGCCGCTGGTGCCCACTATTGAGACAAGTTCGGATCGTTCTATATTGAGATTGACATTGTATAGAACCTGCTGCCTTCCAGCGCCGGATCCGTAATGCTTTGTTATGCCCTCCATTGCAATGATCATTTCTGTTTCACCGCCCGAACCGTCTGTTTCAACACCATTTGCAGCGTTCATCTTTTTTTCATCATTCGCTTGATTCACAGCATTCACACTCTTGAGTCATTCCTAGGGTTGCGCGTTCTCCTTCGTCAATGACGATGTTTTGTCTCACGCTGGGTTTATAGACCCCGATGTACAACCGGTCAAGCCCGGGAGGCGAAGTCTATAGAAGAACCCAATGGTTGCACAGCCGAAGCCCCGGACGATTATATCCTTGATGCAAAAATCTTCGATGTGTAATAATTGGTTTAATCTGCGGATTGTTTGAAATGCCGGGAGTTTCTTGGATGCATAGGTTTTTTTGTGGGCTGCTTGTTTCCAGATCTTGTGTGTTTGGATTCATGCTTTTCATTTTCACAATTGGGTGTACGACAGAATTCACCAAACGTCCAATGTGCGGAAACGGTGTCATGGAAGAGGGGGAAATGTGCGACGGAGACGATTTTGGCGGTTTGACTTGTTCGGATGTAAGCAGTCACGAAGAGGGTGTTTTGAAATGTACAACAGATTGCAAGCTTGATATCACGAGTTGTTACACTTGTGGAAACGGTCAGGTAGAGGGTCTGGAAGTTTGCGACGGAAGCAATCTTAGGGGACAAACCTGCCGGTCTCTGGGCTACTACAGCGGAGATCTTGCCTGTATGGCTGATTGTCTCGAGTTTGACACAACCGGATGTGAAGGTTTTTGTGGCGACGGCGTGATAAACGGCGACGAGGTATGCGACGGAGAGGATCTCGGGGGAGAGACCTGTGAAACGATGGGCTTTTCCGGTGGTACATTGGCATGTCTTGCAGACTGTTCGGGATTCGACACAGCAGGATGCGAAGGTTTTTGCGGTGACGGAGTGATAAACGGCGACGAGGTATGCGATGGAGAAGATCTCGGGGGAGAGACCTGTGAAACGATGGGCTTTTCAGGTGGTGCATTAGCATGTCTTGCAGACTGCTCAGGATTTGACGCTTCAGGATGTGAGAGTTTTTGCGGTAATGGAGTGATAGACGACGAAGAGGTGTGTGACGGCGATGATCTCGGGGGAGAAACATGTGAGTCTCTGGGTTTTTCGGGTGATATATTGGCATGTCTTTCAGACTGCTCGGGATTCGACACTTCAGGCTGTAAGAAATGGCTGGCGATTTCTGCAGGGCACAGACACACCTGCGCTTTGTGGGGCGATGGAACGGCATGGTGTTGGGGAAGGAATATCTCCGGTCAGCTTGGAGATGGGACATCCGGCACGCAAGAGGGTAAAAGCACACCGGTGCAGGTGGTCGGGCTGTCGAACTTGGTCTCGATCTCCAGTGGCTTATCTCATAGTTGTGCTGTGGATAGTGCCGGAAAGGCATGGTGTTGGGGAAGTAATGGGTACGGTCAGCTTGGAGATGATACGAATGAAAGTAGAAGCACACCGGTTGAGGTGGTCGGAGTGTCGAATTTGGTCTCGATCTCGGTTGGAGATAATCACTCCTGTGGTTTGAAAAATGACGAGACAGTGTGGTGTTGGGGAAGGAATGATTACGGTCAGCTCGGGGATGATACGAATGACGATAGAACCACTCCTGTGCAGGTGGTTGGATTGGACGATGCAGTTCAAATTTCAAGTGGAAAACAACATACATGCGTGTTGAGCAGCGATGAAACGGCATGGTGTTGGGGAAGGAATTTTTCAGGGACGTTAGGAGATGATACGGAAGAGGATAGGAGCACACCGGTGCAGGTGGTCGATCTGAACGGTGTTGTGGAAATCACCGTCGGCGGCTGGCATACTTGTGCAGTGAAAAGTGATGGAACTGCATGGTGTTGGGGAAGTAACAATTACGGTCAACTGGGGAACGGTACGTTTGAGGGGAGAATTAGGCCGGAGCAGGTGGCTGAGTTGACCGACGTGGTGGGGATAGCCGGAGGTGGTTTTCACACTTGTGCGGTGAAGAGCGATACGACAGCGTGGTGTTGGGGACTGAATCTCTACGGCCAGTTGGGAGTAGAGACAATATCGAATAATCAAAGTACACCGATCGAGGTAGAAGCGATGGGGAGTGTAATGCAGTTTTCGGTGGGTAACAGGCACACATGTGCATTAAAGAGCGATACGACGGCATGGTGTTGGGGAGAGAATGAATACGGTCAGCTTGGAGATGGGACCACCGAAGACAAGATCATTCCTGTTGAAATCAATCCGCATTAAAATTGTCCGTTTATGAATACAGCCAAGAATCAAGTGAAAGAACAAAGCGTAATTACACCTGAGGTGTCTCTCAAATAAATCTGCACTCTTTCTTGCATCCTGGGTCGTGATCCTTCATAAAGGTGTTGGTTTTAATGCACACACTTTTTTTGCAGGAGGAAAATATGGCCGGCAACGCACCAAGAGCAGTGATCGAAACAGCGTATGGAAACATGACCGTGGAGTTTTTTCCGGACAAGGCTCCAAAACACGTGGAGAATTTTTTGAGCTTGGCTCGAAAGGGTTTTTATGATGGTTCGACCTTTCACAGGGTCATTCCAGGGTTCATGATCCAGGGAGGTTGCCCGAATTCAAAGCAGGGAGCGGGGGGGACACCTGGAACCGGAGGGCCGGGGCATCACGTGAACGCTGAGTTCAATGATACAAAGCACGAAAGAGGGATTTTGTCCATGGCGAGAGCCCAGGATCCCAACAGCGCGGGTTCCCAGTTTTTCGTTGTGGTCAAGGATTCTGCTTTTCTAGACGGACAGTACACCGCGTTCGGACGGGTTGTGGACGGGATGGATGCAGCGGACAAGATAGTCGCTCTTCCCAGGGATGGCAATGATATGCCCACGACCAGGGCGGAGATGAATGTCAGGGTTTTGGATGAGTAAGCATGGTTCTCTTTGAAACGTTCCAGTCTTTTTGAACCTGTTCGTTGTTTCGCGATCTCTTAATCAACTTCTCGGTCCACTCGTTTTTCCTTTGCATTATTCGCTTGGGGGTTCGTGGAGAGGCTTCGCTGCTCATGTACATTGCCAGTATCGGCAATGTAATGGACGCGCATGAATAAACGACCGTATTGTTGATCCGCGGATCCGAAACTTTGCCCCATGAGTATGCTTCCGACGGAGTGGCGCCGGAAAGCCCGCCCCAGTGCGGTGAATCCGTTGTGAGCTGTATAAAGAAATCGTGTCCTCCCTGGTTGTCGTGAAGGATTTGCCACAGGGTCGGTTGGGTTTGCATGTAAAAGTTCTTTGGATGCCCCCCGCCTACTTCAACCACTCCGTTCAGTTCGGAAGCCCAGACAATAGATGCTGTTTCAATCACGTCCAATACGGGATCGATAGGAATTTTCTTTTCAAAGAGCCAAGGGATCAAGAGGTTCATTCCAATTGAAGAGTCTCCGATGGCGGAACAGTAGATGGGAACATCCAATTCGTAAGCCTTGGCAAGCAAGGATTTTTCCGGATTGGGAGCGGTTTCGAGTATGACTTTTCCGAGCATCGACAGAAAATCGGCAGTCGAACAAGGCTCCTGCCTTTCGATTGTTTTGGCGGCTTCCAGGATGCATGCATCCGTTGCGAGTAGGGTCTCGTCTTCCTCTATGAAAGTGTCGTAGATTCGTACGACTCCTGAATCGTGAAGATCCCGATCGTCGATTTGGAAATGCCCCTGGCGTACAGGGTAATTGTAGGTTCTGTGCAGATCGTGATACAGGTTCGCTCCGGTCGAGATGATGAAATCGATAAACCCCTTTTCCATCATCGTGACAATGGGGCCGGACATGCCGATCGGGGTCATGGCACCCGCCAGGGTGAGGCATACGGTGGCATCCTTTTCAATCATCCGTTTCCATATAGTAGCGGCTTCAGCGAGCCGGCGCCCGTTGAAACCGGACCCTCCGAACACTTTTTCCACGAGGCCCTTGATGTCGTTCCGGGATTCGACGTCAAGGGGTTCGATCATCTTGCCGGACATGAGTCCTTTTTTGCATGGATGTCCAACATCAGGTTTGTTGGAAAAATCATTGTCACTTGCGCTTTTGCCGTTGTTTTTTTGTTCCATTGAAGAATCTCCCGGGGATGATCTGACCGACGTAACAAAATTAGAATTGCTAGATACCTAGCAGATGCTTTCATTGCGTGTCAAATCCCCACTCGAATGGTTTTTTTCAGCAGCCCTGGATCTCGTGTTTAAGATTGGGTTTGATTTGGATTCGTTGTGCTGGTAAATGGGATTGGTCCGAAAAGATGGAGTCTTTTTAGATCGGAGAGCGCCATGGGAATGTATGATGAAGCATTGAGAGCTTTTTTGAAGCCTGTTTTGGGATATCTTGATGATGATCGTTGCTCCGAGATTTTGATAAACGGGCCGGAAGATGTCTGGGTCGAAATGGGCGGGAGGTTGTACAAAACCGATGTGGTTTTTACCGAAGACGGCATCAATGCCGCGGCCCGGAACATGGCGCAGTTCGTGGGGCGACCGTTGAGCGAAGACAGGCCTCGGCTGGACGCGCGAATGCCGGATGGATCACGAATTCACGTGATTCTGCCGCCCGTGGCGCGTTGCGGGACGACCGTGAGCATACGGAAATTTTTTCCTGGGGGACTTACGATCGATCAACTTATCGAGTTCGGATCGATCACCCCGGAAGCAGCGTCTCTCATAGAAGCATGTGTGCTCATCGCCAAAAACATCGTGGTCGCCGGGGGGACGGGATCTGGAAAGACGACTTTGTTGAACGTGATTTCCCAGTTCATACCAAACGAAGAACGCATCATCACTATAGAGGACAGCGCGGAACTCCAGTTGACTCAGGATCACCTGGTTCCGCTTGAATCCCGACCTCCGGATGATCGCGGAAAGGGAGAGGTAAGTATTCGGGATTTGCTTCACAGCTCTCTCAGGTTGCGTCCGGACCGGATAGTAATCGGAGAGGTTCGGGGAGGGGAGTGTTTTGATCTTCTACAGGCGCTCAATACCGGCCACGGTGGATCAATGACCACCACGCATGCCAACAGCCCGCGTGAGACGTTGACCCGGCTGGAGAGCCTTGCCTTGCTGAGCGGTGTGGACCTGCCATTGCGCGCTGTAAGGGCCCAGGTTGCAGCTGCGATAGATTTGGTTGTCTGTTGCGCCCGCTTTGTGGACGGAAGCAGAAAAATCACCCATATTTCCGAGGTTCTGCCGCTGGATCAGCGAGGTGATTACCTTGTACAGGATCTGTTTGTCTTCACTCAAACCGGCAGGGACGAAGAGGGAAGGGTCATGGGGTGCCTGGCCCCGACCGGTGTAGTCCCCACGTTCATGAATAAACTGATTGCAAACGGGTTTGTTGAATTTGACCACGCTTTTTTCGATCCCCGGACCTACGGGTATGATCCCCCTCCTGTTTTCACGGGCAGACCCTCCTTTACTTTTGAATCCAACCCCGAGGATTTTCATGGTGAGGACTTTGGCCCGGAAGACACCAACCCGGGAGGATGTTGAATGGTGAGACACTGGAGAAGCTGTTTTGTCTAGTGGAGGAAAAAATAAAAAACCGGCCGAAAAAACGTTTGCCAGAAATCGAAAGGCCCGGCACGAATACCATATCGAAGACACCTTTGAAGCCGGACTCGTCCTTTTGGGAAGCGAAGTGAAGTCCATTCGCATGGGAAGTGTGAGTTTGAACGAAGCTTACGTGGCGATTCATGGAACAGAGGCGTTTTTGGTGGGAGCGCACGTAGCCGAGTGGCCGTTCGGCCACTTGAGGAATCATGAACCATTGCGGCGCCGGAAATTGCTTTTGCACAAGCGGGAAATCATTCGGCTCAAGGTAAAGGTCAATGAAAAGGGTTACACCCTTGTGCCCCTGAGCCTGTACCCGCGAAACGGGCGGATTAAGCTTAAGTTCGGGCTTGCGCGGGGAAAGAGAAAGTACGACAAGCGGGAAGCGATCAAGAAAAAGGATCAGCTCCGAGAGCAGGCGCAGGAACGAGCTTCGGAAAGAAAGGGTATCGGTTGAAGGGGATTCAGCTTAGAGGTGAAAGCCTAACCTACGGTACAATAAAGAACGTAGTCTTCGCAGCAGTCGCCTTGTTCGGTGCAGTGATCATCGCAGAAGCAACTTTGATCCAGAGCGATATCCCCGCAACGTGATTCGCAGCTGTTCGGCGCCGGCGGATTGTCTTGTCCGGCACAATACTGTTCGTAGTCGTCGCAGCAGGTGCCGTCTTCGGTGCAGTGTTCATCGCAGTAGCAACTTTGATCCAGAGATATATCCCCGCAACGCGATTCGCAGCTGTTCGGCGCCGGCCCATCGTCTTGGGGTGAGTCGTCGTCTGCAGGTTCGGCACAATACTGTTCGTAGTCGTCGCAGCAGTCGCCCGACTCAGTGCACGCTGTATCACACCAGCAACTTCCGTCCGGACTGGACCCATCACAACTCGGTTGACAACTGGACTGCAGCGAATTTTCGATATTAACATCCGCGTCTTCTATACGCCGGACGGCGTTGTAGTGAACTCCGTGACCCACGTATTCCAGGTCCAGGAGGCCGCCGGGCATTTTGCCCTGTGCGATCACATGGAAAAGACTCGGGGGCACGAAAAGTCCGGTGCCGGTGTCGTCCCTGGGTCCGGTTACCTGCCGTGCCTGTTGGAGAAGCGGTTCAAGCGCTTCTCGGAATGCAGCGTAGCTTTCATGAGGTGTGGATACCAACTGCACCAATTGATTGAAAAGAGCGTCCACGGCCGCCTTGCGGGGGTCGTCGTCGGGAAGTTGGTCCATTGCCATGGCTTCGAAGACTCCGGGCTTTACGGCTTGCAAGATGGCGCCCTGTGCCGGAGCGGTCGCTTCACCCAGGATTTCCCTCGGAATATGGGTTCTGATGAATTGCTCCACGATGTCGGCCATGGTCATCGGCTGGAACGCTATCCGCGTACGAAGTTCATCACGCACATGCTCGGGTCCATACTCGGGACAGGGTTTCAGGTCTTCCGGCGCCAAAGCCGCCTCGACCTTGCGAACCCTCGGGTTGGCATTCATCGTCGTGAACGCTGAAGCCTCACCCCTGTTGTGTTTTCCGACTTCGGCCACGAACAAATCCCATGTCTCGCGGCCCACGAGGGGAACCATGGTTTCGTCGTTCAATGGAACCAGCAATCCCGCGCTTGTGGCCACGGTGGCAAGCTCGGAACAGTACATCAGGAAAGCAGGATCTTTGAACCAATCGATTG